>CAOJQZ010000043.1 GCA_948441955.1 uncultured Lachnospiraceae bacterium | reverse complement strand
TGTGATGCTCTTGATACAGTATACTACGGCGGTACCGAAGAACAGTGGAAGAAGCTGGTTGCAGGCGCAAAGGACGGAAATGAGGCTTTATCCAGGAAGGGCCTGAAGGTTATATGCGGTTACACCGTAACGGTGGAAAGCGACGGCAACGGAACGGCGTCTGCGAATGTGGACAGAGCGGCCGTAGGAGAGAAGGTAAAGCTGACGGCATCGCCAAGCAAGGGCTACCGCTTTAAAAAGTGGCAGGTAATATCCGGAGGCGTGAAGGTTAAGGACAACAGCTTTACCATGCCGGGAGGTTCTGTAACGCTGAAGGCGGTCTTTGAAAAGATTCCCGCCGTCCCGGGAAACGGACAGGGCCAGACAAGCCAGGACGTCCAGAACGGTACAGGCGGCAGCCAGAGCGGCCTGGTTACGGGCGGCGGAGCAGTCATAAGCAGCGTGGTAAGCACGGCGGCAGGAGGCGGCGCTGCAGCGGGAGGTCCGGCAGCGGACACAGGGGCAAAGAAAGCAGACGCCTCCAAGGGAAAGAAAAAGGCCGGGGAGGAGAAGGATTCCTGGTTTAATACAGGATTGTGGAGCGGCTCCTCATCCTCACAGGATAAAGCAGTGGAGAAGGTTAAGGACGAGCCGGTTCCCCTTGCAGGGAATGTGAACGCATCCTGGGCTCTTCTCAACATGCTCCTGGCTGTCTGTACAGCATTGGCAAGCGGGATCCTTATCGCAGGCTCCTTAAGGAGAAAGCAGAAAGGACATGAGAGTGGGAACATAGGCGGCATGCAGCTCATGAGCCTGATTCCGGCTGCAGCGGCAATAGCTGTATTTTTCCTGACAGAGGATATGGGCGGTTCCATGGTATTTGCCGACCGTCATACATGGATGACAGGAATCCTTGCGGCAGTGCAGGCCGCAATCTGTGTCCTGGCCCGTCCGCAGAGAGACGATATTGCCGATAGTCTGTAAAAAGCGGTATGGCTGAGGGAGGTCTTTGGGGCCTCCCTTTTTCGTTTTTTAGAGAGCCGGTGGACTTTAGGAGAAAAATAAATTATAATAGGCTGGTAATAAAAAATGGAACAGGGAAAGGAGAGCTGCAGTGAAGGTACAGAACATTACAGATATTGAGAAGTTCTTTAAAGCAGTGGACGAGTGTAAGGGAAAGGTGGAGCTGGTAACGGGGGAGGGCGACAGACTGAATCTGAAGTCGAAGCTTTCACAGTATGTTTCTATGGCCAACATTTTTTCTAACAGTGAGATTCCGGAGCTTGAGCTGATTGCGCATGAGAAAGAGGACATTGACAGACTGGTTTCATTTATGCATAACGAGTGACAGGATACGAGAGGATGATGAATATGACGGAAGAAAGAATCCGGGAAGAGCTGATCCGGGGATATGACTGCTCTCAAGTCGTACTGCGGGCATTTGCCGGGGAGCTGGGTATTACGGAAACAGAGGCCAACAGGGTCGCCGCATGCTTTGGGGGCGGAATGCTGATGGGTGAGGTCTGCGGCGCGGTGACAGGCGCGCTGATGGCTATTGGACTGAAGTATGGACACAGCGATCCGGCGGTTCTTATGGAGCAGAAGGAAATTATGATGGAAAAAAGCGCCCGGTTCAGGGAGCGTTTCCTTGGGAAGCATCAGACCGTAATATGCAGGCCCATGCTTGGGTATGACGTGTCAAAGCCAGAGGAGCTTAAAGCGGCTCTGGACAGCGGGAGAATGTTGGATTTCTGCCCGAAGGCAGTAAAGGACGCTATCGAAATCCTGGAAGAAATACTATAGAGAGTATCTATATATAACCCATATTTATTATGAGATTCTATTTCAAAATAAATATGGGTTATGTTAGTATAAACACAGGAGAAAAGGGCAGATATGGTTAGTATTATTTTATGTTCTTTTAATCGTGCACACACATTAAAGGAATCTATAGACAGCATTCTTGAGCAGACATACAGAGATTTTGAGCTGATAGTCATTGACGACGGTTCTACAGATCATACATTGGAGCTTCTTAACAGTTATCAGGACATCCGGGTTCGTGTTTTTCCACTTGAAGAAAATCAATATTATTGTGCGGCGGCAAATTTCGGTATCAGGCAGGCAGAAGGAGAATATATTGCTTTTGCCACCAGCGACGATATATGGGAGAAGGAAAAGCTGAAGCGGCAGGTGGATTATCTGGAGGGGCGCAGGGAGTGCGGAGCCTGTTTTACATATACCGAGGTGGTTAATGAAAGCGGCGAGGCCACCAATGAGGAATATGAGATGCTGTCGGGACTTTTTAACATGAACTTTCATACCCAGAAGGAATGGGTCCAGCGGTTTATCTTTGAAGGAAACTGCGTGAGCCATCCGTCGGCAGTTGTAAGGAAAACAGTGTTGGACGCCGTTGGGGGCTACAATCTTCTGTACTGCCAGTCGGCGGATATGGACCTGTGGCTTCGCATTGTAAGAAGATATCCCATACATGTAATAGATAAGAAGCTGGTGCATTACAGGATTTTTAAGGATCCCCAGGCTCAGATCAGCGGTATGGACGAAAAGAAGGCGGCCCGGTTTCTGAATGAGCACATGATCATCCGCCGCAGGTTTATCCGGGACCTAAGCGCCGAGGAGATGATAAGCTTTTTCGGGGACCGTTTCCGGAATAAGGACGCATGCGCGCCTCTTGAGATAGAGATCGAAAAAGCCTTTCTGCTCATGGAATGCGCGGAAGGACTTCCGAATTTCCGAATCCTGGGAATTGAGAAATTTGAAGAACTGCTTAGAGAGCCGGAGGCGGTATCCGTTCTCAGAGAGAAGTACAATGTAAGGCTTCAGGACATTTACCGCTGGAACCTGGAGCATTTTTACATGGATTTCGGAATTCATGTAAGGCTTGCAGAGCGGGACAGGACCGTGCTGCTTCTTAAGGAGAAGCTGAGAAAGGAAGAAGAATATACCCGGGGGCTCCAGAGGATGAGGGACGAGTTTATAACAGAGCTGGGACTTGCATCCGACACAATCAGTAAGCAGGAGGAAAGGATAAGACGGCAGCAGGAGAAGCTTGAAAAGGAAAAGGAAAGCTGCATTTCGGCAGAGCGCAGGCTGAGTATAAGGGAGAAGGAGCTTCGAGAGCTTAAGGAAGAGAAGGATAGGCTGTCTGCTCTTTTAAACGAGGCTCTGCTGGAAGGATTAGAATTAAAGGAAAAATATATGTAAAAGGGTTAACGGGAGGCTAAAAAACCATGAAGGCAAATCTGACAGGAATTCTGAGGGCAGGCGTTGTACTTACAGCTCTGGCTGTGACAGCAGGCTGTTCCTCAGGGAAAAAAGAAAAAACAGACGGGACCTCGGACTTTAAAGGGGAATTTGTCATAAGCGCCAGAGAGGCCGAAGGAAAGATCGGGGATGAAAACGTGCTGTTCGTGGATGCCCGCGGAGCGGCGGCAGCGGGAAAGGGCACGGTAGAGGGCGCGGCGGTAACAGAATGGCAAGAGCTGTCAACCTGCCAGGAGGGAAAGGAAGGAGACGAGGGCTGGGGGCTTGTACCGGAACCCTCGGAGCTTACCAGACGCCTGCAGGCCCTGGGAATTGATAAAGAGAAGGAAATTATCGTACTGGGCCAGCCGGAGGAGGGCTGGGGAGAGGACGGAAGAATCCTCTGGGAATTAAGACAGACAGGCTGCGGGAACATTAAGATGGTTGACGGCGGCATCTCTGCTCTAAAGGATATCGGCGCTCCGGTTAAGGGAAAGCCCGGGAAGGACTTAAGCTCGGATCTGCAGGTGGAGGAGCTTGATAAGTCTCATGATATTACTACAGAGGAGCTGATGGAGCATTATGAGGATTATAAGATTGTAGACGTACGTACAGAGAAGGAGTATGAAGGCGCGGTTCTGTACAATGAGGCCCAGGGAGGACATCTTCCGGGGGCGGTACATATCCCCTATACAGAACTGTTTCAAAAAGACGGAACTCTTAAAGATAACGATACGATTATAAAGCTGTTCGAGGATAGCGGCGTTGGAAAGGACGATAAGATTGTAACCTACTGCACAGGCGGGATTCGCTCAGCCTATGTGCAGGTTGTTCTGGAGATGTGCGGATACCAGGAAACCTACAGCTACTGTCAGTCTTTCTGGAGATGGGCGGTAGTCGGTGAAGTGGAGAAGGAGGGAGAGTAATGAAGAAAAGATGCATGGCAGGATTTCTTTCAATCCTGTTAAGTCTGTCGCTTGCAGTTACATCATTTGCTGCCGGGGAACAGCAGATGATGACAGAGGAGACGCCGGCGGCGGAGTTTTCCGAAGCAGAGGATCAGGAGATGGGGGCTGAAACGGAGAGAACGGAAGACTTGGGTGATACGGCCTCCGACGGCGATACGGCGGAAGCCGATCCGGTTATAGAGGAAACAGAGCCGGCCACGGAGGAGACAGAGCCGGAAGGGGAAACGATACAGCCGGAGGAGCAGCCGGCAGAAGACGAGATTCTTACGGCGGCGGCAGAGGAGAAGGATACTTCCGGGAGCGCAGAGTGGACGGCGGAGGATTTCACCTATACGGAGATGTCGGAAAGGCTTTACGGCTGTGATTACTCCAGGGAGTTTGTGGTATCAGGAACAGCAGTATCCGGCTTTTCAGAATCCGGTCTGGAGAAGCTGGAAAAGAATAAATCTTTTGTTATTCCGGCGGAGACTCCCGATGGAGAGAAGATTATGGGAGTTGCTCCTAATGCGTTTTCAAATCAGGGGCTTACGGAGGTGACGTTTCCTGAGGGAGCCATTGTGCCCTATGATGATGTAGTTACACACGTGGTTACAAGGCGCGGAAATTTTATTATCGGCGACAATGCGTTTTACAAAAATAATCTGACCCGGCTTGTACTTCCGGAGGGCGTTATTGCGGTGCAGACGTCTGCCTTTAAGTATAACCGGCTGGAGACTGTGACGATACCAAGCACCATATGGTGGATGGAAAATTCCTGCTTTGCCAACAATAATTTGTCTTCCGTCGGATTTCCTGCCACATGTGATTTTCAGTGTGAAATACATGCATTTGCATTTTCCGAAAACCGGATTACATCCGTAAGGCTTCCGGACTTTACTATGGTTGTGGAAAAAAAGGCGTTTCTGTTCAATCCAGGCGTAGAGAGCGTTCCGGACAGCGCCCCTTCAGGAGAGGAGGAGCTTGGCGGAGTAGTCTATATGTATACAGATAATCCCAATCTTGCCAATATGGAAAGAATCCATCATATAGACAGGAAATCAGAGGCGCAGCTCTCCTGGCATCAGAAGCTGATTGTGGACGGCAAGCCAGAAACGGATCAGGCATGGACGGCAGACGATTTTACCTATGACGGAGGGGCAGTGACCGGATTAAGCGTATCCGGACTAAAGAAAAGCCAAAATAATAAGGAACTGCTGCTGCCTGAAAAAACAAAAGAGGGCAAAAATGTAACGGCGGTAAAGGGCGTATTCCGGGCGGAGGGAGAGCCGTTCAGCCGCATTCAGATTCCGGATACGGCAGTTGAGATCAGCGAAGGAGCCTTTGAGGGATGCAAAATCAGCAGTCTGACCCTTCCTTCTAAACTTCGGGTTATCGGTAAAAATGCATTCCGCGGGAATGAAATAACGTCGCTCTTTATCCCGGGAACCGTGAAAAGCATTTCGGAAGGAGCGTTTGCCCAGGGAAAGGCGGCTCTTACAGAGCTTACCTTCGGCGAGGGAACAGAGGAAATAAAAAGGGAAGCCTTCGCAGGCTCGGCGCTTGACAGAGCAAATATACCGGACAGCCTGAATACTTTGGATCCCGATGCGTTTAAAAGAGAAGCAGAGGAAAAGATTCTTTTATATACAAATACGAAAAAAACATATCCGGATTCCCAATATCATAGAGTGAAGCCGAATCTGGGCGAATGGAATACAGACGATTTCATATATGAAGGAACTACGGTGACCGGATTTTCTGAAACAGGAAAATTAAAGAGCGAGGACAATCATAATCTGGTGATTCCGGATTACACGCCAGACGGGGCGGAGGTAACGGCGATTGCAGACACGTCGAAAGCGGAGGGACTGTTTGAATGTGATTTTGAATCTGTCAGTCTTCCTTCACATCTGGAGAGAATCGGAAATTCCGCGTTCCGAGGAAACGCAGTGAAAAAGATTGTGTTCCCGGATACCTTAAAGCAGATTGGTAATTTGGCATTTCAGACCAATGATCTCCAGGAGGTATTGCTTCCGGACAGTGTAACAGAGATCGGAAGCGCAGCTTTCGGAACGAACCCCAATCTGCAGAGGATTGTACTATCCAAAAATCTGGTAAAGATACCGGCGTCCGCATTTATAAACAACGGCCGGCAGGCGCCCTATAGCGAGCTGGTTATTCCGGAGGGGATCACAGATATCGGAAATAATGCGTTTTCCGGAAACAGTATTAAGAAGCTTGAGATACCCGGGACAGTGAAGACCATCGGCAGGGCGGCTTTCGGCAACGGAGAAGGCAGTGAGAAATTGCAGGAGCTGATTCTGCACGAGGGGCTTGAGACGATAAACAGCCAAGCCTTCGGCTGGGCGGCTCTTAAGACCGTGGAGCTTCCGTCTACGGTAAAAACGCTTAACAAGGACGCGTTCAGAGGAAACAAAGGCGGTCAGGTTACCGTATATGTAGACAGCATGGAGCAGTACGAAAGCAGTAAAATCGTACAGGCAGGTTCCGGACATATTGTTAAAATCAAACCAGGTCCGTGGAGTACGGAGGACTTCCTCTATGAAGGCACAGCTGTAACCGGATTTTCGGAAAAGGGCCTGTTAAAAAGGGAAGAAAAGGAAGAACTCACAATTCCGGACCAGACTCCGGAAGGCCGGTGGGTGACGGAGATTGGGGACGCAGCCGGTACAAACGGCCTGTTTGGAGGAGAAGGAATTACCTTTGAAAGCTTAAGTCTTCCGGCCAAACTGGAAAGAATCGGCGTTTCAGCATTCCGCGGAAACGGGATTAAGAAGGCGGTATTTCCGGATACCTTAAAGGAGATCGGGAATTTTGCGTTCCACACCAATGAGCTGACGGAGGTTATACTTCCGGACAGCGTGGAAACACTGGGCAACGGTGTGTTCATGACCAATCCGACTATAGAAAGAATCGTACTTTCAGGAAGCCTGAAGACGATACCTGCCTCCGCCTTTATGAACAGTGTAAGCGCTCCTTATAGCGAGCTGGCTATTCCGGAGGGGATTACAGCCATCGGGAATAACGCATTTGCCGGAAACAGCATAAAAAAGCTTGAAATCCCCGGCACAGTGAAAACCATAGGAACAGCGGCGTTCAGCAGCTCAGAAGGCAGGGAGGTACTGGAAACCCTCATCCTGCACGAAGGCCTTACAGAGATTGGGAGCAGAGCCTTTAACGCTTCGGCGCTAAGGACGGCGGATCTTCCCTCCAGCGTAGTGAAGCTGAATGCAGCGGCGTTTAAGGGAGGAACCTACGGCAGCGTTATCCTTTGGTCCGGCAGCCAGGAGCAGATAGATAAGTTCAGCGCACAAAGGAACAATACCTTTGAGATACGGAACAAGGGAATCTTCACCTATGAGGGTGGCGCTATTACCGGCCTTGCAGGAGAGTATGCAGGCGCGGTTCTGATTCTGCCCAGGACATCTCCGGAGGGTACGGTTATTACGGAGCTTGCGGACGCTGCGGCTAATCAGGGAGGCCTCTTTAAGCAGCAGGAGGAAAGCACATATACAGAGGTGGTGCTGCCCCCTGAATTAAAAAGAATCGGGAAATTTGTGTTCCAGGATAATAAGATTGAAAAGGTGCTTTTCCCGGAGGGACTTATGGAAATCGGACAGTCTGCGTTCAAGAATAACAACCTGACTTCCGTCCTTCTGCCGGACAGCGTAAACACGCTGGGCGCGGCCGTATTTATGGGAAACAGCCGTATTGCTAACGTGAGGCTGTCTCATTCATTGAAAGAAATACCGGCCTCCGCGTTTTATATTGCATCGGCGGAAGGAGCGGTTGATTTTACAGAAATCACCATACCGGACAGCGTAGAGGTGATTCAGAGATCGGCTTTCGGAGGAAACCATTTTAAAAATCTGGTTATACCGGACAGTGTAATTACCATTGCAGACAGTGCATTTGCACAGACAGAGGGAGGGAAGGCGTTAGAGACGCTGACCTTGTCCCGGAATCTAAAGTCAATCGGAAACAGCGCCTTCCGGTGTTCCGGACTGTCTTACGTAACCATACCTGAAACATTAACAGAGCTGAAGAAATCAGCTTTCGCAAACGCAGCAAAGGGAACCGTTCTTCTGTACAGCGGGAATGAAAAGCATATGGAAGAAACCTCCAAGTTTAAACCGGTTGGAACAGGCCATAAGGTTATGATAGAAAAGATGTTAAAAAGCGGCTGGTCCATGGAGGACTTTACCTATGACGGCGGGACGGTAACCGGCTGGTCAGAGCAGGGACATATTACCCGGAAGGGAAACCGGAATCTTGTAATTCCAGGTGTGAATCCGGCTACAGGAGAACCTATTACCTCGATTGGCGATTCTGCATTCCGTATTCCGGAGGAGGAATGGGATCAGGGCCATACGGGCGTGGATTCCGTAAACGGCATGGATACGGCGGTTATTCCGGATACGGTAACGTCTATCGGGGAAACTGCGTTCCAGTATAATAATCTTGTTACGGTAGAGTTTCCCGAGGGACTTGCCAGCATCGGAGGCAACGCGTTTAATTCCAACAAAATGACGGCGGTTACGCTGCCGGATACGGTAACGAGTATGGGAACCGGAGCATTTTCTGCAAATAATATTACAGAGATAAAATTATCAAGGGGACTGACAAGGTTGGAATCCGGTGTATTTTCAAGTAATATCAGGCTGGCCCATGTGGAGATACCGGATACGGTAACAGAGATCGGAGACTTTGCATTCTCGGGCGACAGGCTGGAAACCCTTGTAATTCCAAACTCAGTAACCGCGATTGGCAGGGCGGCGTTTAAGCTGCATCATCTGACGGAGCTTACTGTTCCGGGCAATGTAAAAACAATCGGTGATTCTGCATTTGAGGGAACCTATAAAGCAATTACATTAAAGAAATTAACGCTGGAAGAGGGAGTGGAAACCATCGGATCGCTGGCGTTCAGGATGGGTTATCTGGAGGAGGCGGTACTTCCGGATTCCCTGAAGGCCTTAGCTCCCAATGCATTTAAAAATAACACGGGATTTGAAGAAAGCGGCGCTGTAAAATGCTTCACATCCAATCCGGAGCACATGAGTTTTGAGACGGAGGACTGCCAGGAAATTGTATTCCAGGCGAACTGGACGGCCGACTGTTTTAGCTATACAGGGACAGCCCTTACAGGCTTCACGCAAAAGGGAATGGATTTTATAAAATATACGGCGGAGGTTGTACTTCCGGATAAAAATCCGGAGGGAAAGAACATTACAGACATTGGCAGGGGAGCCTTTCAGGGTTACGGCCTAACAAAGGTTACAATGCCGAAGAACCTTGTGACAATTGAAAATCAGGCCTTTACCGGTAATAAGCTTACGGAGGTCACGCTTCCGAAGACCATTAAAAGCGTAGGGGCGGAGGCCTTTGATAAAAATGTTGTTATAAAAGGGATGCCAAAGGAAGAGGCAAAACCGGAGCCGGGAACCGGCAGTACAAAAGCCCCTTCTGCCAATACAGGCGTAAGGCCCGCCCTGCCTGGAAGCTCGGTTGTCTCAAGAACAGTGAATATTACAGGGACGAACCCTGCATCAGTACAGAGCGGCAGAGAGCCGGCAAAAGAGGCGGCAAATGCAGGAAAGTCTGAGAAGACTTCTAAGGAGGGCCGCAAAGAAGACGCTTCCAGTACGGCCGGGACAGTAAAAGGGGCGGAAGATATCCGGGAAATAAAGGATGACGAGACACCTTTAGCGAATCAGGTTGTGGGCGGCAGGTCTCTTATGGATGGGGCGGCAACGCTGTTTTTGCTCCTGGCAATTGTAATGATTGCCGTTCTGGTTGTTAAATATAGAACATCAGACCGTGAAGATGCATAGGCTATATTTATAAAAACACGTAAATATATGAAAGGGATGCAGCCGTCTGCCGGAGCTGTATCCCTTTTCATTCGCAATTATCCGATGGAGAAAGTGATGAGAGAGTTCTGGAAATTTAAAGCCCTTTTATTTGAACTGATATTACGGGACATAAAGATAAAATATAGAAGGTCTGTGCTTGGCGTACTGTGGACTGTTTTAAATCCTCTTCTGATGATGATGGTCTTATATCTTGTTTTTTCGAAGCTGTTCCGTTTTGATATAGAAAATTATGCAATCTATATTTTAAGCGGCCAGGTAGTATTTAACTACTATCAGACAGCCACAACGGATGCAATGACGGCAATACTGGGAAATGCTTCACTGATTAAGAAGGTATACCTGCCGAAATATATGCTTGTTCTCGCGAAAATTTTGTCAGGAGCAGTGAATCTGTTTGCATCCTTTGCAGCCCTTGTTGCTGTAATGCTTATCACAGGAGATCAGCTTTCCTTTTCCACTGTTTTTGTAATATTCCCTTTTTTCTGCCTGATTTTATTTTCCTTTGGAGCGGGGCTTCTGCTGGCGGCGGTAACGGTGCGGTTCCGTGATATACTGCATCTTTACAGTGTGTTTTGCACCGTTCTTTTTTATCTGACGCCAGTGATTTATCCTTTTTCCATTCTTCCTGATTATATGAGGAGAATTGTGCATTATAATCCGGTTACCGGCATGATTGACATATTCAGAGATATTGTCATGCAGGGAGACGCGCCGGAGGCAGGACGTACCCTGTACTGCCTTTTTCCATCTCTTCTTATGTTCCTTATCGGCGCGGCAGTTTTTAAGAAGAGACAGAAGCAGTTTATTCTGGACATGTAGGAGCTGCAATATGAAAAGACAGATTATAGAGGCAAAGAATATTTCTATGAAGTTTCATCTTGCCTCGGAAAAAATAGACAACATAAAAGAGTATTTTGTAAAAAAAATAAAGGGGAATATATCCTATGATATCCTATGGGCTTTAAGGAATGTGGATTTCCGGATGGAAGCAGGAGAGTGCACCGCCCTTATAGGCCTTAACGGGAGCGGCAAAAGCACCTTTTTAAAGATACTTGCCGGAGTACTGGAACCTACAGAGGGCGAGGTAAAGGTAAGCGGTACGATCGCCCCTCTTATTGAGCTTGGAGCGGGCTTTGATATGGATCTGACCGCAAGGGAAAACGTATGGTTAAACGGTGCGATTCTGGGCCATTCGCGTTCTGTTATGCGGGAGCATTATGACGAGATTGTAGACTTCAGCGGATTAAAAAAATTCATGGATACGCCTCTTAAAAATTATTCCTCGGGTATGCTTGCCAGACTTGCTTTTTCTGTGATGACCTTCGGGACTCCGGATATACTGATTGTAGACGAGGTCCTTTCGGTAGGGGATTTTACTTTTCAGGAAAAATGTAAGGAGCGTATCCGCAGGATGCGGGGGAGCGGAACAGCCATTCTTTTAGTTTCTCACAGCATGGAGCAGGTCCGGGAGATATGTACAAGAGCAGTGTGGCTTGAGAAAGGAATCGTAAAAAGGGACGGAGCCTGTCAGGAGGTAACGGAAGAATATCTGCGAAGAGGAGAAGGATAGATGGAAAACCGATTTCATATGCAGTACTGCAGATTTCATGTGACAGAAAAAAATAAATTTCTGATCTGCGGCTTCTGGGATAAGAACCGTAAGAAGGACGCAGATATTTTGATTTCCCTGGACTACACCCCCGCTGCCTTCGAGGTGCATAAACAGAAGACGATAAAAACTCCCGAGGCATATGTACAGCTGGGGGAATGTGAGGAGAGGTTTTTTTTCTGGGTCAGCCTTCCGGATAATTATCGGGATTATAAGAAGTTAAGAGTATTTGAACGCAGCGGGCTGGAACTTGGAGAGATGTTTCAGGCTGATACTGCATGGCTTGAGACGCTTCGGGATCAGATACATATGACTGTAGATGAGGCTGCTCCCGGAGGACAAGGAACGATAGTAAGGGGCTGGTGCATCGCAAAGGAAGAGTATGATATAAGACTTTTGGATCGGCGGGGAAAGGAGCTGCCCTTAAGCGTTTCCATGCAGAGAAGGCCGGACGTGGAGCTTGCGTATCCCGAATGCAGCCGTGAATGGATTCACGGCTATATACTGGAAACAAATGTAAGGGTATCGGGAAAGATACAGGTAGTTACCAGATGTGACGGAAAAGAGGAAACTGTAAAAAAGGCGGTTTCCTCATCACTGGTTAGAAAGCTCTGCAGAAAGGGAAAGGAAATTGTTAGGAAGACCCGGGTGTACTATCAGCAGTTCGGTCTGGAAAAAACGGTAAAGAGGGGGCTTGAGAAGCTTCAGAAAAAGGAAACAGGAACCTATGAGGCTTTTCGGCTCAAATATTTTCCGAAGAAAAGGGATTTGGACGCGCAGCGGACAGAAAGCTTTGCGTATGAGCCGGAATTTTCCGTTGTGGTTCCCCTTTATCAGACGCCCCGCCGGTATATTGAGGAACTGATTTCTTCCGTGCAGGCCCAGACCTACAGGAAGTGGAAGCTATATCTCTCGGACGGAAGCGGCGAGGAATCCCCTATAAAAGACATTCTTGAGAGCTATGCAGAAAAGGATGCAAGGATCTGCGTCATTCAGAACGGCTGCAGGCTTCGGATATCTGAGAATACGAACCGAGCGCTGCAAAAGGCGGAGGGGGATTTCATCGTATTTACAGATCATGACGACACACTGGCGCCTGACGCACTTTACGAATGTGTGAAGGCGGTAAATCAATTTCCGGAGACAGAGATTATCTATACGGATGAGGACAAGGTGTCTATGGATGGGAAACAGTATTACCAGCCCCACTTTAAGCCGGATTTTAACATTGATTTATTAAGAAGCGCGAACTACATGTGTCATCTTTATGTAGTACGGCGAAGCCTGCTTAATAAAACCGGGTATCTGAATCCGGAATATGACGGTTCTCAGGATTATGATCTTATTCTCCGATGCGTGGAAAAGACGAAAAACATTATTCATATACCAAAGATACTGTACCACTGGCGCGTTCATCCGAATTCTGTGGCAGGGGATCCAAACAGTAAGGACTATGCATACGAGGCAGGAAGAAACGCCATACTGGCACATTATAAGAGGGTGGGAATTGATGCAGAGATTGATTTTGTATCTCCCGGCTTCTATCACTCTGTCTATAGGCTGAAAGAAGAACCGCTGGTTTCCATTATCATTCCCAGCAAGGACCACAGGAAGGATCTGCATAAATGTATCAGCTCCATACAAGAAAAATCAGATTACCGTAATTTTGAAATCCTGGTCATAGAAAATAACAGCGAAGAGAAGGAGACGCGGGAGTATTACAGGGAGCTTGCCGGAAAATATAAAAATATCAGGGTTATTGAGTATGAGGGGCGCTTTAACTATTCTGCCATACAGAATTTCGCCGTGCAGAAGGCAAAAGGGGATTACCTGCTGCTGCTTAATAATGACACGTGGCTTAAGAGAGGGGAAAGTATCCGTGAGATGCTGGGATACTGTATGCGGGAGGATGTGGGCGTAGTGGGAGCAAAGCTTCTGTATCCGGACGATACCGTTCAGCACGCAGGAGTGATTGTAGGTCTTGGAGGCGTTGCAGGACACGCGTTTCTGGGTGCGGGAAAAAATGATCCGGGATATTTCTGCAGGATTATGTGCGCCCAGAATTACAGTGCAGTGACGGCGGCCTGCATGATGGTGAAGAAGTCTGTCTATAATGAAGCCGGAGGCATGGATACGGAGCTTCGGGTTGCCTTCAATGATACAGATTTCTGCATGCGGGTGCGGGAGAAGGGGTATTTGATTGTCTATCAGCCGTTTTCCGTCTGGTATCATGACGAGTCCAGAACAAGAGGAAGGGAAGATACGGAGGAGAAAGTAGAGAGATTCCGTCAGGAAATTGAATATTTCCAGAGAAGATGGAAGCAGTTTCTGGAAAGCGGCGATCCCAATTATAATCTGAATCTGGCTTTGGACAGGCATGATTTTTCTCTAAGACGTTAGTCTTCGGCAAAGGTACTGAAGGATATGGAGAAAGGTGCCGTATAAAATCCAGGGCTCGGTTCGTATCCAGGACTTAAATGGCCGGACCGGATATGCCATGTTATCAAGGGAGCGGGCGCCGGAGGTTTTGCTTCCCTCCAGGTAGCCCTTTAAGTAGTGCTGCTGGAGTCCGCGCCTGCAGAAGTACAGATATTTTAATACCGTCCCGCAAAGGACAAAGGGAGCGTGAAGGACGCGCTGGAAGAATGTAAGGTTCCCCCGTCTGAGCAGGATATTGTTACGGGCAGAATAGTATACCTTAAAGGGGGTATATCTGCTGCCGGTGGTGGCGCTTCCGTAATGGTATACAAGGGCTCCAGGAGAGAGGATATTTTTATAGCCAAGGCGGCGGGCCCGGAGCCCCAGATCTACATCCTCCAGATAGGCGAAATAATCAGAGGAAAATAATCCTGTTTTTTTCAGGAGGGCCCGGCGGTATACTACGGCGCATCCGCAGCAGGTAAAGACCTGTCCGGCTTTTCTTTTGCGAAAGGGAAGTCCCTGATCCCGGCAGAAGGCATAGCCGTAGATGGTATAGAAGTCCCCGGAGGTATCTGCTTTCCGGGGATTTTTCATATGGAGAATATTTGCTCCCGCGGAAAAGACATCAGCCTTTCCGGAGATACTTTTCATGAGCCGCCGGATGCAGTCGGGGTCAAGGGCGGTGTCGTTATTCAGAAGCATCACATAGGGGCTTTCTGTATGCAGGATTCCTTCGTTTGCAGCAGCGGCGAAGCCCCGGTTGCGGGACAGCCGGATAAGGGAAACCTCAGGATAGCGCCGGGACAGCAGAGAGAGACTGTCATCCGAGGAACCGTTATCCACGACAGTAATGCAAAAGTCAGTATAGGTCTGTTCCCTCAATGAATCAAGGCATATGGGAAGAAAACGGCCGCCGTTGTAATTAGGAATTATTATCTCAAGCTTCATTCTATGTTTTCCTTAAAAAAGATTTGTTACTATAATAGCAGAGGGGAAACAGAAGTTCAATAAGCGGACAAAAATATAGAAACAAAAATAAAACCGTGCTACAATATAAATAATTGAATTACAGCCAGAGTAGAAAAAATCAGAAAAACAGGAAGGAAAATAAGAATGAGCTTTGCACATCTGCATGTCCATACAGAATACAGTCTTCTGGACGGCTCCAACAAGATAAAGGAATGCGTCTCCAGGGTAAAGGAGCTTGGAATGAACAGCGTGGCGATTACAGATCACGGCTGTATGTTTGGTGTAATTGATTTCTATAAAGCTGCCAGGGCCGCGGACATTAAGCCGGTGCTTGGCTGCGAGGTGTATGTAGCGCCGGGATCCAGATTTGACAAGGAGGCGGCGGGAGGAGGCGACGACAGGTATTATCACCTTGTCTTGCTTGCCGAGAATAATGAAGGCTATCAGAATCTTGTAAAGATTGTTTCCAAAGGCTATACAGAAGGATATTACTACAAGCCCCGTGTTGATATGGAGGTTCTTCGGGAATATCATGAGGGGATTATTGCCCTCAGCGCATGTCTTGCGGGAGAGGTGCAGAAGAACATTGCCCGGGGGATGTACGGGGAAGGAAAGGCGGCTGCTCTCCGGTATGAGGAAATATTCGGGAAGGGAAATTTCTTTTTGGAGCTGCAGGACCACGGAATTCCCCAGCAGCAGATGGTAAACCAGTCGCTGCTGCGCATGTCCCAGGAAACGGGGATAGAGCTTGCAGCAACCAATGACGTGCATTATACCTATGCGGAGGATGAAAAGCCTCACGACATTCTGCTCTGTATCCAGACAGGCAAGAAATTAGCGGATGAGGATCGCATGCGGTATGAGGGCGGTCAGTATTATATCAAATCGGAGGAGGAGATGAGACGTCTCTTCCCCTATGCGCTGCAAGCCCTTGAAAACACACAGAAGATTGCCGACAGGTGTAATGTTGAGATTGAGTTCGGCGTAACCAAGCTTCCCAAATACGATGTGCCGGAGGGCTGTACCTCCTGGGAATATCTGAACAGATTGTGTTATGAGGGCCTTGAGAAACGCTACCCGGATCCGTCGGAAGAGCTGCGGCAGCGTCTTGCCTATGAGCTTTCCGTCATTCAGTCCATGGGCTATGTGGATTACTTCCTGATCGTATGGGATTTTATCAAGTATGCGAAAGATCACGGTATCATGGTGGGGCCGGGAAGAGGCTCTGCGGCGGGCAGCATCGTTTCCTACTGTCTGGGGATTACCACGATTGATCCCATAAGATATCAGCTGCTTTTTGAGCGTTTCCTGAATCCGGAGCGTGTATCCATGCCGGATATTGACGTGGATTTCTGCTTTGAGAGAAGACAGGAGGTTATTGATTATGTAGTACAAAAATACGGTGCGGACCGGGTAGTGCAGATTGTGACCTTTGGTACGCTTGCTGCCAGGGGTGTGATTCGGGATGTGGGAAGAGTTATGGATCTGCCCTATGCATTTGTAGACAACATAGCAAAGATGATTCCGAAGGAATTGAACATTACCCTTGAGCGTGCTCTTAAGAGCAGCCAGGATCTTAAGAAATCCTACGAAGAGGATCCCCAGGTAAAAGAGCTTATTGATATGTCCATGCGTCTGGAGGGACTGCCAAGACACACCTCCATGCATGCGGCGGGAGTTGTTATCAGCCAGAAGGCGGTGGATGAATATGTCCCCTTGTCCCTTGGCTCGGACGGTTCGGTGACCACCCAGTTTACTATGACCACCCTTGAGGAGCTGGGACTTCTTAAAATGGATTTTCTTGGCCTTCGTACCCTTACGGTTATACGGGATGCGGTGGATCTTGCAGGCATAAGCGCGGGAAAGCGTATTGATATGGATCACATTGATTACGGAGACAAGGCGGTGTATGATTCTATCGGGAGCGGAAGGACAGACGGCGTGTTTCAGCTTGAAAGCGCGGGGATGAAGAGCTTTATGAAGGAGTTAAAGCCCAGAAGCCTGGAGGATGTTATTGCGGGAATTTCCCTGTACCGTCCGGGACCGATGGATTTTATCCCTCAGTATATTAAGGGAAAGAACAACCCGGAGCTTATCACCTATGACTGTCCCCAGCTTGAGGGGATTCTGGAGCCCACCTACGGCTGTATTGTATATCAGGAGCAGGTGATGCAGATTGTGCGGGATCTGGCGGGATATACTCTGGGAAGAAGCGACCTTTTAAGACGGGCCATGTCTAAGAAAAAGGGAGACGTTATGCAGAAAGAACGTCAGAGCTTTGTCTATGGAAATGAAGAAGAACAGGTACCCGGCTGTATTGCAAATGGGATTGACGAGAGGACGGCGAATAAAATCTATGACGAGATGATTGACTTTGCAAAATATGCGTTTAACAAGTCTCATGCGGCGGCCTATGCAGTGGTGGCGTACCAGACAGCCTGGTTAAAATATTATTATCCGGTGGAATTTATGGCGGCCCTTATGACGTCCTGTATTGATAACTCCGCCAAGGTGTCAGAGTATATCTATACCTGCCGGCAGATGGGAATTAAGATTCTGCCTCCGGATATTAATAAGGGAACGGCTACATTTTCCGTAGACAGAGGAAATATCAGGTTCGGCCTTGCCGCGATTAAGAGCGTGGGCAGAACTGTGATAGAGGGGATCATAGCAGAGCGGAAGGAACGGGGGGATTTTACGTCCCTTAAGGACTTTATAGAGCGTATGTCCGGAAAGGAAATCAATAAAAGGACAATCGAAAACTTTATCAAATCCGGGGCCTTTGACAGCTTTCAGGGGACGAGAAAGCAGTTTATGATTGTCTATGTTCGGGTGCTTGACCAGGTGCAGCAGGAGAAGAAGAATTCCATGGCGGGGCAGATGTCATTGTTTGACATGGTGGATGAAGACCAGAAGCCGGAGTTTGCAATTCCTCTTCCAGATGTGGGAGAATATGAAAAGGAGACGAAGCTTGCATTTGAAAAGGAAGTGCTGGGCGTTTATTTAAGCGGACATCCGATGGAGGACTATGAGGAAAAATGGCGCAGAAACACTTCACGGACAACGCTGGACTTTCAGCTTGACGAGGAGACCCGCCGTACGAAGGTCCGGGAGGGCGCAAGAGAAACGGTAGGAGGTATCATTGCAGGAAGGACGATCAAGTATACGAAGACCAATAAGACTATGTGTTTCCTCACGCTGGAGGATCTGGTGGGAACTGTGGAGGTGGTGGTGTTTCCGAGAGATTATGAGAAATACCGAAGCTATCTGGAGGAAGAGAATAAGATCTTTGTACAGGGCAGAGTATCCGAGGAAGACGACGCCCCCAGCAAGCTTATCTGTGAGGCCGTTATTCCCTTTGAGCAGACAAAAAAGGAGCTGTGGCTTCAGTTTGCAAACAAGGCGGCCTTTCTTAAGGAGGAGCAGTTTCTTTACGATATGATGGAAAGCTCAGACGGAGAAGACCAGGTGGTTATCTTCTGCCGGGCCGAGCGGGCGGTCAAGAGACTCCCGGAAAACCGGAATGTATGCGCGGAGCCAGGGCTATTGAGCAGATTGACGAATTATCTGGGAGAATCTTGTGTAAAAGTAATAGAAAAATCCATTGAAAACGAGGTATAATTCCTGTAAAATGTGGCATGACGGTAGTAATCTAAATAGAAACGTACAATGGAGGAGATAATCATGGCACAGAAAATAATTCGTACAATCGGTGTTCTTACCAGCGGAGGAGACGCTCCGGGCATGAATGCAGCTATCCGCGCGGTAGTAAGAACCGGCCTTGGAAAGGGACTCAAAGTAAGAGGAATCAGAAAAGGCTACCAGGGACTTTTAAACGAAGAGATTATTGATCTGTCTGCAAGAGATGTATCTGACACGATTCAGCGGGGAGGCACGATCCTTCAGACAGCAAGATGTGATGAAATGCGTACCGAGGACGGACAGCAGAAGGCGGCTGCTATCTGCAAAAAGTACGGTATCGACGGCCTGGTGGTTATCGGCGGAGACGGTTCCTTTGCCGGCGCTCAGAAGCTTGCGAATCTGGGGGTTAATACCGTAGGCGTTCCAGGTACCATTGATCTTGATATTGACTGTACAGAGTATACCATCGGATTTGATACGGCAGTAAATACAGCGATGGAAGCAATTGATAAGGTACGTGATACGTCTACCTCTCATGAGAGATGTTCTATTATTGAAGTTATGGGAAGAGATGCAGGATATCTCGCATTGTGGTGCGGAATTGCCAATGGCGCGGAGCGCATTCTCCTGCCTGAGGAGCATGATTACAATGAGGAGATTATTGTTAAGGATATTCAGGAAAACAGAAGACGCGGGAAGAAGAATTATATTATCATCAATGCAGAGGGTATCGGCGATTCGATCAATATGGCAAAGAGAATTGAGGAGGCTACCGGCATGGAAACCCGCGCTACGATTATCGGCCACATGCAGCGCGGCGGGAGCCCGACCTGTAAGGACAGAGTATATGCTTCCATCATGGGCGCAATGGCTGTAGACCTTTTAATTGCAGGAAAATCAAACCGCGTAGTAGGTTACAGACACGGACAGTATGTGGACTTTGACATTGACGAGGCCCTTGGCATGAAGAAAGAGATTCCGCCGTATCAGTATGATATTGCGAAGCTCCTTGCATTGTAATGCAGTGTGCAGCCTATGACGAAGGACGTATTGGTTACCATATCCGGATTTCACTATGAGATGAGCATGGCGCCGGACGAGGAGGCAGAGCCTGTGGAGGTTATCTGTCCCGCCACGTATTACTTTAAGAACGGAAAGCATTATATCCTCTATGAGGAGCCAGTGGAAGGAATGTCCGGGACAATTAAGAGCAAGATTAAGATTAAGGAAGATGAATTTTTAGAGGTTGACAAATCCGGCCTCACCAACACCCATATGTTTTTTGAGAAAGGGAAGCTTGCGGTCACCCAGTATGAGACACCCTACGGTTCAATCGTGGTAGGGACTCATACAAAAGAGATGGAGTTCCATGAAACAGAAGACCAGATAGACGTATATGTACAGTATGCGCTGGACGTGGGCGGAGATAAGATTGCAGACTGTGAGATTCGGTTAAAGGTGGAGGCAAAAGGATAAAA
>CAOJQZ010000042.1 GCA_948441955.1 uncultured Lachnospiraceae bacterium | reverse complement strand
CGGCCTCCTTACGCGCCGCTTCTTCTGCCGCCTTCTTCTCAGCCTCCCTGCGCGCCGCTTCTTCTGCTGCCTTCTTCTCAGCCTCCCTGCGCGCTGCTTCTTCTGCCTCAGCCTTACGCCGCGCCACTTCTTCTGCCTCTTTACGTTCTGCCTCCGCCTGCTCTGCCCGTCTGCGTTCTAAAACAGCAGCACGTTCTTCTTCTAATCTCTTCTCATCTTTTTCCTTCTGCTCTTCAATTGCCTCTGCATTCACCTTCTGCTTTTCTTCCCACTCCAGCAGAATATCCTCTATCTTCATCTGGCCAGAAATCCGGAGTTCTTCCTCTCTCTGGGCCATCCTTTTTTTCTCCTCCTGATTAATTCCATTGGCCACTGCTACGCCATTGGCCAAAGCCTCTTCAAGGGTTGCTCCTTTTACAACCGTTGTAATGGCGCTCTTTTTTACATCATGTTCTGCTTCCGGCTCTGCTTCCAGTTCTGCTTCTTCAAACTCCTCCTCTGGAAACTCTTCTTCTGATTCCTCTTCTTTAAACTCTTCTTCCGGTACAGATACTTCCTGCGCCTCCATAGCAGCCAGAGCTGCGCTGAGCTCTCCTGTGGGAAGCCTTCTCGTCGCATCCTGCTCTTCTGACAGTCCGTCTGACGTCTCATTTACAGAGCGCGCTGCCTCCGCTATCTCGTCAAACTCCATCGTTGCATCCGGAACCGGATGTGCCGCAGGCGCCAAAACAGTCTCTTTCTTCGGTCTTGGAACCGGACGCGACAAGGCATCAGAACGTCCGGCGCCCGTCTTCTTCACACCTTTATACTGATCATATTTCTCCTGCTGAAGCGGTGTCAGAGGCTTATATTTCATTTTAAGCTCCATTGCCTGATATACATATTTTCCTTCACTGAACCACAGGATCAGATCATCACATTCCTCCAGACATTCCGATGTCATGCCTGCCTCATGATATAATCTGGCCAATTCATATGCCCACTTTTCCACATACTCCGCCTTTTTAAAATCTGAAAGAGACGCTATCTGTTCAGAAAGAGGAGACCCCTGGGCCTTTAATATCTTATATTTTAATATGTATTGATTGGGATCTTTCGGAGCCAGCTTTACGAACTCCTCATAACAATCTGAAGCCTCATCAACCTCATTAATTCTAAGTGCCAGCGTACCGAGACGATATACTATCTTTCTGCTGTTAGGAGAACGGTCGAATGCCACAAGCAATATATCACGGCTCTTTTGAAACTCCCCATTCAATTCATAGATTTCACTAACCGTGCTCAGCATAGACGCATTTTTTACTCTGCGCCAGTCAATTGTATCTGCGATCTCCATTGCTTTTTTATGCTGGCGCTTCTCCATATACTCCAGCATCTGTTCTGTTTTTACCCGATATTCATACTTATCCAATATTCCTCACCTCAAAAATGTATTTATACTATGCTTTTACATACAATTTCACAGATATAAGTTTATCATATAGCACGCATCTTGTCAAAATAAGCAATTGAAAATGTTAAATTTTTATTACATAATATTTACTTTATAGCCGGGTAAGAAGAAACTGTGTTATGATGTACTGCAGTGAATACTAAATGGGGGCTATGAAAAATGGAAGTAAGCAAGGCAATTAAAGAGGCCGTCAAAACGGCGGAAGAAGCCTGCCAGGAAAACAAAGATGACAGCTATTCCTCTTATGTTTATGCACATAAAAAGCAAAAGCTTACAGAAATTCTTTCTCGTTTGGATACCTACTCTTACATGGAACTTCTTTTAAATGAACTGAAACAGGAACGGCTCCACCTGCTTCAGCTAATCGGAGAGGAAGAATTTCATCCTACCTTCGATTGGTACGCGGAACACTATTTTGAAGCTGTCTATGCAGGTGAATTAGCCGGCTGCGAGGAAGTCATTTCTCTTCTTGAGCCTTATCTGCAGAATACTGAAATTCATAATTCTCCTCAAACTTAAACAGCCATTATAATCTTACATTATAATGGCTGCCTGTTATTCAATTTTATTTTATTCTATTTTAATCGGAGGCTTCATCTTGATTCCTTTTGTTCCCTGAGTCTGTACTCCTCTCAATTTCTGCCTATTCTTCTGGAATTTTCCAATTCCTTTAACTCCTTATTCTGTTTACTGTGGTATTCTTTTCAATATGTCTGCAAATATGAATCTTCTTTTCTCTCCGGTTTTACTTCTCCGACTTTTCTTTTCATTCTTCTTTACCGGCCAGTCACTCTATGGATAAGGCTTATTCTATGGGAACTGCTATCTGCCATACCACTAACATATTGAATTATTGTCTCTGTATAATTGTCCAACGGATTAAGCCTCCTTTTCCTTTTATTTTCCAAATTCTTTTCTGTCCAAATCCCTTTCTCGTCAGGATGTTGAACCTTTCTCCTTTGGATTGATTATATAATAGCACTGCGCCTCATATTTGTCAACACTATTTTAATATTTATTTTTAATTATTTTTTTTATTGTATTTTTTTCACATAATTTTCAAACTATTTATGCGCATTACACAATATTACAGTATAATATCATCCACCTTGCCGTAATCCTTCAGGCTGTAGGCTTCAATAATATTTCCTTCTATAACATATAATGTCTGGTTAATATATACGCCCCTCGCGCCTGACCCGCCGCTTCCATTAATCTCCTCCTTCATTTTACATATAAATCCATTATTGGAATCATATTCAAAAATGAAATACTCCTGCCCTCCGTCGGTATATCCGGCAAATCCAATAATATTCCTTGCAGCATCTGCAAGGCACGCCTTATAATCATAGGAAACATCTGTACTATACACATTTTTTAAGACAAATGTATCCTCCTCTTTTACATCTGCAGGGTCAGAAATATCAAACATCGTAAGCTTTACACCGTCAGTTATCATGGTATCCTCATCCACATTCATGCCAATCCCAAGAAGCCTTCCTCCGCCATAAGGATGCAGATAGTCCGAAAATCCCGGAATTTTAAGTGAACCGATAATTTCTGGATTTTCGGGATCAGACAAATCAACGGAAAAGAGCGGATCTGTCTCCCGGAATGTAACAAAATACCCCGTATCCCCCATAAGCCTTGCAGAATATACACGCTCATCCTTCGCCAGATTATCGATGGAACCGACCGTCTCAAGCTCCTTATTAAGTACATAGACTGCATTGACGTCCCCGTCTGTCACCACAACACGAAGATGATCCTTATACTCATCAATCGAAAAGGAATCATTAATATAACCCTTTACTGTCCCTTGGGCGCCTGGAGTGAGCACACCGTCCTTGTACGAAATGCTCCGTATTGTCGTCTGCTGGCTTTCATGCAGCAGATAGCTGTTCCAAACAGTTTCATAATAATAAATATTTTTCCCGCTCACATACAGCTGTCCTCCCTGAGACAGAATTGCTTTACTATCTGCTGTCTCGGACGGCGACTCAATGTCTACGGATGAAATTACTGTATATTCACAGCCTTTGGCAACCGGCGGAAGACAGATATCCTTTTCTGCAATTACAGTATCATTGACAAGGGGGATAAATGTCTCCGGCGAATTTCGCTCTATATATTCCCATGCCACGCCGTAATAACTGAACAGATACAAATATCCGTCTGCCATTCTGGAAGACTGATAATCCCCGCTCTGAGTGACTCTTCCTGTTTCTTCCGGATTTTCCGGATCCGTAATATCAAAGGTTATGGCCTCCGTGTTTCCCATATACCAATATCTTTTTTTTGCATTATCATCTGCATATATACTGCATACCAGCACCAGCGTCTTTTTTTCTGTATTCAGATAAATCTCCTGAATCCATTTATTTTCTCCTGCTGAAATTGTCTTTACCTCTTTCATCTCGCCGCGTGTGTCTACAATTGACAGATCCCGGCCGTTATCTTTACGCACATAGAGATAGGTTCCATCTGTCTTTACAACGTCGCCTTCATCTACGCCCTCCTGCCGCACGTTTGTCTCAGAATAGCCGGAAGCTGTACCCATGTCATTTGCACTCATTGGAGCCGTGTCTTCCGTTACAGCTTCAGCCATTTTAGCCTCCTGCGAAACTGAACTTCCCCCCTCTGCATCATAAGCCGCCATCTCTTCCTCATATACACGCATCTGCGCTTCCTGCTCTTCCTTATAGCGTTCTATATAGCCATATATCTCGTTATAATCTCCCGCAGATACCACTGTCTTTTCACTGCTTATCTCCGCCTTCTGTTCCTTTATCTTCGGAATATTCTGTATTTCTTTTGTGTTTCCGTTTCTATATACCGCAATTCCTGCCGCAAGAACAAGGCAGGCAGCTGCCAGTGCCCCGATATGAAATGGACTGACTTTTCCCTTCTGATTCTGATTCTTTTTCTTTTCCTCTAACGCCTTCTCTATAGACTCTGGTTTTACGCCCTCCGGAACTGTTACACTATCCGTCTTTTCCCTAAGTCTCTGGATAAGCTGCTGCTCCTTTTTATTCATAAGAATGCCCCTTTCTTTTTCAACTCACTGCAATACACATTCCATTTTGGCAAGTGCACGGCTTCTTTTCGAGCGCACTGTGTTTGCGTTTAATTTCAAAATTCCTGCAATCTCAATACTGTTATATCCGCCGAACACAGATAATCCTACAATCGACTGCTCTTCCTCCGTAAGAACAAAAAATGCATTTCTTACGTCTAATGCCAGCGACCGGTCATTTTCCGGCGCAGCAGTATTCTCCTGCATATTCTGCTCCGGATAAGATATCTCTCTTGATACCTCCTGTGATATTTTCTTAAGGCGTTTCTTACAGACATTCGTAAGAATCGTAAATACCCAGCTCTTAAAAGCCTCCTCCTTACGAAGCTTCCGTATATTTTCATATGCAGATATAACCGCTTCGCTGACCGCATCCTCTGCTTCCTGCTGATTTTTCATCAGACAGAGTGCAAAACGATACAGGTCTTTATAAACACTCTCATACATCTGTGCAAATTTCTTCGCATCGCATTTCATATTATTTCCTCCCTCACGGATGTGTTGACCTGTTATATATTAGAGTCATAAAAAAAGGCAGGTGTTGCATTGGGGACGTAGTATTTTTAAAAATACTACGTCCCCAATTGAAAATACCCTGTCCCTAACCGCATTTATCCTTTATAGTAATTAATCAGGCAGCCCTTCAAAATAATCTCCCTCTCATTGTCCGTCATATCCCCAAGCTTCAATTCCATTTCCTCAAGCCCATTTTTTACAACATATGCTTTGATAAGAGCCTGCCTTTCTTCCACTGCTTTCCTTATCTCCGGTACAAAAATATAGTCTCCATTCTTAAACGGCAGTTTCTCATGGTCTGCTTCAATAATAAACGGCAGCATTCCCCAGTTAATCAGATTAGAACGATATCTTTTTGTGGCATATTCATTGGCAATATTTGCCCAGCCGCCAAGCACCTTCTGACAGGAAGCCGCCTGTTCTCTGGCAGATCCGTCTCCCGGCTTCACTGCAAAAATCGTACTTCCCACACCTACGTTCGTCCGGTCAATATCCGGATACTTCTCATGTATTCTGTTCATAATCGGTTTCAACTCTTCAAGAGCCTTTACAGGACATTGTTCTGCTTCTATGGCCTTCTGTGCCGCCTGAACCTTTTTGGCCCGTTCTACATATGCCGGATCCTTTCTGGACAGCGCAAACTCTGCAAGTCCCAGTGGATTAGAACGATAGGACGAGGTTTCGCCTGACGGAATCAGCTCGTCTGTCGTTGTTACCGGGTCATGAATCTCGGATACAACTTTAAGAATTAAATTTTCCGGGAGCGCCGGCATTGCCGGCCAGTCCTTAATATTGGGCCCGAATTTTATCTCTACGGATGAATCGCAGACGCCTTTGCTGTCAAATACACGGTTTTCATAAATATTACTGTCAAAATGATATTTTTTCCCGCTGTACTCCACATCCACAGCTGTTGCAGGAGTAAGAAATCCTTGATTTGCCGCTGTTGCCGCAATGGAACGGGCATCCATGAGAGCCACCGAAGCAATCTGTCCGTTCTGCAGCTTGGAACCTTCGCGATTGGGAAAGTTCCGTGTTGAATGCCGGATGGAAAATGCATTGTTTGCCGGAGTATCCCCTGCTCCAAAACAAGGTCCGCAAAACGCTGTCTTCACAATAGCACCTGACGCTATCAGATCTGCGGCGGCTCCGTTTTTCACAAGTTCCATATAGATAGGCGTACTCGCCGGATATACGCTGAAGGTAAATTCATCCGCACCGATATAACGTCCTTTTATAATATCCGCCGCCGCGCATATATTCTCAAATCCGCCGCCTGCACAGCCTGCAATAATCCCCTGATCCACATAAAGCTTTCCGTCCCGCACCTTACTCTGAAGGGAATAATCTACAGCTCCGTCCAGACTTATCAGCGCCTTTTGCTCTACATCATGAAGTACGTCTCCAAGATTTTCATTTACCTCGTCAATTGTATATACGTTTGAAGGATGGAACGGCATTGCAATCATAGGCTTAATCTCGCTTAAGTTCACATATACCATACCATCATAATAGGAAACTGCACCTGGATTAAGTTCCTTATAGTGATCCGCTCTTCCGTGAATCTCGTAAAATTCCTGTATTTTCTCATCAGTCGTCCAAATAGAAGACAGGCAGGTCGTCTCTGTTGTCATAACATCAATGCCGATACGAAAATCAGCGCTGAGCTTTCTGACTCCAGGTCCTACAAATTCCATTACTTTATTGTTTACATAGCCGTTTCCAAAAGTTGCGCCGATAATCGCAAGCGCCACATCCTGCGGTCCAACGCCTTTTACCGGCTCTCCGTCAAGATAAATGGCCACAACTCCCGGCATATTGATGTCGTAGGTCTTATTAAGGAGCTGCTTAACAAGCTCCGGCCCGCCCTCACCCACCGCCATTGTTCCAAGCGCTCCATAACGGGTATGGCTGTCTGAACCTAAAATCATCTCTCCCGCGCCTGCAAGCATTTCACGGGCATACTGATGAATAACGGCCTGATGAGGAGGCACATAAACCCCGCCGTATTTTTTTGCGCAGGTCAGGCCGAACATATGATCATCCTCATTTATTGTCCCCCCTACTGCACACAAAGAATTGTGGCAATTTGTGAGCACATATGGAATCGGAAACTTTTCAAGCCCTGATGCACGGGCCGTCTGAATGATTCCTACAAATGTAATATCATGAGATGTCAGCTTATCAAATTTAATCTGAAGTCTGTCCATATTTTCGGAAGTATTATGGGCCTCCAAAATACGGTATGCCATTGTCTGTTTTGCAGCATCCTCCGAAGAAATCTCCTGTCCTGTCTTCCCCTTTACTTCCTTTTCATCCTTTGCGATCTCTGTCCCGTTTACCAGATAGACGCCTCTGTCGTATAGTCTCACCATGTCCTTCTCCTCCTAGCTCTCTATGTTATTCATATGATCTGCTACCATCATTGCAATCTTAAACGTTAACGCATCCTCAAACACCCTGACGTCTAAGCCTGTTTTCTTCTGAATCTTCTCCAGCCGGTAAACAAGCGTATTCCGATGTATATACAGCTGTCTGGCAGTTTCAGATATATTCAGGTTGTTCTCAAAAAACGTAAAAACTGTCGCCAGCTCCTCTTCCTCAAATTGATGTGCTCCCTCTTCCTCAAACACTTCTTTTAAAAACATTTCACAAAGCGAGGGCGGAAGCTGATGAATCAGACGTCCGATCCCCAGCTCATTATAAGCCAGAATATTTTTATCTGCATAAAATACCCGCCCCACCTCCAGAGCCATCTGCGCCTCCTTATAGGAGTGGGACACATCCTTAAGCTCTTCTACAATTGTGCTGAAGGCAATCCGTACATTGACCATAGCCTCCATATTCAGTGTATCCGCAAGCACACGTGCAATATGATTGAGGGTCACATAATCCTCTGTTATCTCTAATGCCTTGATAAGAATGATATGCTTTTCATCCACTGCAGTAACAAAGTCCTTATTCCCTGTTGCATACAATCCCCGCATCGTTTCCAAAACAAGATTATCGCCTTCATTTTTAGGTTCTATCAGGAATACGGCTCTTCTCTGTTCTACCGGAATCCGCATCTTTTTCGCCTGGTTATAAATATCCACAAGCAGCATATTATCCAGAATCAGATTCTGCATAAAACGGTTCTTGTCCATCCGCTCTTTATACGCATGAATAAGGCTTTCAAGCTGCCCTGCGCCAAGTCCGCCTGCAACCTTTAAATCTGTCCCCACACCCTGCAGCGCCAGAACATACACAGGCTCCTCCTCGTCACGCACTAAAAATAATCCCCGGGTTTCTAATATACTTCCTTCTGATTCTTTATCTGCGTACTCTAAAAAGGTTACTACTTCTTTTTCAAGTTCTTTTTCCTTTTCCCTGGTTGTCACAAGACAATTTCCCTGTATGTCCCACACAGAACATTCCAGACCCGTAACATGATAGATACTCTGCACTGTTTTATGCAATACTTGATTTGATAACACTGGCCTTCCTCCTATTCTGTTCATTCTCTAACATTGTAGCATATATTTGAAATGAATGGAAACAGAAAAATGCAGCGGCCTCCGCCGCTGCATTCATAACAAATTATTATCTTACATTCCCGGGAACATTGTACTCTCCAGTTCACTTACCTCTGCTTCCTCAATACCGAAAACATTTTCTCCATCCTGCGTTACATGGAGCTCCATAGAAACCTTTTCTTCATAGGTGTTCTCTGTAACTGCTTTATTAAGGGCTTCAACAAGTGCGTCGATAATAACATCCACATTTGTCACATCCTTGCCATCCGTCACATACTGTGTAGTAATCTCTTCAAATGCTTCATTTGCAATACTGAAAGCATTTACCGGCTCCACCTCTACCGTTACTGTATAGCTTCCGTCGTCCTCCTTCTTAGCTTCCTTCACTTCATACTTTGAAAGCTTCATAACGTCAATAACAGCCGCCTTATATTTTGCTTTTGCTTCATCGCTTACACCCTGTCCCATGAAAGCTGCCTCTACCTGAGCATCCATGGCATCCTCAATCTCTGCCTTTGCTTCCTTCTCTGAAAGGTCACGGAATTTCGCATAATCTGCATACTCTCCATGATAGTTGGCATCTAATACACTTTTCGTATATCCGGCCGCGTCAAAATCTTTTCCGCATGCCGCAAGCCCGAGACATGCAATGGCTGCTAATGCTGCCGCTAATAATCTTTTTTTTGTCTGCATTTTCTTCTCTCCTTTTCCTTCATACAAAATGTTTCGTGAATATTATTTTAATACTTATACAGGGTACATGTCAATCCTGTTTCATGCATATATATATACAAATAAAATGATGTAAGGATTATTATGTCAAAAAAACGTTCTTTACTTATTTTGCTTATCATCCCTTTTGTTCTTTTTTCTGGGCTCCTGTTAAAATCCTTGAACCAAAACGAAAACAAAAGATTTGAAAAGTACACGTTTGAACTTTTCTGTCAGGAGGCGGCCTCCAACACGATTTCTCTCCACTACACTCTAAAAGACCCTGGTTCCTACGGTATAGAAAATGCCCCGGTCTCTCTTGGAACCGTAAGCACTGATACAGACTCCATGTGTGCTTCTGTAGAAAATGCACTTGCACTTCTCCATTCCTATGACAGAAAAAAGCTATCCTCACAAAACGGACTTACCTACGATATTCTGGAGCACCATCTTAGCAGTCTGTTAAATGAAGCGAAATATGCTTTATATGAAGAACCTCTTTCACCCCTGACCGGGACACAGTCACAGCTTCCGGTTCTTCTTTCAGAATATCGTTTTTACAACGCCGATGACTGTCAGGATTACCTTACTCTTCTTACTAAGATACCCGAATATTTTCATTCAATTATTGAATTTGAATATGCCAAATCTGAAGCCGGACTTTTTATGGCTTCGTATAATGCAGAAAAGCTTATTGAAGAATGCAAAGCATTTATACAAATGGGCGAAAAAAATTATCTGTATTCTTCTTTCGAGGAACGATTAGCAGAACTGGATTTACCAGAAAAGGATAAAGCCGCTTTTGCAGAGCAAAATCATATAAACATTGAATCTTGTGTCTTTCCCGCTTATCAGGAACTGATTGATGCACTCACTGCGCTTCAGAATACCGGAAAAAACAGCTGCGGTCTGTGTTATCTTCCAAAAGGAGCTGAATATTATGAGCTGATTGTTAAGAGCCAAACCGGATCCTCACGCACTGTTCCAGAGCTGCAGGCTCTTACATTTTCACAGATGTCTGAAGATGCAGCTAAAATCCAGGAAAACCTTGCCTCTGTATCCAGAAATAAAACAGACGCCTCCCTGATACCGGCTTCAGAGCCCGAAAAAATACTTTCAGATCTTGAATCCGGCTTAAACGGCACATTCCCCGCACCCCCGGAAGCTGATATCCAGATAAAATATGTTCAGGAATCCATGGAAGACTATTTAAGCCCTGCCTTTTATATGATTCCGGCAATTGATGATGCTGAAAATAATGTCATCTATATAAACAACGGCCATATGCCCGATAATCTGACACTCTTTACTACACTGGCCCATGAAGGATACCCGGGACATCTCTATCAGACCACCTATTACTCCGCCACCTCCCCTGATCCGCTGCGTACTCTCTTAAATTTTGGCGGTTACACGGAAGGATGGGCAACCTACAGCGAGATGATGAGCTACTATCTTGCCCCCCTCCCCAAAGAGCAGGCAGCATTGATGCAGCATAATTCTTCCGTCATTCTCGGCCTTTACGCCCTCGCAGACATGGGGATCCATTACGACGGCTGGACACTACTTGATACGGTAGCTTTTTTTAGGGACTATGGCATCACAGATACTGACACAATAGAGGAAATCTACAATCTCATCATCGGCGATCCCGGAAACTATCTAAAATATTACATTGGCTATGTGGAGTTTCTGGAGCTGAAAAAAGAGGCTGTAAAAAAATGGGGCGATAATTTTTCTCAGGAAAAATTCCACAAAAAAGTACTGGAAACAGGACCGGCGCCTTTTGATATTCTAAGAAGATACGTGTTGGGGACAGGGTAAAGTGTAATCTGGGACGTAGTAAAATTAATTTTACTACGTCCCAGATTGATCAGATTGACACTTTTTTGAATAAAGATACCAATAAACACATCCTACGCATACTGCGCCGCCAATTATATTCCCAAGCGTAACCGGAAGAAGATTCACACCCAGAAAATTTCCCCAGGTGATTACATCCATATCAACTCCGGCCCCTGCCGCTGCCTCTGCATAGGCTGGAATTTTTTTTGCCAAAAGGCCTGCCGTTATATAATACATGTTCGCCACACTATGTTCAAACCCGCTTAGTACAAAAATCATAATCGGAAAAAACAATCCTGCAATTTTCCCCGCCACATCCTTTGCCGCAAAGGAAATCCACACCGCAATGCATACAAGAAAATTACATAAAATCCCCTTAATCAGCGCGTCTCCAAAAGGAAGTACACATTTTGACGCTGCGGTAGATATTACGGATACTGCCATCCCGTTATTAAAAAGGCTGATCTGATGTGAAAAGACCATTCCCGCCGCCGCAAGGAGGCTTCCCGCAAAATTTCCCAGATATACAACCACCCAGTTTTTCACCATTCCTGCCGCTGTAATTTCTCTTTCCAAAAGCGGGATAGTAAGAAGACAATTCCCCGTAAAAAGTTCACTTCCGGCAAGAAGAACCATGGTAAGTCCTCCTGGAAATATACATGCCCCCATAAGCTTTCCAACCGATGCCATAGGAACAGACACTGCCGCTGCCGTCGCCCCTGCTCCTCCCATTGCAATAAAGATTCCTGCCAGAACCGCCAAAAGAAACATTTTGGGAATCGGTGTATTTACCTTCCTCTTTCCTGCCATAATATAATTTTCAGCTATCTCAGCCGGCGAAAAAAATTGCATCGTTTCATCCTCCTTGTACTAGTATTATCAATTCAGCTTCTACTCAACCGCAATACTCCATGCATTCACATACTGTTCTCCGGCCGTCAGACGAATGAGATCACTCTTACATTTAAACTCCTCCACAATATCCTGTCTGGACGGCAGAGACGTCCACGGCTCTATGCAGACGTAAGGAGCCTCTGTATTCGGCGCATGCCAGATCCCAAGATAAGGCATATCCGGATAGGAAACCTTCACCTGTTTGGTTCCCTTATCGGATCTCAGCGTAACCTCATCGGCCATATTCCGAAGCACAATCGCATCATCATCAAACATATTGTGAGAGAGCCGTATCTTTTTACCAGCCTCAAGCAAAAATTCCGTATTCATTCCGCTTACAAAGCATGCCGGAGTGTGTCCAACCCGCTCCGGTCTCGCCTCACAGCCAAACTCCAGATAATAATCGGAGAATGCCAGTCCATCCTCAAGCGGCACCATAAAACCAGGATGTCCGCCGATTCCAAAATACATGGTTTCCTTCGAGCAGTTTGAAACACGGCAGGTAACAGCAATCTCATTATCCTTAAGCTCATAAGATACCTGAAGGATAAAATGATACGGATACATTCCATAGGTTTCCTCATTATCCCTAAGCTCAAAGGTTATTGCATCTTCTTCCTGAAAAATAACATGATAGGGCAGCTTCCTTGCAAACCCGTGAATGTCCATCTCATATTCTTTTCCATTAAGAAGATACTTACCTTCTGTAAATCTTCCTACATAGGGAAATAATATCGGCGAACGCTCCTTCCAGTATCTTTCATCGCCGTTCCACAAGTATTCCGTGTTATCCTTCTTAATCGACTGAAGCTCTGCACCTACATCTGATATTATTAACTGTATACTTCCATTTTTTATCTGATACTCCATATCTCTTCCTCCGTCTTTTCCATGTTGATATGTCCGTGTATAATTGACATACCTGTAATAAAGGGATGTCCCTGTCAGAAACACCCCTTATATACTCGTTACAGACTGTATTCATCTACTTCGCTTCCGGATATTCATTACAAAGCAGACGATATGGCTCTTCGTCCTCTTCTATCTCCGGGAACCGCCCGATGGGTTCATAAAAGCGGTTGTCATTCTCATCATCATTACACATGGACACTTCTCCAAGAAGCACTGCTCCGCCGGTCTCCGGCACAATAAAATCATGATACATATACGGCATAATTGTTATACTCTGTCCCGGCCTTAACAGGACCTTTGTTCCTGCAGAAACAGTCTCTTTCTTACCATCGGAGTATACTGTTACGTCTGTATCCAGCATTGTCCCATCCTCGGCGCCGTTATAGACTGTAATGTAAATATCGTTTCCTCCGCGGTTGATAATATCTTCCATTTTATTCCAATGATAATGCATCGGCGCTGTCTGTCCTTCATAAAGCATAAGAAGCTTTTCAGCATAGGTCTTTGGATATTTTTCAGGCATCTTCTGATTTCCATTTCGAATCGTAAGAAGTGAAAAACCTACCTTATCAAAATTGTCAAGACCATAGTCTGTAATATCCCATCCAAGACAGTTATCACGGATCTCATCATATTCATGTCCAATATTCTCCCACTCTTTGGCACTCCACTTTGCAAACGGCGGTATTTCAAAACCATGTTCTTTAATTAGGGATTCCATATCCTTAATTACTTCATTAATTCTTGAACGCTTCATATTTCCATCTCCATATCCAAATAGCAGGGATTCCCCCTGCTATTTTTATTATATTTTGTATTCTGACAAAATAATTTCGGGTTTGTCAGCCTGGGTTGTCTTAATAAGTTCCTCATTGGTAACAAAATTAAGTATGGCATCAATGATAGCCGTCTCATTCAGATGCGCATAGCCCTTATAATAACTGAATGTCCCTTCCTCTCCTGCCGATAAAAGTACATAATCTGCCAGGGCTGATACCGGAGATTGTGCAAATGCAGTAATTGCAATCATTTTAAGCCCTTTTTCCTTTCCAAGCTCCATACCCTGGATGACCTGCTTCGAGGTTCCGGATTGGGATATCGCAATCAGAATATCTCCTTCATCAGCCAGATTGACATGGTTTAGAAAATACTCCGGCGCCACATTATACGTGCTCTTAATTCCAAGACGCCCCAAACGGAAGCCCATATACTGTGCCAGCGGGCAAGTGTTTCCCACTGCCATAATATGTGCCTGCTTACAGGTTTTAAGCAGATTCACGCAGCCGCGCATTACATCCAGATCCAGTCTTCTTCCAATCACCAGCATTGCCCTTGCAAATTCTCCGAACATCTCTTCAACACTATCCTTGCTTTCAATGCTCTCAATACTGTTGTACTGCTGTTTTCCCAAATCCTTTGCAAGTGTGATCCGAAATTGGTAATAACCAGTATAACCGATATGATGGCACATACGCACCACTGTCGCATCACTGACTCCACTGTTCTTTGCAAGCTCGGAAACATTGCAGTCTACTGCCTTCTGCGGATTTTGCAGCACAAAAGCGGCCACCTTCCTTTCGGCAGAAAAAATGTGATCATACTGTTCTCTGATAACCTCAAGTACTTCTCTCTCCAGAAGATTTTTCCCACTCAACTCTTGACACCCCAACTATACTAAACTAATATAAATCTGCCTTTCCAATTGTCTGGAACAGCTCAAGCTTATGCTTTGCAACTTCTTTCATTGCTTCCATACACAGCGGCTCAATCACATTCGGCTCTCTTAAGCTCTTATCCTGAAGAACCTCCCTCATCTTTTCAAAATAAGCAGCCTTGATATCAGAAGAAATATTTATCTTGTTGATTCCAAGTGTAACAGATTCTCCAATCTCTTTGTCCGGATTATTAGATCCTCCGTGAAGGACTAACGGAATATCCACCTTAGATGCAATCTCCTGTAAAATATCAAGCTTTAACTCCGGCTTCATGCCTGCCGGATACAGTCCATGACATGTTCCAATGGCAATTGCCAGAGTATCAACACCTGTCTCGGCAACAAATTTAACCGCGTCGTCGGGATCTGTGTAGATAATCTTTGCCGCGCCGCCTTCCATCTCGTCCGGATTGGTGGTACCGATTGTCCCAAGCTCTGCCTCAACAGATACATTCACCGGATGAGCCGCCTCAATAACCTTCTTTGTCCCTGCAATATTATCCTCAAAAGGAAGCTCTGCGCCATCAAACATAACAGAAGTAAATCCACTTTGGATCGCCCAGATAATCTTTCCGAAATCGCTGCAGTGATCTAAGTGAATACATACCGGAACAGATGACTTATAAGCCTTCTCCTTAATTGCTGTTACCATCTCAGAACCGATAAAGCTTAACTCGTCCGGATGAATCTCAATAATTACCGGAGAATTTGTCTCTTCACAAACATCCATGATTCCCAGGAACATGGAGTAATCACTGATATTAAATGCCGGAAGCGCAAATTTATTCTTTTTAGCTACTGCCAGTATATCTTTCATATTCATTAACATAATTCTTTACCTCCATAAATAAATAGTATTTCAATGTTTCCGTTTTTATTTTAGTCTAGCTTACTTTTTCTGTCAATAATCTCCGAAATTAATTTTACCCATACTGCTTTATTTTAAAAGCATATCTGTACTCCGCCCATAAAGGAATCCCCCAGACCTATCGTATGCTTCGGCGTATCTATATATTTGGACGGAACCAGAATCACTTTACCTGCATACTGGCTCTTTGCAATCGTCTGATAATGCTCCATTCCCTTAGGACTGCAGTCAAATGCCAGTACCTCTTTTATCTGTTCCCTTGTTCCGTACCAGCCGTTATTCGCCTTTGTCGTTGCAAGCAGATTACCATATATAAGGCCTCTCTCAATATCTGCCTTCAAAGGTTCTCCGACATACATAGAATAATCTTTCGTATGGATGATAACGCCCTTTCTGATCCCTAGCTTACGGCGGATAAAGACAGCCCCTGCCACGCAGGATATGATATTGTCAATATCTACGTCTACCTCGAACCGATACATATCATTCAGCGTATAATCAAGCTCCTCCTCATTCAGGCTTACGATGTCCACACTGGAATAAATTGTTTCCAGACAAAGCTTCTTCACTTCCATATCATGATAATGTGCATCCTCAAAGAAAACGATCCCCTCTGGATTGCTCCTGCGGTATCTCTCAATATGCCGTTTTACATACGCAAGCCTTTCCTTAAGAAGTCCCGGGTCTAAAAGTGCGTTAAAGCTGGACAATACATTGCTGCTTACCTTTCCTGCGTTTCGTTCAACCCATTTAAAATAGGGCTCTGAAAAAGGTACAAATTCATTCACCGTAATCTTCGTAAGAATCAGCCGGTTTGAGCATGGTATCACAATTTCCTGTTTTCCAAGACATATCCTGTCGCCCTTTTTAAACTGAATAATGAAATGGGGCTCCTGCTCCTGGGTCTGACTGATCTTATCTGTATGAACCAAAGCTCCATCCTGTGAAACTGTATGCACATATGGAGTATTCAAAATGTCACATGTTTCCTTTGAATCGTCTGTCAGATGAACTATGGACGGACATCCTATGCCATTCAATGCCATAGCCGCCTGTACTGCTGTTCCGCCAATACCATGGCCAAAATGGAAGCATTCCTCAAGAAGCTTCACATTCTCTACATCAACCTCGCCGCCGATTCCATTGGAGCAATAGAATACCATTGTCTCCAGCAAATCCCGCATCGTCTGAATTTTTGACGCCGCCCTCATTTCGGAAAGCGCTGCCTCCGGCATATGTTCCTCAAGAAGCTGATTGAGACGTTCCACCTCGAAATCACACAGCAGATCAAGATTACTCGTATAACCCATTGCAGGATATCGTTCACTTTTTATTCTGTCCTGAATTACACTGTCCAAAGCCTCATATGCATCCAAATATTTCTGTCTTAAATCCATCTACGCCTACTCCTTTTCTACCTGTCAGTACATCTAAACAGCTATTTTTTTACCATTAGCCTCCGCATATTTAAGAACTGTTTCAAAATCTGGTATTCCCGTGCTTGCTCCTGACGCCGCGATTCCATGTGCAGAAACAGCGCTTGCAAACTCACCGATTTTCCTTAGGTTCCACCCATGCAGATAACCGCACAGGAAGCCCGCCATAAAACAGTCGCCTGCTCCGGTGGTATCTACCACCTTCACATCCGGATAGGCCGAGAGCCATATCTTCTCCTTAAAGTCAGTCAAAACACAGCCCTTACTCCCCAGCTTAATCCCAAGAAGTTTTAGGGAATAACGGCCAAATATATCCAGCATCTCCTCTACGTCAGTCTTATCCGTAAAGAAAGCCGCTTCCTCATAGCTTGGAATAAAAATGTCGGTTTCCCACAGAGATTTTTCAATCAAATCCAGCTTCCTTTCCGCCTTTGTTTCCGTCGCAATGCTGGCATCCATAGCTGTGATCTTACCGTATCCATGAGCCCGCCTGAATATATCGGCTATCTCATCATCCGTCATTTTCTCCATGGACAACGCGCTTCCCAGAAAAACAAGATCAGCTTCCTTTATAGCCTCGTCAGTAACATCCTTTCCCGTTAGACCGTCGTTCGCTCCACGGTTTACCAGAAAATGACGTTCTCCATTTTCTTCAATCAATATATAGGAAACTGCCGTGCCATAATTTTCGTCCTCTATAAGCCAGCTGGTATTCACGCCATTTTTTATAAGCTCTCTCTTGATAAACTTTCCATTTATGTCCCTGCCGATTCTTCCGGCCAGAGAAACCGGCAGCCCCAGCTTCGAGAGAACAACCGATACGGTAAGCGCATCTCCGCCCGTATGCTGAATGGACGGCTCAATAATGCTGTTATCTATTTCCAAAATATTACCTGGAACTGGTGATAATGGAATGTCGCAAAATGCCAAACCTACTGATAATACTTTCATAACCGTTTCCCTTTCTAAAAAAGCCCCGTTTTCACAGGGCCCTGCTAAACATAATCCTTACTAATTCTTTACCGATCCAGCTGTCATGCCCGCAATGAAATATTTCTGGAAGAATAAGAACAGGAATAAAATCGGCAAAGAACCAAGTACGCTCATTGCCATCATCTGATTCCATTCATACGCGTGCTGTCCCATCAGCAAGTTAATACCTACCGGTACTGTACGCATATCATTTGTCTTTGTTAACGCCAGCGCAAACAAATATTCATTCCACGCCTGCATGAAAGTATACATTCCAACGGAAACAAGTCCTGGAACCGACGGCGGTACAAGAACACTCCAAAGCGCCTTAAAGCGGGAACCTCCGTCAATCATAACCGCTTCGTCCAGATCCTTTGGAAGCGTATTGAAATATCCGGTCAGCATTAATATCGCATAAGGAAGTGTAAATACCATGTAGGTAAGTATCAATGCACCATATGTGTTAAACAGCTTTAACGATACAATCAAACTCATATAAGGGATTAAAAGAGTGATTGGCGGCACTGCCTGAACCGCAACAATGATTGTGTTTATAATTCCTTTTCCCGGAAAATTGAACCGGCTGAATGCATAAGCCGCCAAAATACCGATAATCAATGTAACCGTAACTACGATTGCCGATATCGCATAACTGTTAATGAAGAATCGTACCTGCTCCGGATTCGTAAAAATCGCCTTATATGCATCCAGACTAAAATTCTCCGAAATCCATGTGGGCGGCCATGCGAAAATTTCTGAGTTTGGCTTAAAAGAATTCAGAATCATCCACAGAATCGGAAATCCCGCCCATACCGTTCCAATAGCTAATAATATAATGATAACAATCTGTACCCATAATTTTTTCTTTCCAATCATGACTAATCCCCCGCTTTCTGTTGTCTCACATAGAAGATTCCTATGATTGTACATACAATAAGCAGTATAACCGCTCCGGCAGATGCCATTGAATACTGGTATTTGCTGAAGCCCTGCTTATATATGTAGGTACTGATGGTTTCTGTCGCGTTTACCGGTCCTCCTCCTGTGGTCATCCAGATTAACGCAAACTGCTGCAGCGTCCATACAAAATCCAGCATAAGAAGACTGATTAAAATCGGCTTAAGCTGCGGAATTGTAATGCGGAAGAATGTCTGTACCGAGTTTGCACCATCAAGAGCAGACGCCTCATACAAGTCTGTGGATATCCCCTGAAGACCAGCCAAAATACTGATCATATAAAATGGATACCCAGACCATATATTAATAAGTGTAACCGAAGCAAGGGCTACATCCCTGGAAGCCAGCCACTCCACTTTCTCACTGATGATTCCCATATTGGTCATCAGGTAGTTCAGCACACCATTTGGATTCAGCATCATACGCCATACAATCGCAATAACAGACGCTGTAAACATCCACGGCAGCGCATAGATTACACGGAAGATTCCCTTTGTCATTACGCCAAGATATCTCGTATTCAGAAGCATCGCAAAAAGCATTCCGATAAGAAAGTGTGCGATAATACTGATAAGTACAAAAAACAGCGTATTCTTTATTGCAACAAGAAATACTGGATCCGATAATACTTTAACATAATTCTCCAGGCCAACGAAAACAGGATTCTTATTTATAATAACATTATCATAAAAAGAATAACCAATAACCATAACTATCGGTACAATCAATAAGATGCACATTAACACGATTGTTGGCAGGAGATATAAATACGGTGTTATAAGTTTTTTCCCTTTCGTCAACTCAAACTCATCTCCTTCACTTTAGAGTAAATGGGCTGCACGCAAAGCAAGCGCACAGCCCATAATCTTTGCCCATTGTTCTTTTATCTCTTAACAGTCTGGCCCACCCTATTCAAATGCCGGCGTCCAGCGCTCCTGAGCTGCTTTCAGCATATCTGCTGCAGAAGCTGTATCTCCGTCAAGATATAACTGTAATTCTTCGCCGAAGCTTCTCATTAAGTCCTCAGATGTCGGAGCGCCTGTGAATTCATTCACTGCCTCGCAGCTCTGGAAAAGCTCATATGCTTTTACAAATAACTCATCAGATGAGGAATAATCCGGCTCAGCCTTGGAATTTCCAGGGAATGCGTTAGCCAGTACTGCAAGCTCTGCATTTACTTCCGGGCTCATAAGATATTCAACAAACTTCCATGCCTCTTCCTTATGCTCACAGTTCTCTGCAATACCGATACCCCAGTTAGCAACGTCCATTCCGCTTGTCCCTGAGAAACCTTCTACAGTAGGAACCGTAATATAATCAAAGTTAAGTTTCGGAGCTCCGTCCTTGATGGTTGTCAGATGAGAAACACCATCTGTCATAAATGCAACACGTCCGTTTGTGAACTCTTCAACCATATCAGGCTCTTTCATAGAATAGGAGCCTTCTGCGATATAACCCTTGTCAAATAACTCTTTTACAAATTCAAC
>CAOJQZ010000041.1 GCA_948441955.1 uncultured Lachnospiraceae bacterium | reverse complement strand
AAGATTTATTCTTTGGACAAATTGACATAGGTTACACCTCCTTAAAATTCTTAAAAACATCGCGGATAACTGACATTCTAGGGTCAAGACCCGTATCTTCACAGTCACAGGCCCCCTGATTCAGGTTTTGACCACATACATTGCAAATACCCTTACAGTCTTCGCTACACAGAATCTTCGTCGGCCACCCTATCAATATCTCGCCGCAGACAAGTTTGTCAGCGTCAAGCGTATATCCGTCAATATAATTCGTTTCATCTAATTCTTCTGTCTGTCCGCCGTCCGGAACGTCCAGGTCAATATCCTTCACAAAATTAAGGACAATCTCCTTCTCCACCGGCTCTAAGCATCTGTCACACGGTATCTCAAGTGTCACCCTGCCTCTGCCGGTAATCCGAAACTTACGTTCCTTTACATGTGTCATTCGGATAGAAACCGGTGTCTTCTTAAGAATCGGAAAGCTTCCATATCTCATTCGAAACTCGGTCATATCAATATCCACATCCTGTAGAAGTTCCGTATGCTGTTCAGACAAAACGCCGGATAGGTCTAATAACATATTATTACTCCTATTCACACCTAAATAATTATATCACGTAAAATTATTTTGTCAACTAAAATCTTCTAACTTATAACTAAACTAGTGCAACTGTCTCCCTGGCAATCGCAAGCTCCTCGTTTGTCGGGATTACCATAACCTTCACTTTGGAATCCGGTGTGGAAATCTGAATCTCCTCACCGCGCCTTTTGTTTGCCTCCTCGTTAATCTCGATTCCCAGGTATCCGAGATATTCTGCCACCGCACTCCTTACTGTGCCGGAGTTCTCACCGATACCTGCTGTAAATGCAATCACGTCTACGCCGTTCATTGCCGCTACATAACTTCCCACATATTTTGCAACACGGTAAGCAAATACTTCAAGTGCCACCCTTGCCTGATCATTGCCGGAATCAGCGCCCTCCTCCAAATCGCGGAAATCGCTGGACAAATTATTGGAAAGGCCGAATACACCAGATTTCTTATTCAGCATATTCATAAGTCCGCCTATGTCAAGGCCTTCTTTTTTGGAAATAAATTCTAAAATTGCAGGGTCAATATCGCCGGAACGTGTTCCCATCACAAGTCCCTCAAGGGGAGTAAGGCCCATAGAAGTATCTACAGATTTTCCATTCTCCACTGCACAGATACTTGCGCCGTTGCCAAGATGGCAGACAACGGTTTTCACCTGATCATACGGCTTTCCTGCAAGCTCTGCCGCTCTCTTTGACACAAAGCTGTGGCTTGTTCCGTGGAAACCGTATCTTCTGACCTTGTACTTATCATAATACTCATAAGGAAGTCCGTACATATATGCTCTCTCCGGCATTGTCTGATGGAATGCCGTGTCAAATACAGCAACCATAGGGGTTCCCGGCATCAATTTCTGACATGCATTGATACCGATCAGGTTTGCCGGATTGTGAAGGGGAGCAAGATCGTTGCACTCTTCAATAGCCGCCTTTACCTCGTCGGTAATAACAACAGAGCTTGCAAACTTTTCTCCGCCGTGTACAACCCGGTGGCCTACCGCGCCAATTTCGTCTAGACTCTTTACAACGCCTGCTGAAGCATCGGTCAGGGCCTCAATTACAAATTGGATCGCCTCCGTATGTGTAGGCATAGCCTTGTCCGATTTTACCTTCTCTCCGCCTGCCGGCTGATAAGTAAGGCTTCCGTCAATTCCGATTCTCTCGCATAACCCCTTTGCCAGAACCTGCTCGGATTCGGAGTTGATAAGCTGGAATTTCAATGATGAGCTTCCGCAGTTAATAACTAATACATTCATTTTTCTTTACCTCTCTTTTATAATTATAATTAATACCCTCAGTAAACAGACAGATACACGCCTTAGGTGCTCTAGCTCATACACTGCACTGCTGTGATAGCCACAACACCTTCAATATCCTGTGCGCTGCATCCCCGGGACAGATCATTTACCGGCGCTGCAATCCCCTGTGTCAGCGGTCCGTATGCCTCTGCCTTTGCAAGCCTTTGTACCAGCTTGTACCCAATATTTCCCGCGTCAAGATCCGGGAATACAAGTACGTTTGCTTTTCCTGCAACCGGACTTCCCGGCGCTTTGGATGCACCGATTTCCGGCACGATCGCTGCGTCTAACTGGAATTCGCCGTCAAGAAGGAGGCCTTCCGGCGCATTCTCCTTTGCGATTCTTGTAGCCTCAAGCACCTTGTCTACATCCGGATGCTTTGCACTCCCCTTTGTAGAGTGTGAAAGCATTGCCACTACAGGCTCCTTACCTGTTAAAAGCCTAAAAGAATCTGCCGAAGACAAGGCAATTGCAGCCAGCTTCTCCGGATCCGGATTCTGCTCAAGACCGGAGTCTGCAAAAATAAAGGTTCCGTCTGCTCCCATATCACAGTCCGGCACTACCATTACAAAAAATGCAGATACCAGCTTTGTTCCTGGCTTTGTCTTCAGAATCTGGAGGCATGGTCTTAACGTATCGGCAGTAGAGTGGCATGCCCCTGAAACCATTCCGTCCGCATCCTTCATCTTTACCATCATAACACCATAATAGAGATAATTCTTAAGAAGCAGCTCTCTTGCCTGCTCCGCTGTCATCCCTTTCTTCTGTCTTAACTCAACTAATTTTGCAATATACTCCTCTGTCTTCGGATTTGTTGCCGGGTCAACAATCACTGCGCCGCTGATATCGAAATCACCCTTGTTCTTTGCAATCTCTTCTTCGCTTCCTACCAGGACAAGATTTGCTGTTCCTTCTCTTAAAACGGCCGCCGCCGCTTCATAGGTTCTGATATCCTCTGTCTCAGGAAGTACAATTGTCTTCTTATTCGTCTTTGCTTTTGCTTTAATATCATCAATAAATCCCATGACTTAAAGGCTCCTTTCCATATATTCTCAATATTTTTATTATAATACAAAGAGACCCTGCGGACAAGGTCTCTTTTATAAGAATCATGTCTATTTTTCCATACAAAGAAGATTTCTTCTGGCCAAGCATAATCCGTCCCTTACTATGACAAATGAAACACTGCGCTGATAATTGCAAAATATACACTGATCGTACTGATATCCACCAGAGTAGAAATCAACGGGGTCGCCATGATTGCCGGATCAAGTCCTACCTTTTTTGCAATCAGAGGCAGGGTACATCCTACAATTTTAGCAATCATCACCGTACATGCCATTGTAATGCCAATGGTAAGTGCAAGAACCGCATCCCCCTGTCCCATCAGGACGATCCTGCACCCGTTTACCACTGCAAGTATCAGGCTTACCGTCACTGCAACGCGCATCTCCTTCCAGATAACCTTCAAAAGATCCTGAAATTCAATCTCCCCCACAGCAAGCCCGCGAATTACAAGAGTTGAACTCTGGGAGCCGCAGTTACCTCCGGTTCCGGTCAGCATCGGAATAAATCCGGTCAGCTGCGGCATAACTGCAATCGCCGCCTCATAGCTGTTCATAATCATCTGGGTTACAGTTGCAGACAGCATCAGAAACAACAGCCACGGAATACGGCTTTTCACATGCTCCAGCACTGTAGTTCCGAAATAAGACTCGTCATTGGGATTCACACCGGCCATGATGCTGATATCCTCGGTTTCCTCTTCCTGCAGGACAAGCATGGCATCGTCAACGGTGACAATACCCACCATGCAATGCTCATGATCCACAATCGGAAGTGCTATCAGACCGTATTTCATAATGGTTCTTGCCACCTCCTCCTGATCATCCGTGGTGTGTGCATAGAGCATATTCGTATCCATAATTTCTTCTATCAGCCTTGATTCTCCGGTCGTCAGAAGATCCTTAATATCTACTGCGCCGATTAAACGTCTCTTTTCTGTTACATAACAGGTATAGATTGTCTCACGGTTAAGACCCACATGGCGGATTTTAAGAATTGCATCCTCCACAGTCATCTCTTTGCTGAGCGCAATATAATCTACGTTCATGACACTTCCGGCGCTGTCCTCCGGATACTGAAGAAGCTGGTTGATCTGCGCCCGCCTTTCCTCGCCTGTCACCATAAGCAGCCTGTCTACAACGTTGGCCGGCATCTCTTCTAACACGTCGACGGTATCATCAAGATACATCTCCTCCATAACTTCTTCAAGCTCGGAGTCTGTCAGTGCATTAATTAGGAACTCCCGAAGCTCGCTGTTCATATACGTAAATGTTTCCGCCGCTTCCTCCTTTACAAGAAGCCGGAAAATAAGCACAAGCTGTTTTTCATCCACTTCCTCCAGAATATCGGCAAGGTCTACCGGGTACATATTATTTTCCAGCTCTTCTTTAAGTTCCCTGAACTGCCGGTTCCCGAGCATTACCTGTATACGTTCTATCGTCAGTTCCTCCCGCTCCGCCGGAAAGCCTCCGTCTTCCGCAGGATCATCATAGTCAAACTCACTTCGGGCTATAGCGCTGCCCCACTCTTCGTTCGTCATTCTGTCCGGCTCATTATTCATCCACATAATATATACCCTCCTTTCCCCATTCTAAAAAAAGAAGCTGCCACCCGCGGCTGCAGCCGCAAATAATAACAGCATCTGTTTGCGAACTTTTTTTAATTATAGTATAATCAATTCAAAATAAATTTACAAGGAGAATCTTATGAAAGTCGTCGGACTCATAGCAGAATATAATCCGTTTCATAACGGACATCTCTATCACATCCAGAAAGCAAAAGAATTAACCGGCGCAGATTATGTGCTGGTAGTTATGAGCGGAAATTATGTACAACGCGGCGCTCCCGCTCTCCTGCCAAAGCATATGCGCGCGGAAATGGCCCTTCTGGCAGGCGCCTCGGCTGTCATAGAACTGCCGGTCTGCTTTTCTTTGGGAAGCGCGGAATATTTTGCCGCCGGAGCTGTTTCTCTTCTTGAGAAACTTGGCTGCATCAATGCCGTATGCTTTGGAAGTGAATGCGCTGACAAAGAGCTGCTGAAAAAAATCGCTGACGCCGCATCCTCAGAGACTGCGGAATATAAAGCCTGTCTCCGCGAAGCGCTGAAGAAAGGGGCTTCTTTTCCACTCGCCAGACAAACAGCCCTTAAAAACATCTTTGCAGACGATACGCTTGACGCTATACTTGGACAGCCTAACAATATCCTGGGGATCGAATATATAAAGGCCCTCAGTCTCATTGGAAGTCAGATGGAAGTCTATACCGTCAAACGCGCCGGCTCCGGATATCACGACAAAAATTTAAGAGAGGATTTCAGCTCCGCATCCGCGATCCGCAGTCTTTTTGCCTGTGATAAAGCTTCTGTCCCTTTGGCAGGACAAACATCCGCCGACAGTTTTTCCCTATTTAAATCTGAGATCCTGCCTCATCTGATGAAGCAGGTTCCGTCTTTCTGCCTTTCCTTATTCAGTGATGCCTATACCAAAAGGTATCCTGTCTGCGCCGATGATTTTTCCCTCATCTTAAAATACAGGCTGCTTATGGAAACCCCTGCTTCGCTGAGCCGCTATATGGATATTACGGGAGATCTTGCCAGCCGCATTCTGAAGCACAGGGATAATTTCCTGACTTTCACACAGTTCTGTGAACGGATAAAAACCCGGGACATGACCTATACAAGAATCAGCCGGTGCCTCTTTCATATATTGCTGAATATTACCGCCGGCAGCATGGCCGCATATAAAAGGGAAGGCTTCTGTCAATATGCCCGCATCCTGGGCTTCCGCAGGGATTGCAGCGCACTTTTGTCATCCATGAAAAAAAACGCCCAAATCCCTCTTGTCACAAAACTGACGCAGACGGCAGATTTGAACGTTACCGGACGGCAGATGCTCTCCCAGGACATTTCTGCATCAGACGTATACGAGAGTGTCCTGACAGATAAATTTAAAATACCCTTCATCAATGAATACAGGCGCCAGATCGTTATCCTCTAACGCCGCATGCATACGCATACCCAAGGGAACGCCTCCGCTGTTTTAATAAGCTGCTGCTTTACTGCAGGTAACTGCTATCGCCCCCGGCCCAATGTGACAGCTTACACTTAAGGACAATCTGTCCATATGAATCTCGTACCCCGGAAATTTTTCTTCCAATTCCTGCTTCCATATGCCGGCTTCCTCGTCAGAACAGGTATACGCTGCCGCCAGATGGACTCTTTCCCCGGCAAAACGTTCCGTAATGTCCTTTTTCATCGCTTCTATCATGGTTTTCTTTGCCGCCTTAAGCCCTCTTACCTTTGCATATGCATCCAGTTTTTCTCCCTGAATCTGCAGCACGGGCTTAATGTTTAGCACAGCGCCAAGCGCAGCGCCTGCCGCTGTCACCCGTCCGCCTTTCTTTAAATATTTTAACGTATCTACGGTAATATAAATGCTGGCTTCAAGCTTCTCCCGCATCAGGACTTCCTCAATTTCCTGTGCGCCAAACCCTTTCTCCGCCATTTCCATGGCGTCCAGCACAGACTGACGCTGGGTGACAGAGATTCTCTGATTGTCAATTACATGTACCCGTCCGCCGTAGTCCTTCGCAAGCATCAGCGCCGTCTCGCAGGAACTGCTGAGACCGCTGGACATAGGAATATAGACAATCTCATCGTTCTCCTTTAATAGCTCGTCCCACAATTCCATAACACTCCCTGGAGAAGGCTGTGAAGTCGAGATATCGGCGTCCTCTAAAAGCTTCTGATAGAATTCCTGCTGTGTCAATGTAATGTCTTCAAAATACAGTTCTCCATTAATATAAAACGGCATTGGCAACACACGAATTCCCATCTCTTTTGCCTGTGCCTGTGTAATTCCGCTGTTACTGTCCGTTACAATCGCTACTTTTCCCATTTTCTTTCTCTCCACTCGTTATTTTCTATAGCACGACTACATCCGAAACCATATCCCTTTTTGCCACCATCATAGGGATATCCTCTCCCTTATATGGATTATTTCCCAGTGTGATCTCAAGCTTCACTGTCTCATACGCAAGCTCCGGATAATTATTTTCCTTGCTCAAATGACCCAAAATGACATATTGCAGCCCGTCATGCAATATATCGCATAGAAGTCTTCCCGACAGCTCGTTTGAGAGGTGTCCCCTCTCCCCCATTACGCGCCTTTTAAGCGGATAAGGATATGGTCCCACCTCCAGCATATGTATATCATGGTTTGCCTCTAATACTACCCCGTTGAGATTCTTAAGACGGCGGACGGTATAATCGTCATACACGCCTAAGTCCGTGGCAACCGCAACTGCCTTCTTCCCATTCTCAATCCGATACCCGGACGGTTCTCTGGCGTCATGGGAAATTGCAAACGGCAGAATTTCCATTCCTCCCAGCCTGAATTTTTCATCAATTACAATTTCTTTAAGAAGCCCTTCCGGAATCTTTCCAAGACTTGCCGTCCCCTTTATTCCCTCAATTGTTCCCTTCGTTGCATAGACCGGAATCTCATATTTACGACTAAACACCCCAAGCCCTTGTATATGGTCAATATGCTCGTGAGTAATTAAAATTCCCGAAAGTTCCTCTCCTTTTATTCCAAGGCTTAAAAGCCCTTCCTCCACCCGTTTTTTACTGATTCCTGTGTCCACAAGAAGATGCGTATTTTCATCCCCCGCATAAATGCAGTTTCCACTGCTTCCACTGGCAATGCTGCATATTCTCATATATGTATATTCCTTCCTATAAGTCCTTTATAATCTGATCCAGCTGGAGCATCGTTTCCGAAAAATCACCGCTGTTATCAATTGCCCGGTCACAATTCTTAAGAAATTGATCCTTTGGAAGCTGCGCTGCAATGATATCGTCTATCTTTTTTGTATCATATCCTCTGGAATAGTGGAGGCGTTTACGCCTTGTATCATCGTCTACATAAATATACCACAGCTCATCACATACAGAGCCGTAATTTGCCTCAATGAGGATTGCAGATTCAATAACAAAAAGATTTGTGTTCTTACGCCTTTCCTGCTGAATCATACGGTCCACTTCCGTCTTTACCGCAGGATGCACAATCTGATTCAGAGCCTCCCGTTCTGCTGGATCAGAAAATACGATATCGCTTAGCCTCTCCCGATCAAGCTCTTCCTTTTCATTCAGTATCTCCTCTCCGAAGTGATCCACAATAGCATCATAACAGACACCGCCTTTTTTCTGCAGTCTCTTTCCCACCTTGTCTGTATGGCAGATACTCGCGCCATATTTGTTGTTAAGATACTCTAAAATTTCAGTTTTTCCTGCGCCTACACCGCCTGTAATTCCTATTATTTTCATATTCTCACGCCTCTTATTTTGCTTCGTACCAGTTTTCGCCTGTGTGCATATCTATTTCAAGCGGCACATCCAGATCTGCCGCATGCTCCATTTCCTCCTGAAGTATCGCCTGAACAACTGAAAGCTCCGGCTTATATACTTCGATTAAAAGTTCATCATGAATCTGGAGAACAAGCTTTGATTTAAGCCCCTGCTCCTTTAAGCGTCTGTTTACTCCCGTCATTGCAATCTTAATAATGTCTGCTGCCGTTCCCTGAATCGGCGCGTTCATAGCTACCCTCTCCCCAAAGGACCTCTGCATGAAATTCCCCGAGGACAGTTCCGGAACCGGACGCCTGCGTCCAAACAGAGTTACCACGTACCCCATTTCCCTGGCATGCTTTACAGTATCGTCGAGAAACAGCTTAATGCCCGGGTACGTGTGAAAATAATCCTCAATATATTTTGCCGCCTCCTTCCTTCCGATACTCAAATCCTCGGAGAGGCCAAAGGAGCTTATGCCATATACAATTCCAAAATTCACAGCCTTGGCATTGCGTCTCTGAAGCTCCGTCACCTCTTCAAAAGGCACATGGAACACCTGGGATGCCGTGATCCTGTGAATATCGCTCTGCTCCTTATAGGCATCAATAAGCCGCTGGTCTCCGGAGCAGTGGGCCAGTATCCTCAGTTCTATCTGAGAATAATCGGCATCAAGGAAAATATACCCTTCCTCCGGTACAAACACCTTACGGATCAGTCTTCCAAGCTCCATACGCACCGGAATATTCTGAAGATTCGGCTCCGTACTGCTTATTCTTCCTGTTGCAGTGATTGTTTGATTGAATTTTCCATGTATTCTTCCATCCTCACTGATATAAGTTACAAGCCCGTCTGCATAGGTGGATTTGAGCTTGGTATACTGCCGGTATTCCAGTATTTTATTAATGATCGGATAATCCGGGGCCAGCTTTTCCAACACATTCGCCGCTGTGGAATATCCTGTTTTTGTTTTCTTCCCTCCCGGTATTTTAAGTGTCTCAAAAAGAACCGTTCCCAGCTGCTTAGGTGAATTGATATTAAATGCCTCCCCGGCTGTATCGTAGATTTCCTTTTCCAGCTCTGCAATTCTGGCTCCCAGCTGGCTGCTGTAGATCTGAAGCGCCTCTCCTTCAGCCCGTATACCATTTTTTTCCATATCATACAGAGTAAATACAAGAGGCATCTCAATATCGGTAAAAAGGTGCTCCATACGCATGGCCTTAAGCTTCGAAAGCATAATCTCGGACGCTTCATATGCCGTATATGCCTCATAACATGCTTTTATCCAGAGAGGAGCCTTCTCCTCTATAATCAGATCCAGCTGTTCTCTTGCCACATCCTCATACGTATAATCATTTTTCAGCGGGTTCAGAAGATACGCCGCTACTGCCGCGTCAAAACAGGCATCACCGCGCTCTATCTGAATATACTCCATAGCGGCCTTAATGTCAAACATAACAAACCGGCCTGCAGACGCGGAAACCTTACTCAGCTCTTTAAAAAGCCATTCACTCCTTATTTCATCTCCGGCTTTGATACAATATATTTTTGTTTTTCCACAGCAGAGGCCTATACCTCCTGCCTCCGCCTCCTTTTTAAAAAGGGGAAGAATATTTTCCGTGTCCTTAAATATGCATACACCAACGCGTTCTGCCGTCTTTGCCTCTTCCAGTATCTGCTCTGCCTTGCTAAGTCTGGTGATTTTGGTAAAAAAGTCTTCTATTTTGTTAGAAGGCGCTGTTACATCAAATTTTGAAAGCAGGTTTTTAAACTGAAGCCTCTGAAAATATGCATATGCGGCTTCCGTAAATATATTTCCAAGTCTGGCCTGCGCCAGCTCATAGGGAAAATCAGCTTCCGCCTGAATCGTTGCCAGCTCCTTGCTCATCACTGCCAGATCCCAGTGCTCTATAAGCGCCTTTGCCGCCCGGGGAGGCTTAAGCTCTGACGCATGTTCATGGGCATTCTCAATTGAATGATACTCTGCGATAATCTTCGTGGCAGTCTTCTCTCCAATGCCCGGCACACCGGGTATATTATCAGAAGCGTCTCCCATAAGCGCCTTTAGATCAATAAATTCCTTTGGAGTCACCTGATAACGGGCATACACATCTTCGGCATAATAGTTTTCTACCTCTGTGTGCCCCTGCTTTGTCTTCGGAATCCGGATTCTCACATGCTCCGTCGCAAGCTGAAGAAGATCTCTGTCTCCGGATATCACGGATACTTCCATTTCCTTCCTCTCGCACCTCCTGGAAATTGTTCCAAGAATATCATCCGCCTCAAGTCCGGCACATTCAACAATCTTGATTCCCATAGAGTGCAGGACTTCCTTAATAATCGGAACCTGTTCTCTTAATTCCTCTGCCATTGGTTTTCTCGTGCCTTTATACTGGGCATACATTTCATGGCGGAAGGTAGGTGCATGCACATCGAACGCCACCGTAAGATATTCTGGCTTCTCTTCTTCTAATATTTTAAACAGAATCGTCAGAAACCCATAAACCGCATTCGTATGAAGCCCTTCTGCATTCGTAAGATCCGGAAGTCCATAAAATGCCCTGTTTAAAATACTGTGACCGTCTATAAGTACAATTTTTTCACCCATACTGCCTCCTGTTATCTGCCTTCACCTGCCGTCTGCTTATCCGGCAATTTCCTTCAGTCTTTCTATAATTGGAAGATGCTGCGTGCATGCTTTCTCACACTTTCCGCAGGCAATACAGTCTGCCGCCTGCTTTGCTTCAATATCCCAGTGATTATCAAGTCTGTCTGCCATTGCCTCATCTTTACCTGTCAATATTTTCTGATTATAGACATCCATAAACTTGGAAATCGGAATATTCTTCGGGCATCCTTTACAGTAATCACACCCTGTACAGAGATTATTAAGAGATACACCCTTATTATCGAATTCTCTTACAATCTCATCTGCTGTTTTTTCTTCAAGTCCTTCCACAGCTCTTACTGCATCGTCCACATGCGCCTTTGTTGTACAGCCTGCCAGAGTAACCGTAATTTCCTTATGAGACGCCACAAAACGAAGCGCCGCCTGTGGAACCGTAAGCTCCGTCCCTTCAGTAAGATAGGAAAAGCTTTCCGGATTCTGCGGAATCATGCCGCCTCCGAGGGGATTCATAACAACTACGCCCATCCCCTTTTCATGGGCGGCTTTTATCCCGCTCTGGCGGAATCTGTAATTTAATGCATTGTAACCGATCAGCATACCTCTAAACTTCCCGCTGTCTACCACCTTTTCTATATCATTGCCCTGCATGTGGGAAGAAAATACAATATTCCGTATTAAACCTTCCTTTTTTGCATCCTCAAAAAATTCATAAAGCCTCTCCATATGCTTTTCCCATGATTCTATGCTTAACATACACCACATATGGTAAAAATCTATATAATCTGTCTTTAAACGTTCAAGAGATGTCTCAAGCCTTCTGCGGAACATATCCTTTGTGGGGTGCTCGTCCCCAATCGTACCTAAATTGGTCTTAGAGGTTACATATACCTTGCTTCTGTCTACCTGAGACAATGCAATTCCTGTTACAATCTCACTTTTATCCTCGCAGTAAAACGGAGCAGTATCCCAGTAATTAATCCCCTTCTCATATGCATACAAAGGAATTTCCGCACACTTTTCAAGTTTTCCTGCTTTAATATCGCTTTCATCATAACGCATTGTTCCAAGCCCTACTGCCGAAACCTTTATACCGGTATTCCCATATTGCTTATAATACATAACATTCCCTCCATTTGATAAATTATAATCTGACAGATACATTATAACTCATTACACCGAAAATGTAACTAAAAAAAGAGATTATGATTCAAATCAAACCATAATCCTCTCTCCGACGCTTACACATCCGGGAAAAAAATCCGCATTTCAAACCCTTTTTCCCACTGAGAATCAGCCTCTAACGTCACATGCATCTCCTTTGCAATCTCCTTCGCCAGGTACAATCCCATACCGGTAGAGCTCTTTCTTCCTTCTCCTGTATCACCGGTAAAGCCTTTTTCAAAAATATAGGGAAAATCACAGCTCCGCACGCCCATGCCGTTATCTTTGACGGCCAGCACGCAGCGTTCCTTTTCTTTAAAAAAGACAAACCGAAGCTCTGGTTCGCTGCCGCAGTATTTTACCGAATTGCTCACAAGCTGTCCAAGTATAAAACGGAGGCCTCTCCGATCCGTATATACCTTATCCTCAGATATACCGTATTCAATCCGAAAGTTCTTTTCTTCCAGCAAAGGCCTGTAATCTTCTGTGACTGCCTCAACAGACTCCCTGATACAGACATATTCAAACAGATAGTCCTTTCTCGTACCCTTCAGACGTGCATAGAACAGCATCTGCTCAATAGATTCCTGAATACGGTTTCTGCTGTAATCAAGCTTAAAATATACTTCTTTCGGAAGTTCATCTCTGCGGTTATCAAGAAGCAGTGTCAAAAGAGACAGTGGAGTCTTCGTCTCATGGGCCCAGGCCTCCACATATTCTTCATAATCCCTCAGCTGCTCCTTAAGTACAGTATAAGCCTCACGTTTCCCTCGCAGCGTTTCTCCAAGGAGACGGATTTTCTCTCTTTCTGCTCCACTTACTGCCTTAAGCAAAAGCTCCTCATGATATTTATCCGGATTATCCAGAAAATCTAAAAAGGCTTTCTCTTTTTTCTGTCCCCTGCGGCCAAGGATACGACAGACACACCAGAATAAAAGACACGTGGAAATGAGGCACACTGCGGACATAGAATAAAATGCTTCTGCATCCGCAAGCCACAAAAGCAGCGCTGCAAATGCGTCTACTGCCAGAAGCAGCAAAAGCCATAAAACCGATTGACGGATATATTTTAAGTCATCCCTCACCATGCCCCTCCTTTTCTACAAGCTGATATCCGACTCCGCGGATCGGAATGATCTGCCTGCATATTCCCAAGCCTGCTATCGTCTTTTTCATCCGTGTCAGATTTACCTGCAGGGCGTTCTCATCAACAAACTCGGTCGTTCCCCAGAGCGTCAGACACAATTCTTCCTTTGAAACAGTTTCCCCGTCATGAAGCAGAAAAATCTCAAGAATTTTACCCTGATTTCTTGGCAGAATAATAGAAGAATTATTCATATACAGCGTATAGGTCAGACGATCCAGAAGAAACCCCGGTCCCTCCAGAAGATTCGCCCTCCCCTCGTACCTCTTCAAAACATTTGAAATACGTGCCAGTATTCTTTCCTTCCTGCACGGCTTAGTCAAATATTCATCCGCTCCAATCTCCAGAGCCCGCAGCTCGTCCTGCAGCTGATCACGGGAGGTGAGCACAAGAACCGGCAGTGCGCTTCTGCGTTTTATTTCCCTGCAGATTTGAAACCCACTGATTTGCGGCAGATTCAAGTCCAAAAGCGCCAGATCCGGAGAAAGGCTGACCAGCTGATCTGCTGCATTCGTGAATTCACGGATTTCTGTGACCTTATATCCGGCTTTGCGAAGTATATCTGAGAGCTCTTCTCTCATAAAAACCTCATCCTCCACAATCGCAATATGCTTCATCCTGCTCTCTCCTCCTGTCATAATTGTTGATTTATTATGTTCATGCCGTCCGCAGACTATTCTATTCCTCCCGCTCCGGAATAAGCAGCGTGAGAAGATAGTGATCGCTCATATGCTTCACAGCAGTAACATAAATATATTCTATCATGCACAACACGAAAATCATAGCTGCAGACACCGTCAGCATTTCAGACATGTTTTCCTTTGCTTTTGATGACAAAAGACCTGTAAGCAGTGCACGGACTCCAAATATACTGCCAAATCCGGCGATCACAACCGGAATTCCAAAATACCAGTTAATCTGCCTTTTCGCCGAACTGCAGAGATTTTCATATGCAGCTCCCAGACGGACCAGCGTCCGGTAACGGCGGCTCATCTTCTGCTGTCCCATAAGAAATTGCACGCCTATAATTGTATTTGCAATAATAAGAAAAATGATTGCAAGATAAATGGTAATATAGCTGGCTGACACCATATAAAAGAGCTGCCGCCCCATATTCTGCAGATAACTTTCATAGGACAAACCTGTCTGTGCTAATCTGCCGTTCATTTCTGAGATTGCCGACATAAGGCCCGTCTTACTGACGGTCTCCTCTGCAAGAATTCCGTTAAGGTAAATCTCATATTCGCCCTGCGTATAATAATCAAATACCTCTTCTGGAAGAATCAGCGCAAAGGACAGTGTAATCGTTCGATCCGTGATCAGATCCGTCGTCTGCACGGCTCCTGTCAGACAGAGCTTCTGCCCGTCCAATACGCTCTCCGGCTTTTTCTTTAAAATATTGTCGATTATCTCTATGCTATCAGCAGAAGTCATTTCTCCGTCCATGTAAACCGCAGCTTCACCTTTCTTTAGCGTCAGCTCCGGCCGGCCGGCAGCTGCCAGCAGATTATTATAGCTTTCAAGTGAAATCAAATACGGGAAAGTCTCGTACTGAAAATTATTGAGGAGCACATCCCTGTCTCTGGAAGGCTTCATTTCCCGAAGCTCTGTCATAACCGGTTCCATTTGAAATGCGCCCTCTGTATCCTCTGTTGTACGGATAGACCCTACCCTCATCTCAAACAGCTTGGAAAATTTTTCGTCCATCTCATATGTGCCCAATGTCCTCCGGACTTCTGCCATATCATTCCCCCCCTGTTCATCCCTGAAAGTATAATCAAGGACATGCTGAGTCTCTCCATAATGGCGTGCAATACCCACCCCGGAACCAAAGCAGCATAAGGATGCAAGAATCAGAAGCGAGCAGACTGCCAGCGTCAAAGAACGCTGAATCACGGTTTCGTGTATCTGGCGGAAGTTAAAAACATGAAGCCTGCCGTCGCCCCCCTGAAGCTTTACAGCAAAACCGATCAAAAACCGAAGCCCCCAAAAGAGCAGCATCGTTCCCAATATTCCGAGTACAACTGCCATTCCCATTAAATGCACATCAAACCAGGCTCCGCCCCGGATGACCATGTAATACGCCAAAGCCAGACACACTGTTCCAAATAAAGAAGAAATTCCATATACAAATCCGGGCATCTGCTTCTTTGTTCCCTCTGGAGCGTCCGTAAGAAGCGCGCCGATCTCCTGCCGGCTGATTTTCCCGCTCAGAATCAGAAACGCTGCAAACTTAACTAAGACAAAACCCACTACTGTCCATAACACAGCCCTAAAGGACAGAGAAAACCGATGTCCTACAATACCGATTCCTACCATTCTTGCCGTAATCAAACTGATAAGTTCAGAGAGGAAAACAGCAATCGGCAGTCCAATAAAAAGAGCTATAATGCTGTTATGAAAATCTTCCGCCAGCAAAAGCATGAATAATTTTACCCGGCTCATTCCCAGCATCAAATAAACGCCAAACTCATGCCTGCGCCGCTCGAACCAGAATTTACCTGCATAGTAAATAAGAAAAAACAATATAAACAGAGACGCACCATAAAACACAGGAACAATCTGCATCAGTTTGGTCACCGCATCGCTTTCCATCTCTGACAAAAACACCATAATGTCCTGATGGGATAAGGAAAGGATGAGGTAAAACGCAAGGATGGAAACAAGAAGGGCGCTGAAAAGCAGGCTGTTTTCCTTCCGATTTTTTTTACTGTTCCGCCAAATCAATCTAGAAAACATTTGCACTGCCCCCTCCCAATTGCGCCATTACTTTTATAATACGCTCATAAAATAACTGCCGGGACTCCTTCGGAATATCACGGCGAAGCTCATGGCAGATATTTCCGTCCTGAATGAATAAAATTCTTCTGCAGTAGCTGGCTGCATTCGAATCATGTGTTACCATCAGAATCGTAGCCTTTTCATCCTCGTTCAGTCCGGCAAGCTTTTCCATCAGCGCTTTTGCATTTTTAGAATCCAGAGCGCCGGTAGGCTCGTCCGCAAGGATCATACCCGGATTTAAGATCAGCGCTCTGGCTGCCGCAACCCTCTGTTTTTGTCCGCCTGACATCTGAGCGGGAAACTTACACAACACATCTTTTATTTCCAGATAGGCTGCCAGCTGCTCCAGACGCTCTTTGCTCTCTTCCTCCGGTACCCCGTGAAGCGACAGAGGCAGCATAATATTTTCACGTCCGGTCAGATTATCCAGAAGTTCAAAGCTCTGAAACAGATATCCTATCTCCTTCCCGCGGTAATCTGCCAGTTCCCTTCCTCTCAGCGCCCGTATCTGCCTCCCCTTCATAATTATACTGCCGCTGTCAGGGGCAGTTACTGTCGCAATACAATTTAACAACGTAGACTTTCCGGATCCGCTGCTTCCCATAATACCCAGAAACTCTCCTGGCATTACCTGAAATGTAATACCATCCAGCGCCTTTGTCTGATTTGCAGCCTTACCGTAATATTTTCTCAAAGAGTCTATTTTAAGAATTGCTTTCATCACTGTTCTCTTCCTTTCCTGTACTTCTTCTATACTTATCATAGCACAAAGCAAGGGAAGAAAACACTTACAGCTGATGAAAGGGTTTCTATCAAATTCTTTCTAATATTTCTATTGTTTCCTTTTCCGTCAGTGTCAGGCTGCTTCCCGGCAAATGCTGAAGCCATCCATGAAATGCCCGGCATAGATTGGGTTCCCTGATCCAGACAGAACACAGTCCGTCAGATAGCGGAAACTGTCTTGTCGTATAAAATCCAATCCCACGCCCCATAGAAGTACTCATAGCAAGATATTCCGGAAATACAGCTTCCCGGACAATCGCCCCGGTCACTTTCCCTGTCCCAAGCGCCGCTGTTAATTTTCTTACAAGGGAAACCCGCTCTTCCGGTGTAAAGGGCGTAACCAGCTCCACAGGATAATCATCCAGTGTGCCGTTCTCCATGAAACGCATAAGTCCGGCTTCTGAAAATATTGTATAAAACTCTGTTACCTGCTGTAAAAGTGAAAAACGCTCTTTCGCCGCCTTAAGAATCTGTTCAAAATCCGGCACCCCCTGGCGCAGATGCGACGTCACAAGATCATCTGTATAAAATCTGCCGAAGCAGGGCTGATCCATCACCAAATAAAATCCATTGGGCTCTGTACACCGCTGATAAAACCTGATAATCTCCAACGGATCCATCGTATATTGGATCAGGCTGTAACATTGCGATAGCAGCGACTGAAAATGCCTCCGGTAATAAGCTACCGTATCTGGAGCGCGCAGCAGCATGGCACGCGTTCCTTCTTCTGACAGACATACCACACAGTCCCGTGTTATCAGAAAATAAGGAAACGGATCCGTATAGCGGGTTGTTACACCGTTATCGTAGTAATAGTACGGATGGTAATGCTGCGTAGACAAAAGACAGATTGGAAAAATTCTGCAGAAGCATTCCAGATTATGCAGATTTATATCTGACTCTGTCCCCGATGCATCAAAACAAATAATCTGGCTGATTTCCATTGACATTTTATCATCCAGATAACGATGAAGAAGTTCTGACGTCAAAAATGTATCGGCAGGCGGTACCGTCATCTCCAGCCTTGCGTCTGAATATGACATTTCCTCGGAAAGTACCATACGCAGTAAAAAACGCACTGTTGTTTCCCCTGAAAAAATAGAGCGTTCTCCCGCATACTGCTTAAGGTTCATCAGCATCCGCGGCTCTTCGAATGCCCGTGTGGTAAAGTCAAGACAGGTAAGATTGGCAAATAATCCGCTCACAATCTCTCTGGAACGCCGGATTCCCTCTTTTTCAAACTGTGCGTCATAATAAGAGCGGAACTGTTTCTCCTCTCCGGGCGTCAGCTTTAAATGATAAATCAGCTCATCCAATACGTGATAGGGCAATACACGCTGGCCTGTAAGTGTTCTGGAAAGCTGCGTACGCTCCACGCCGGACAGTCTTGCCAGCGTAGAAACTGACATGTTCTTTATCTGTAAAAGTTCCCGTAAATATTCACTGAATAAAAGCATTTCTTCTCCCTCTTTAACATCCTGTATTTTTTAATCTTAATTAATTATAATAGCACAAAAACAGAATAAAATGTGTGCGTAATATATCTTGTTTTTATGCACACATTCATGCACGCCATAAAGCACCGGGCATCTCACATTCCGTAAGATGCCCGGTGCTTTTTCACGGGAAACAATACATTTTGTAAACCTACAGCGCCAGATATTCTGTCAGCACATCCTTAAGATCTGCCGCAATACCGTAATCTGCCACGCCGTAGATCGCCGCATCCTCATCCGTATTTACTGCCACAAAAAGCTTTGTATCTTTGATGCCCTCCGTATGCTGGATAGCGCCGGACACACCAAAGGAGATGCAGATCTTCGGACGGATGGTAAGCCCTGTCTGTCCAATCTGATGATTAAACGGAATCATCTCGGAGTCTACCATCGGCCTTGTCCCGCCGATTGCTCCGCCTACTTTTTCTGCAAATTTCTCAAGCAGAGAGAAATTTTCGTCCTCCAGGACTCCTCTTCCGCCCACAACAACCACCTCTGCACTTAAGATGCTTCCGGTCTCTGCCTCGGCAGGCGTCTCCTCAATCACTTCAATTTTGGAATCACCAACCTTGATATCATCAAAATACTCAATTTTCGCCTGCCTCCCTGCTGTTTCCTCCTGAGCCGTATACACACCCGGCCTTACAGTCATCATCTGGGGATAGAAGCCGTCTTTTGTAATAATCGTAACAAAGACATTCTCTCCGTAAGAAGGCTTATTCTGTTTGATATAATAGGAGCCGTCCTCCTTTGTTCCTACGAGGAGCTCGGTACAGTCTGCAGTCATTCCGCAGCCTAACTTCATCGCCGCTCTGGAGAAAATGGAGCGTCCTTCCGGAGTTGCCGGAATCAGTACGCTTGACGGATCAATCCTCTTAAGCATCTCTGCAATCGCCTGACTTACGGCATCATCCTGCTGGGAGCAGTCGCGTCCTGCATTCACAGCATAGATTTCTTCTACTCCAAGCCTGTCAAGCTCTGCCGCAATGCCCTCTGCGTTTTCAGCAAGCACAATTGCCTGAACCTTCTCGCCTGTCGTTTTCTGAATCTCCTTTGCCGCTGAAACCAGTTCTGCAGCTGCCGGCTCTAATTTACCTTTATAACTTTCTGCATAAACACAAATTCCATTAGCCATCGATTTACTTTCCTTTCTCCTCTTCAATCAGTTCCTTAAGCTTCTTGGCAAGCTCTGCCGGTGTTCCTTCAAGCATCTGGGCTTTTCTTCCCATCTTCGGCGAGAAGGAATCTACAACTGTCGTCGGCGAACCTGCGATACCTACCGTATCAGGCAAAAGTCCAAGTTCCCCATTGGTGTAGGTTACAAGCGGCTTGGATTTTGCCGCACGCTTTGTACGAAGGGTTGCAAGACGAGGCTCGTTACAGCCGAAATTAAACGATATCACTGCAGGCAGCTTACATCTGATACTTAGCTTCTTATCATGGAACTTCTTTACTGCTACAATCTTATCAGCCTCGGATGCGTCATATTTTACGCCCATAGCCTCTACAACGTGAGGGATTCCAAGACATTCTGCCACCATTGCGCCCACCTGTCCGGTAGCGCCGTCCGCTGAAAGAGCTCCTCCTAAAATAAGGTCAAACTCGCCGTATTTCTTAATTGCCGCTGCCAGTACCCTGGCAGTTGCAACCGTATCTCCTCCTGCTAAAGCCCGGTCTGTAATCAGGCAGGACTCGTCGCAGCCAAGAGCCATTGCATCTCGAAGCGCTTTTTCCGCGTCCGGCGGTCCCATTGTAAATACAACAACCTTTCCTTCTGTCTGCTCCTTAAGAAGCATGGCCTCCTCAATGGCATTCAGGTCAGCCGGATTTACCATACCCTCGGAGCTTGCACGCACAAGCGCATGTGTTTCCGGGTCTACCGACACATCGTTTGAAACCGGAACCTGTTTAATAAGAACTGCTATATTCATGGTTTCCTCCTAAAATAGTCTGTTTTTACAAAAGACGCTTAAACGCCCAGTTTTCAAGTAACGGCGTGCTCTCCCCGCGCATAATGAGCTTTGCAAGGTCACGGGTTGCAGCAGGAGCCTCAATAACGCCGTTTCCGCCGTAGCCTGTAGAAAGCATATATCCTTCAACCGGAGTCTCGC
>CAOJQZ010000040.1 GCA_948441955.1 uncultured Lachnospiraceae bacterium | reverse complement strand
GAGAAATATTCTCCGTGGGAATATGCAATAAGCCCGGAATCATTCAATTCGAATTTTCCGTTTTCTTTCATATAATTCTCATCTGCCTGTACAGCCACTACCTCTGCAAGAAACATATGATGAGATCCAAGCTCTTTTACTTCCTGCACTTTACATTCAAGATTCACCGGACTTTCTTTTATTACCGGGGCAAATTCAAGCTTCTGTGCGATTTCTCTGGTAAGCCCCGTTTCTTTCCACTTATCAAAATCCTTCCCGGAACGTACTCCGCACCAATCTGCCGCATGCGCAAGCTCCTCTGTTGTCAGATTCACCGCAAATTCTCCGCTTTCCCGGAGCATAGGATAGGAATAACGCTCCGGCCTTACAGAAATATAAAGCATCGCCGGATTGGTGCATACCGTTCCGGTCCAAGCGATTGTAATTATATTGTCGTTTCCCTTTTTATCCGCTGTACTTACCATAACTGCCGGAAGAGGATATAGCATATTTCCCGGCTTCCATACCTGTTTTCCCATATCTGTTTTCCTTTCTTATTGCTGTAGCACCGCCACCAATGCCGGTATTAACTGTTTCTTCCTGGAAACCACCCCTTTAAGTATGGTTTTCTCTGCATTTTCCGGTATGTCAAATGCCTCCGCAACATTGGCCCTTGCTCCCGTACCGCAGCACAAAAGCTCTGTAGATTCATCCAGAATATCCGTCAGCATAAAATATATCATCTGCAGATTATTTTCCTTTAATACCTTCGGAAGATGCTCTGTAAGCTTTTCTTTAATCTCTGCCAGTTCTTCCTTATTCATAGAGTTAATCTGACCCACGCCAAAAACCGTATCATTTACTGTAAACTGCTTAAAGTCCTGGAAACAGATTTCCTCTGCGCTCTTTCCCTTCATGCTGCTTCCTGCGTTAAACATTTCCCGGGCCATGTCCTCCAGATTGATTTCCGCAAGGCCTGCAAGCTTCTTTGCTACCTTCTCATCAAGAGCCGTACAGGTGGGTGACCGAAATAAAAGAGTATCGGAAATAATCGCTGCACATAAAAGTCCGGCTGTCTTTTTCGGAATTTTGACCTCCGCTTCCTCATACATCTGGAAAACAATCGTTGCCGTACAGCCTACCGGCTGGTTTCTGAAAAAGACCGGGCCAAGGGTCTCGATACTTCCTAACCTGTGGTGGTCGATAATCTCTACAATGTCTGCCTCTTCAATCCCGTCTACTGCCTGTGACTTCTCATTGTGATCCACCAGAATTACCTTCTTCTTACTGGAATTCATAAAACGACGTCTGGAAATAAACCCCTTAAATCTGCCGTGCCGGTCTAAGATTGGGAAATCACGGTACTTCTTCTTTGTCATGATCTCCTTGATATCATCTACATAATCGCTCATCCTGAAGGTAGTAAGAGGCCCTTTACTCATAAAATATTTCACCGGAATACTCTGGTTAATCAGCCGCACAGCCGTAAAGGTATCATAAGGCGTACGGATAACAACCATGCTCTGCTCCTCTGCTTTTTTAAGCAGTTCGTCAGGTACCTGTGCGTCATGACATACCACCAGGCAGCTTGCATCAATATCCACAGCACATGCCTGAGCCTCATATCGGTTTCCTACTATCACCAAATCATCTTTATCAATGAATTCCTCCATAAGCTGCGCATTTGACGCGCCGATGGTCACCTTCCCCTTGGTAAACTGTCCGTGTTCATTTCCTACAAGCATGGTCCCCTTAAGCGTCTCCAGAATATTTTTATACTGGGTCTTTGCCTCCGACAGAATGTGGTTGTCATGGACATCCATATAAGACTTCGCGATATCCCCCGTAGAGATCACTCCCACCAGCTCCCCGTCTTTTACAACAGGTATGGTCTTCACCTGATGCTCCTTCATCTTCGCCCAGGTATCTTTAATAGAAATATTCGGATCAACCCCCTCAATTTTATGTATGTCTATGTCTTTTACCTGGAGCTTCACATTGGAAAGAAGCGCCGGCGCATCCATTTTAAAACGCTTTAGAACATAAGCCGTTTCCTCATTAATCTGTCCGGCTCTTCTTGCCTCATATTCATTTCCTGTTATTTTAGCTTTCAGCGCCGCGTAAGCAATCGCAGAACAGATGGAATCTGTGTCCGGATTCTTATGACCGACTACATATACCTTCCCAGCTTTTTTCCCCATAGTTTCACCTCATATAAAAATTATTTAAAATTAGCTTGCCATTTTTTTATGCATTCGTCAACCTTAATTTCAGAAAATATCTATATTTTCTTTGAATAACAGGAAATTATATGATATACTGTCCTCGTATGTACAAGTCTAAGGATTCAGGAAGGGAATTGCAATGAGTGAAGAATTATTACAAGAAGAAACAAAAGCAGACACATCTGCTGAAGAAATGACCATGGCAGATTTAGAGGAGCATTTTGATGATGCTAATCCGTGGAATGTCGTAAAAGACTACATGGAAAAGAAAACAGTTCTCCCAGTTAAAATTGAAGGTATTGTAAACGGCGGAGCAATCGCTATGGTTGAAGGCCTTCGTGGATTTATCCCGGCCTCCAAGCTGTCCTTATCCTATATTGAGGATTTGGAAACCTATCTCCTTAAGGATATTGAGGTTCAGGTCATTGATGTGGAGCAGGCAAACGGACGCCTCGTTCTGTCCGCCCGGGAGATTCTGAAGGAAAAAGAAAGAAAAGCGCTGGAAGAAAAGATTGCAAATATTAAAATCGGAAGTGTAGTTACAGGTACTGTAGAAACGCTGCAGAACTACGGCGCATTCGTCCGTTTAAGCGACGGGCTCTCCGGTCTGGTACATGTATCCCAGATAAGTCAGAAGCGGATCAAGGCTCCGAAGGATGTTCTTAAGGTGGGAGATGAAGTGTCTGTTAAAATTATCGGCGTAAAAGACGGCAAGATCAGTCTCAGCATGAAGGCCCTTGAGGAAGTCCGGGAAGAACCGGCAGAAAAGGTTGAGATTCCGAAGTCTGAACGGATTGGAACTAGCCTTGGAGATCTGTTTAAGAATATTAAGCTGTAAAGCGTTTTAACTAAAATAACCGGCTTCCGTCTTACAGAAAACTCTGTCTGGCTTGGAGCCGGTTATTTTATTAAAATTTTATAATTTCTCCATCTCCTCCATCCACAGCGCCCCGCATGCATCACTTGGCATTCTCCAGTCTCCTCTCGGCGAAAGCGCCACAGTTCCCACCTTCGGTCCGTCCGGCAGACAGGACCGTTTAAACTGCTGGCTGAAAAATCTCCGGTAAAATATCCGAAGCCACTTACAAATTACCGCGTCATCATATTCCCCCGCAAATGCTAGCCTTGCAAGCCGGTATAGCTTTTCCGGCGGGTATCCGAAACGCAGCATATAGTACAGATAAAAATCATGCAGCTCATAGGGCCCCACCAGATCCTCCGTTTTCTGGGCAATCTCTCCGTCCTTTGGCGGAAGCAGCTCCGGGCTTACAGGCGTATCAAGCACATCATACAAAACTTTTTTAAGATTCTCGTCCCCGCAGGTATCTGCATAATAATGAACCAGATGTCTCACAAGTGTTTTTGGAACGGAAGCATTTACCCCGTACATAGACATATGATCCCCGTTGTAGGTTGCCCACCCAAGAGCCAGCTCCGACATATCTCCGGTTCCGATTACCAGTCCCTTGGTCTGATTGGCAATATCCATCAGTACCTGCGTCCGCTCTCTGGCCTGGGCATTTTCATAAGTAACGCTGTGATCCTCAGGGTTATGCCCGATATCCCTAAAATGGGTGAGCACTGCCTCCCTGACAGGAACCTCTCTAAGATCCGCCCCCAGACTTACAGACATCCTGCAGGCATTCTGATAGGTTCTGTCAGTCGTTCCGAAGCAGGGCATGGTAACCGCCGTAATTCTTTTTCTTTCGAGTCCAAGCATATCAAAGGCCTTTGCCGTCACAAGAAGGGCAAGGGTGGAGTCCAGCCCCCCGGAAATACCTACAACTGCGCTTCCTGCTCCTGTATGGGCAAGACGCTTTTTAAGTCCCATTGCCTGTATGGTAAGAATTTCCTCGCACCGTTTCTCCCGTTCTCCTTCCAGCTCCGGCACAAAGGGACGGGAGGAAATCTGCCGTGTAAGCGGCGTCTCTTCCATCTTAACAGAAAAGGGAATCCTTTTCAGCCTGTGCTCTTTTGCCCCCTGAAAGGTTGTATTCCTTCTTCGTTCGCTGTTCAGTCTCTGCACGTCAATCTCTGAGTAAATAACTCCGTTTTCAAACCTTTTTCCCTCTGCCAGCACCGTCCCGTTTTCGGCAATCAGGTTGTGGCCGCCAAACACAAGATCTGTCGTAGATTCTCCCTCCCCGGCGTTGGCGTACACATACCCGCAGATAAGCCTTGCCGATTGTCCAGAAACCAGACTGTTCCTATAGCCCTGCTTTCCGATTGTCTCGTCACTGGCAGAACAGTTTACAATAATGACTGCTCCCTCTCTTGCCGCTTCAATACTGGGGGGCACTGCCGACCATACATCCTCGCAGATCTCTGCAGATACAATCAGAGAATCCATTTCCTCTGCCCGAAAAAGAAGCTTCGGGCCGAAAGGGAGCAGTTCCCCGTCAAAAAGAAGCTCCTCCGCTTCCTCAGGTCCTGCAGAAAACTGGCGCATCTCATAGAATTCACCGTAATTAGGAAGGAAGCTCTTTGTCGTAAGTCCTAAAATCCTGCCCCTATTTAACGCAGCCGCCACATTATAAAGCTCGCCGTCAGCTTCAATCGGCACGCCTACAAAGATTAGCCCGTCTATCCCTTCCGTATGCTTCGCAATTACATGAAGCGCCTCTCTCGCCCTAGAAAGAAGAATCTCCTGAGTAAATAAATCCCCGCATGTATATCCTGTAATACACAGCTCCGGAAATACGATGATTTTTGCACCTTTCTCTGTCGTTTCATCGATTTTTCTGCATATCTGCTCCGTATTATAGCTTACATCTGCCACCCGGATATCCGGCGTCACTGCCGCCACCTTTACAAATCCATGCTTCATTTTTATTTCCGCCTTCCTTACCTGCTCCTTTTTATAATCCGCTTCAAATCTTCAATTGTATAATGATAAGCCGTATTGCAGAAATGACATTTTACCTCAATGTCCTTCCCCTCTTCAATCATGTCCTGAATGTCCTTCCTGCCGATGCTGACTACTGCCTGCTCTACCCTCTCCTTTGAACAATTGCAGTAAAATCTCGTATCAACCGTATCTGTAATCTCTAATCCAAGATTTCCAAGAAGGGCGTCTAACAGCTGCTCCGGCGTACAGCCCTTGTCAAGAAGCGCCGTAACTGATGTTACGTTTTTCAGATTTTCTTCTAACTGGCTTATGGTCTTTTCCTTTGCAAAGGGCATAAGCTGGATAAGAAATCCGCCTGCGCACTTCACCGTGTTATCCTTCTCCATCAGAACGCCTAAGCCTACCGAGGAGGGCACCTGCTCTGAATTTGCAAAATAATAGGTCAAATCCTCTGCAATTTCACTGCTTACAAGTACTGTTTGGCCGGAGTAAGGCTCCTTAAGCCCCATATCCTTAATGACCTGCAGAAGCCCCACTCCCACAGCGCCGCCTACATCAAGCTTCCCGTTCTTCGGGGGAAGAATTACCTCCGGATTTAACACATATCCCTTTACATTTGCATGACTGTCTGCTGTCACTGTAATCCCGCCGAGCGGACCGCCAGCTCGGATCTGCAGTGTCAGCATATCCGTATCATTTTTCATCATGCTTCCCATCATGGCTCCCGCTGTCAGAAGACGTCCCAGGGCTGCTGTAGCCACCGGGCTTGTCCCATGCCGCTTCCTTGCTTCCTCCACAAGGACGCCTGTTGTTGCGGCAAAGGCTCTCACCTGTCCTTCTGCAGCCGTTGCTCTTACAATATAATCCTTCATAAATTCACAATTCCTTTCCCATGCTCTTTTGCAGCCACAAGTATCCTCTCACTGGCGTCTGTAGGCGGCTCTCTTGTATACGCGTCATAGGCCGTCACGTATATGAGTCCGGAACGGTCGACTAACTCTTTCATCCTCTCCAGTGTGTATGCCTTCTGAAGATGGGTCTCCTTATATTTCCGGTATAACCCCTTCCTAATATCCTCCCGGACAAAAAGCGTCAGCTCATACTCATTGATTTTCTCATCCTCATCATAGTAATTATCCCAGATAAAGCTTGCGTCCTCCCGATCCTCGGCAATTACCTGCTCCCCAAGTATATCCCGGTATTTATATTCCGTATTAAAATCAAAAAGAAAGAGCCCGCCCGGATCCAGATAATTATTCACCAGACGGAAAACCTCTGTAAGCCCCTCCTCTTCCAAAATATAATTCACACAATCACAGACGCTAACCACTGCCCGCACCGTTCCGTACAGCTCAAACTTACGCATATCCTGAAGGAGATAGAGAATATCATGTCCGCTTTTTTCTTTTTTTCTCATGGCCAGCTCCAGCATTTCTCCGGAGCTGTCCGCGCCTATCATATCATATCCGTATTCCGCCATACATTCCGTAAGATTCCCTGTCCCGCATCCAAGCTCCAGCACAAGTCCGTCCTCTATGCCGGATTCCGCAAGAAGCTCACGAAGATAAGCGGCCCACTCCTTATACGGAACATCATCCATGAAAATGTCATACACCTCCGCAAAACCTGTATATGCCTCCATGACCCTCCTCCCTTATTAAAACATTAAAACACCACCATCAGAAGCATCTTAAACCGCTCCTGCCCATAAACTGCATGAGGCTTTCTCGCCGACATAATAATGCTCTGTCCTGCTTCAAGAATGTACTCCGCTCCGTCAATGGTAAACTTTCCTTTCCCTTCAAGTACGGTCACCATCGCATCCCCGCCGGACTCGTGGGTACTGATTTCCTCATCCTTCTCAAAGGCAAACAGGGTAACGCTGACTGCCTGGTTTTGAACAAGGGTCTTGCTTACTACCTGTCCCTCCTGGTAGGCAACCTGAGTCCTTAGCTCTAAAACCCGCTCTTTTTCAATGTTTTTATATCCAGCCATAATATATTTTCCTTTCTTTTTGTTTCTTTCTAAAATTTTAACATTACAATACTATTATTTCAATAACAATTAAATATACCCTCGTCTATTCTGCCCCTTTTGTCTCAATAATAAACTTCGTGCTTCCCTTTGTGCCGTCCTTAATTCCCCCAAAGGATACATAATTTTCTCCAAGCCCGCTCATAGCGTCAAGTCTTGCAGTCAAACTCTTGATGTCCCCGTTAAATAACTCTGTAAGCTTATCAATACCCGATGTCTTAAATTCCGACATACCGTCTGCAAGAGTTCGGTTTCCTGCTGCCAACGTATTCGCTCCGTCTGCAAGTTGTCCTGTTCCGGAGATAAGCTGCATGCCTCCCTCCTGAAGCCTTGACGCGCCGGAGGTAAGGAGACTGCTGGAAGCATTTAGCGCCGCCGCTCCGTCTGCAAGGGCCTGTGCCCCTCCTGTCAGGCTCTCCGTGCCGGAGGCAAGCTGTGCACTTCCGTCCGAAAGAACTCCAAGTCCCTCTGTAAGATCCTTAGCGCCGCCGTTTAACTGTGCAAATCCTTCTGTAAACGCCGGTGCCTTTTCCTGTATGGAAGTCTGCATCTGCAGAATCCCTTGTTTTGCACCATTGAGATAAGCCAGCGCTCCCTGATTGGGGGCTGCCTTCTGGTCAACAACCGCCTCCTGATTCCTGTTTGCCTCCTGAACTGCCGCCCCAATGGCGCTTCTTACCGCTGCCGCCTGATCCTCTGTTAAACCCTCTGGAACATACGCCATAGCATTTGCAATGATTGTATCTTCCGACGCTGTAGGAACAACTTCCGCAGTCACTAAAGCCGTACTTCCTCCAAGAGAAGCAATGGCGCCGTCCAGGGCATCATTCAGACCTCCCAGACCTCCTGATATCTCTGTCAGGGCTTGGGATACGCCCTGTTCTGCCGTCAAAAGACCGTTCTGAAGGTTCTGGGCGCCGGCATATGCACCGCCGATTCCGGCATGAAGGTCCTGGGCGCCGGTATTGACGCTTCCTGCTCCCTCAAGAAGCTCTGCACTTCCAGCCGCAAGGCTTCCCACTCCGCCTGTGTATTCATTCACCCCGTCTGCCAGTGTATTTACACCTGCAGCCAGCTCCGAACTCTTCTCATTCAATGTATGCACTCCATCTGCTAGTGTCTGGGAACCGTCCGCTGCTTCCCTGGAGCCGTCTGTCAGCTTAAGGGCTGCATTGTCAAGCTCATCAATGGACTCCTCAAAGCTTTCGAAATCATTGACCTTGTCAAATCCCAACTTATCAATCACATCCGCGGAAGCCACCGTCATAGCCGGCCCTATGCTTGCATTTTTTACGTCCGCCGTAATGGTGACACTTTCCGGTATATCTACATCCACATCCTGAAGCCGTAAATTTTCTTTAAGTCCCGGAAATGCCAAGCCTACCACAATATCCCTGTCTGCGTCTGATACAATTTTTCCGTTATCCACCTTTACATTTTTATATTCCTCTGTAGGCAGCATGAGCGCTGTCACCATGGTAAACGGTGTATACATTTCTGTCTCCTCACCGTTTACAGAAACCTTCTCCTTTGACTTATTCACATAGTCCAGACGAATCTCTACTCTGCCGGTCCTGCCCTTTAAATCCCCAGCCGTGATTTCCTTCCCGTCAAGCTTATAGGAAACCTTAACCTCTACCGGCAGCTCTTTATCAGTTGTTCCCTGATAATAGATGTCCTCACCCTCTGACCTCCAGGTAAGCTCCCCGGCATTTCCCTTTGTAAATTCCTCCTCGCCTTTAATATTTTCAATATTCTGGAGCTCTGACTTATCAGAAACCTCTCCATTTCCCGCATTTTTAAGCCATTCTGTAACGGTTGTCTTTTCTGCTTTTCCGGAAGCGTCTGCCATTACATAGACAGCCTCCTCTTTAAAGAATTCCTCTGTTTCTTTGACATTGCTGTCTGAAAGAACCTCCAAGGCCTCCTCTTTTAATTCCTCCTTATCCTCCTCGGCATAAACTGTGATCTCTGTGTTCTCATTATGGTACGCATAAGCTCCCGCACATCCTGCACCTACAGCCACTGCCATAGAACCTGCCAGCATTCTTTTTACAATCTGATTTTTCATAATATACCTTCCTTTCTATTTTTCAATACAATCTGCTACTTTCATATTACAGATTTATTTTTCAAATCTATTTTCCGGACCCTCGCCTTCTTCGGCAGGAAGTCTTTACTTGTCCTTACAATCACTCTGTCGAATATCATAAACATGGACGGTAAAACAAATACGACTACAAGCATACTGATTATCGCGCCCCTTGCCATCAAAATACATAAGGAGCTTATCATATCTATATTAGAATAAAATCCAACTCCGATGGTCGCTGCAAAGAAGCTTAGAGCGCTTACAATTACCGACTGGGCAGATGCTTTGTGAGCGGTTGTAATGGCCTGACATTTTCCTGCCCCCCTGCTTCTCTCCCGCTTATACCGTGTAGTCATAAGAATGGCATAGTCTACTGTCGCCCCAAGCTGAATCGTTCCGATTACAATAGATGCCACAAAGGGCAGCTTTGTTCCCATATAGTAAGGAATTCCCATGTTTACAAATATGGCAAACTCTATAATTCCCACCAGAATAACCGGAAGGGTAACGGAACCAAATAAAATCAGGATAATGATAAATATTATTCCAATGGAAACGATACTGACAGTACGGAAATCTGTATCCGTAATATCAATCAGATCCTTTGTAAGCGGCGCCTCGCCTACCAGCATGGCATCCTTATCATACTGGTCAGTAATTTCATTTATCCTGTCAATCTGCTCATTTACCTTATTTGTGGCCACCTCATACTCTGAGTTAATCATAACCATCTGGTAATTCTCCGTTTTCAGCATTCCTACTGCCGACTCCGGAAACATATCTAAGGGAACTCCGGGCCCTACAACAGAATTCAGTCCCAGTGCCCATTTTACTCCGTCCACCTTCTCAATCTTTTTTATCATCCGGCTGACATCAGCAGAAGATACGCCGCTTTTCATCAGAAGAACATGGGTAGTATTCATGTTATAGTCTTTATTCAGCTTTGCATTTGCCTCAATACTCGGAAGGTTCCCCGGCAGGGAATCATCCAGCTTATAATATACACCCGTATGATTATTTCCATATACTGCCGGTGCCAGAAGCACAAGGAAGATGAGGGCATACACCCGGTAATATTTCGTAACCTTATTGGAAATCCTTCCGATATCAGGAAGCAGCGGCTTATGCCTCGTCTTCTCTATCAGTTTATCGCAGCATAATATCATAGACGGCAAAATCGTTACACAGGCAGCTACACCGAAAATAACACCCTTAGCCATAACGATTCCAATATCCAGCCCCAGGGTAAAGCTCATAAAGCAAAGGGCGATAAATCCGGCAACCGTTGTAACAGAGCTTCCAATCACAGAGGAAAAGGTCTGGGATATGGCATGTGCCATTGCCCGCTTCTTATCGCCCTCAAATCTCCTTTGCTGCTCCTCATAGCTGTGCATCAGGAAGATGGAATAATCCATTGTAACTCCAAGCTGAAGCACCGCTGCAAGCGCCTTTGTAATATAGGAAATCTGTCCCATAAATACATTGCTTCCCAGATTGTACACAATAGCCATTCCAATACTTAGAAGAAACAAAATCGGAATAAAGAAGGAATCCATCGTGAGCCCCAGCACAAATGTGGAAAGCAGCACCGCAATCAGTACATAAATCGGTGTCTCTCTCTCAGAAAGTTCCTTTGTGTCAAGCACAATTCCTGACATCCCTCTTAAAAAACACTGCCTGTCTGCAAGACGCCTGATTTCCTTTACCGCGTCAAGAGTTCCGTCCGCCGACGTGGTATCGTCAAAGAACACGGCCATCATAGTTCCTGTATCTGAGTTAAATACCTTATAAAATCTATCGGGAATCATGCTCTCCGGTACCGTTATATCCATTACCGAATCATACCAGATCACCTTTTCCACATGTTCCACTTCCTCCATCTGGCTTTTCAGCTTCACAACATCTTTATTTTCCATTCCGTCTACAACAAACATGGAAAAAGCTCCTATCCCGAAATCCTCCACCATAATATCCTGTCCTTCCATTGTCTCAATGTTTTTCGGAAGATAGGTAAGCACATCATAATTGATTCTGGTATGCAGATACCCCCACCCGGCGGGAATCAAAAGCATTATACTGACAATCAATATTGCCACGCGGTACTTTACAACCCTTTTCCCAAAATTAACCATTTTCTTTGCCTCTCTTTCATTTGTGACCATTAGTCATTTCTCATAATATGCACTATACACCAAAAATGACTATTAGTCAATAGTATTTATGACTTTTAGTCATTTTTTATAATTTTGCTTGCTAAGACTGAAAAATATAGTTATAATGACAGGAAAGGAAGGAAAAAACTATGGGAAAAATAGATGAGAATAAGAAGAAAAAGAAGGAAGCACTTTTTAATACTGCCTATGAGCTTTTTACAACAAAAGGTATCAATTCCACCGCTATCTCCGATATTGTGGAAAAAGCGGGCGTGGCAAAAGGCACCTTCTATCTCTATTTCAAAGATAAATACGATATTAAGAACAAGCTTGTAGTCCACAAGACCCGGGGACTTTTTGCCGATGCCGACGGCGCTCTTGCCGACACCGGTATACAGGGCCTTGAGGAACAGCTTATTTTCATTATTGATCATGTGATTAACGCATTGATGGAGAATAAACCCCTTTTGAATTTTATTTCGAAGAATCTTGTGATGGGCGCATTGCGCTCCACTTTGATTACAGGAGAAAACAGTGATAGTGACATTTATGACAGGTTTCTGGAGCTTGTAAAACAGGACAGCCACAGCTATGCCGATATTGATGTCATGCTTTTTACCATCGTAGAGCTTGCCGGCTCTACCGCGTATAATTCCATTCTCTACGGAGAGCCGCTGCCCTTTGAAGAATATAAGCCGTTTTTGTATCGCACAGTCCGGTTGATTATAAAGAGTCACAGAGAACAGTAAGGCAAATTTAAAACTGTCTTTTCTCTAAAACCCGTACGGAAATCAGCCAGGATGCTGCTAATACTACTGCCCCTGTAATACAGATTCCCCAGGCAGTTGTTGTCAAATTCTCAACAAACGCACTTTCCAGTACTGCATTCATATCAATCCCGGCTGCTTCGCAAAACTTAGCAATAACAAACACAGTCAGACTTCCAAGGGCAACTACTCCAAAGACAGCTATCCTGCTCTTTTCGGAGCCGAATTTTAGCTGAATCGGCATTGTAACCGCCAGTGCAAGGGACAGCAGAAGCGTACAGCTTATAACCGTCGCCGTCCATTCCTGCCAGGGATAGTTGATACCCTTTATATAACCTGCCGCCACTGTAACAGCAGAAGCGGCGATACATCCGCAGAAACTTGACAGCAGACCGAATACATATTTTTCCGTAACATATTCCCTTCGGCTTACGGGAAGTGTCAGCAGATAGCACAAGCCATTTTCAAAATCATCATACGACATCGTTGTCATGGTCAGAATAGCAAACATAAGAGTCGTATAAGTAATGGAAAAGGTCGGATCACTTTGTATCACTGTAAATAGAATAATCATGACAAATAAAGCGCCAAAAAACTGCTTCTGCCCTTTCAGCAGATTTACATCTTTCATTAACATTGCCCTCATTATTTTTCACCTCGAATCATCATCATAATCAGCTCATCAATACTTCCCCGCTCAATCACCAGCTCAGGATAATTCTCCTGATAAAATTGCTTCTGGTCCGTCAGACAGCTGTACCCGAATTCCTCCTTTTTACGGCGCAGAATATAACTCTTATCTAATACATGGTACTGCTCATCTGTCATCTTAAGGAGTCCGTAATCACTGAGAAGCACATCCGTTTCCTCATGAAGGATAATCCTCCCGCCGTCAATCATATAAATGTCATCGCAAAAGCCCTCTAAATCCCCGGATATATGAGAGCTTATAAGAACTGCCCGCCCTTCTGTTTCCATGTATTCCCGAAGAAGACCTAAAAGCTCCTCCCTCGCCAGCACGTCAAGTCCTGCCGTAGGCTCATCCAGAATCAAAAGCTCTGCCTCGTGGGATAAGGCGGCAATGACCTGAAGCTTCCTTTTCATTCCGGTAGAAAATTCCTTGATCTTTTTATTCAGGGGAATCTCGAATCCACTGCATTTCCGTATAAATTCTTCTTTTTTGAACTTTGTATATAGCCCGTCAAGCATAGGAATCAAATTATTTACTGTCAAATAGCCGCTGAAGCCTGCATCTGCCAGCACTACCCCCATTCTCTCCCTATCCCCAGGCGAGAGCTCCTTCGGATGCTTTCCGAACACCTGAATATCGCCGCTGTCTACATGGATCAGTCCCAATATAGCTTTAAATGTAGTGCTTTTTCCCGCTCCGTTCTTCCCCACAAGACCTGTAACAAAGCCCTTCTTTAACTCCAGGGAACAGTCAAGTCCGAAGCCCTTATACTGCTTTTTAACATGTTCTAATTTAAGCATTACTCTAGTCCTCCAAAACAATATGAAATAGTTCCGTAATCTCCGTATCGCTCATTCCGCAACTTCTGCCCTTGCGTATGGCTCCTTCCAGGCCAGCCTCCACTTCTTTTCGTTTCTCTTCCATCAGGAAGTTCTGATTAAAGGCTGCTACAAAGCTTCCCTTACCATGTACGGTGATAACAAAGCCCTCTTCTTCCAAGGCATCATATGCCTTCTTCACTGTCAGGGCGCTGACCTTTAGTTCCTTCGCCAGTCCACGAACAGACGGAAGCATCCCCTCCTCCTTCAATTCCCTCCGTATGATACAGCCCTTGATCTGTGTAACAATCTGGTCATATATGGGCTGCATTGAGGAATTGTTGATAATCAGCTTCATCCTATCCCTCCTTCGTTGTAAACAGTATATAACAGATTGTAACTGTTGTCAACTGTTTTATACTGTTTATTAATATAAAATAATATACCAAAATTATCCAATCACCTATGAAGGCAATTGACAAACCTAAGTACAAATTTATATAATAATATATAGTGCTATTATATGTAGTTCACTTATGAAAAACTAGGAGGTAAAGAAACATGAAAAGCATTCGGACAAAAATCACCCTATGTCTTATGGTGACAGTCCTTGCTACACAGCTTGTGGTGGGAGCATCTAGCATTACGCTTAACTACAACAGCACCATTTCAACTGTGGATCAAATGATGAGTGAGACTGCAGTTCTCGCGGCAGAACGCATCGAACAGGAACTGACTGCCTACAAAAATGTTGCCATGGACACCGGCTGCGTTCCGCAGCTTCTCGACGAAACAGTCTCTTTGGAAGAAAAGCGTTCAATCATAGACCAGCGTGTCAGTATGCATGATTTTCAGCGCGGAAACATTGTAGGATCTGACGGCATCAGCATCTTCGATGGAAACGATTATTCTGACCGTGAATATGTCAAACAGGCAATGCAGGGAAATGTCTATGTATCAGAGCCGCTGATCAGCAAGGTAACAGGAGAGCTTTCTATTATGGTAGCTGCTCCTATCTACAAAGATGGAATCCAAGGTTCCGATATTGTGGGAGTCGTTTACTTTGTTCCTCACGAAACCTTCCTGAATGATATCGTTTCTTCGATTCGTGTCAGTGAGCACAGCCATGCGTACATGATTAACCGTTCCGGTGACACCATCGCAGATACTACCCTGGAAACAATTACTGTCCAGAATATTGAAAAGGAAGCAGAAAGTGATTCTTCCCTGAAAGAACTGGCATCAATACATACCGCCATGCGCGAGGGTAAGAATGGTTTCGGAAACTACAAAAACGGCAAGAAGAGTATGTTTGCTGCTTATGCGCCGGTAAACGGCACAGACGGATGGAGTGTGGCAGTTGCTGCTCCTCAGTCGGATTATCTTTCTACTACATATTTCGATATTGCCATTAATCTGGTGATGATGATACTTGCTATTCTGCTTTCCATCATAGTTGCACTTAAGCTGGCGGTCAGCATCAGCCGGCCTATGAAGGCTTGTGCAGAACGCATGCGCCTGTTAGTGGAGGGAGACCTGGAAGCTCCGGTTCCAGAGGTTGTAAGCAGAGATGAAACCGGAATGTTAACACAGTCTACCGCCGAGCTGGTGGAAGGCCTATCTACAATTATCCATGATATCGGTTATCTTCTGGGTGAGATGGCAAATCAGAATCTGGATATAAAGTCCCAGCACCGGGATGCCTATGTAGGCGATTTTCAAAGTATTCTGCACTCCATGCGTAACTTAAAGGTAGAATTAAGCTCTATCCTACGTCAGATCGACACTTCTGCTGAGCAGGTATCAAACGCCAGCAGCCAGGTGTCTTCAAGCTCCCAGAATTTAAGCCAGGGCGCCGTGGAACAGGCCAGCTCCGTAGAAGAGCTTGCAGCACGAATCAGCGAGATTTCTAATCAAGTCAAGAATACTGCTGACAGCGCGCAGCAGGTACGTGAACAGACCCATCAGGCAGGTGAAGGTGTTTCTGTCTGCAACCAGCAGATGCAGGAATTAATGCGGGCTATGGAAAAGATTGATTCCAGTTCAACGGAAATCAGTAAGATCATCAAGACCATAGAAGACATTGCATTTCAGACCAATATCCTGGCGCTTAATGCAGCTGTAGAGGCGGCCAGAGCAGGTACTGCTGGCAAAGGATTCGCCGTTGTGGCAGATGAAGTCCGTAACCTTGCCAGCAAGTCTGCGGAAGCTTCCAAGAACACTACCCTGCTTATTGCACATTCCACAGAGGCAGTGCAGACTGGTACGAATATTGCAAAGCATACAGCTGACGCTCTACTAAATGTTGTGGAAAATATTCAGTCCATGGTTGGTTCTATTGATCAGATTTCTACAGTATCAAGCGAACAAGCCGAGGCTGTTCTGCAGGTCAACGAAGGGGTTAATCAGATCTCATCCGTGGTACAGAATAACAGCGCTACGGCCGAGGAGAGTGCGGCCGCCAGTGAGGAGCTTTCTGCCGAGGCCGCTAATTTGAAGCAGCTGGTCGATCAATTTACTCTTGCTAAAAATTAAAAACATACCCAAAATAAGAGCATCATTCTAGGTAGTAAAGCTTTACGCCGCAGTCAGCACAATAGACAAAGACGGAGAAAATACTTGTTTTCCCCGTCTTTGTCGGTTGCGCTTGTCTATTTATGGAGGATAAGGATTTGAAAATTATAGAGGGAAAGGATTAGGCAAAGAATTCAAAGCAAGAGGGCACACTTTTAGGGATTAGCCGCCTTGTCCTGCTGCCTTTGCCGGAATGTCCCCCATCCGGGCATGCATTACAGGATGCCCGGATGGGTATAAATTAACAAACTACATGAATCCATCCTTCTGGCGCTTCTATCTGCCCCATCTGGATTCCTGTCAGCGTATCATAAAGCTTCTTCGTTACCGGCCCCATCTCGTTCATTCCGCTTGGAAAACAGATCTCCTTTCCGTGGTCTACAACCTTTCCTACCGGAGAGATGACTGCTGCCGTGCCGCAAAGGCCGCACTCTGCAAACTCCTTTACTTCCTCAAAAGGAACTTCCCTCTCCTCTACTTCCAAGCCAAGATATTTCTCAGCCACATACATAAGAGAACGTCTTGTAATGGATGGAAGAATCGTATCTGACTTAGGAGTAACTACCTTATTGTCCTTTGTCACAAAAATAAAGTTCGCCCCACCGGTTTCCTCTACTTTTGTCCTTGTCGACGCATCAAGATACATATTTTCGTCAAATCCCTGGTTATGGGCATCTACAATGGCATGAAGGCTCATGGCATAATTAAGCCCTGCCTTCACATGGCCTGTTCCGTGGGGTGCTGCACGGTCAAAATCGCAGACACGGATTGTAATCGGCTTTGCACCGCCCTTAAAATACGGGCCTACCGGTGTAGTAAATACACGGAACTGGTATTCATCCGCCGGCTTAACCCCAATAACCGCATTGGATCCAAAAAGATACGGGCGCACATACAACGTAGCCCCGGAACCATAAGGCGGCACGTACGCAGCATTTGCCTCTACTGTGCGGTGCACTGCGTCAAGAAATCTCTCCTCCGGAAATACCGCCATCTCAAGCCTTTTCGCCGTATCCGCCATTCTCTTTGCATTTAAATCCGGCCGGAACATCACAATATGGCCATCCTCTGTCGTATACGCCTTAAGGCCTTCAAAGCAGGTCTGTGCATATTGAAGCACACAGGCACACTCATTAATCACCACATTTGCATCTGAAGTCATACATCCTTCATCCCATGCCCCGTCCTTAAAATTTGCCACATATCTCTTATCAGTCTCTATGTACCCAAATCCAAGATTCGCCCAGTCAATATTTTTTTTCTCCATACGTCCATTCCTCCGTTCTCCAAAATATTCCCATTCATCTTTTCTCAATTATAATACGATCAATCTTAAAATACAAGAGTGCACTCTGTTTTTTTGCCGGTTCACCGCTCCATCATACTGATGGATTCTATTCCGACACTTCCTCCCCGCACCACTTCAATCGTCCTGAACTCCTCCTTCAAAAGCTTCACAACCGCGTCGTTTTTCGTCGCTGTCTGCACAAACTCCAGAAGCAGGCTGTCCTTTCCGTAATCAATAACCTTTGCCTTAAAGGTTTCCGCAATCTGAAAGCACTCCACCTTATCCTCCGATGAGCATTTCAGTACTTTAATGTACATAATTTCCTTCATACGCACAAATACATTCGTAAAATCAATTACCTTAATGACTTCCACCAAACGGTTAAGCTGTTTTTTTATCTGCTCAAAGGTCTCGTCATCACTGACCGTTGCAATGGTCATTCTGGAAATGGTTGGATCCTCTGTTGTTCCAACGGTCAGACTGTCAATATTATAAGATTTTCCGGAAAAAAGACCGGATATTTTTGACAGAACGCCGTCCTGATTTTCCACATACAACGAAAGCCATCTTTTTTTCATGCTGTTCATATACATCTCCTCCTTTAATAATCATTAGCTTTAGCAGTCAATAATCATATCCTCTAACGTTCCGCCCGGCTGAATCATAGGATATACCAAATCCTCCGGATCAATCTCAAACTCAATGACTGTCGGCCTCTTCGTATTCTTCCCGGCCTCTTGAAATGCTGCCTGAATCTCTTCTCTTTTTCTCACCCGGATTCCCTTTGCCCCGTAGCTTTCCGCAAGCTTCACAAAATCCGGTGTGTACGCAGGGCATTCTACTTCCCCGCATTTTCCTCTGCACGCCGCGCCGGAACGAAGGCAGGTCATGGAATAACGCTTTCCGTAAAACAATTTCTGCCACTGACGCACCATGCCCAGATTATTATTATTAAAAATACAGGAAATAATCGGAAGCTCCTCTAATACAGCCGTAGCCAGCTCCTGAATATTCATCTGCATACCGCCGTCCCCGGAAATAGAAATAACCGGCGTATCCGGATTCCCAATCTTTGCGCCGATTGCGCCCGGAAGTCCGTACCCCATCGTCCCAAGCCCCCCTGACATAAGCAGTCTCTTTTTCTCCGTAATCTCTGCAAACTGAGCGGTAAACATCTGATGCTGTCCTACGTCTGTGACAAGAATACACTCCTCAAACATTTCATTAATAGCAGTTATTACATCCTGGGGGGTCATGACAGGCTTTTTCTTCATGGTAAGCGGATGCTCTTTCTGCCAGCTTCTAATCTGTTCCATCCACTTCCCTGTATTATATTCCTCCACATATTCCAACATCTTTTCAACGGCTTCCTTTGCATCGGCTACAATGGGCACGTCCACCTGCACATTTTTCGAAATCGCCGCCGTATCGATATCAATATGGACAATCTGGGCATAAGGAGCAAAGGAATGAAGCTTTCCCGTAATCCTGTCGTTAAATCTGGTACCTATAGAAAAAAGAAGATCACATTCATTTACCGCCATATTGCAGGCATAGGCACCGTGCATTCCCAGATTTCCAATATAAAGAGGATGTTTTGTAGAGACAGCCCCCCTTCCCATGACCGTTGTCACTACCGGAACCTGTGTTTTATTTACCAGCTCTGTAAACGCCTCATTAGCACGGGCAATATTTACTCCGCCGCCTGCTAGGAAAAGCGGACGCTTTGCCTTAGAAAGCATCTTAAGAGCCCGTTTCAGCTGTCCGATATGCACTCCTGTGCTCGGCTTATAGCCCCTTATATTCACCTCCGCCGGATACTCCGGACTTCCAAGCTCCGCCATTACATCTTTGGGAAGGTCGATAAGCACCGGTCCCGGTCTTCCGCTTCTGGCAATATAAAACGCCTCTTTTACAATCCTTCCTAAATCCTCTCTCTTCTTAACAACTACGCCGTATTTTGTAATGCTTCTCGTAATCCCTACAATATCCACTTCCTGAAAAGCATCATTTCCAATGAGATGTCTTGCAACCTGCCCGGTAAAGCAGACAAGAGGAACACTGTCATAATATGCCGTAGCAAGTCCTGTTACAAGATTGGTCGCGCCTGGTCCGCTGGTAACAAGACAAACGCCCGTTTTCCCCGTTGAGCGCGCATAGGCATCCGCCTCATGAACAAGCGCAACCTCCTGCCTCGGAAGAATCACCTTTGTGTAATCCTGCTTGTACAGCTCGTCGCTGATATCAATGGTACACGCACCCGGGTAGCCGAAAATTGTATCTACACCCTCCTCCTTAAGCGCCTTTACCAGTAACTTGTTGCCGCTGATTTTCTTCATAATATATAACCTCCTGCTCTTTAACATTCTCTACGTTTAAAAACGCCCTAAGCCATAAAGCTCAGGGCGAATATACTATCCGTGTTACCACCTAAATTCATAGATAATCTCTATGCACTCTGCCGATACAGGAATCCTGCATTTTAACCTGTCATTCCGATACCGCTCCCTTGTAACGTAAGGATTACGTTGAAGCCTACTTGGGAAATTCCCTTTTGGTTCACTGCTCGAGGGCTACTTCCATAAATCCGTCACGAGGACTTACACCTGCCGTCCTCTCTCTTTGCTTCAAGTACTTATGTACTCCTCCCTGTCATAGCATTTCTCTGAATTGAAATTATTATAGTTGATAAAACCGCACCCTGTCAACACATTTTGAGCAAATAATTAGATTCGATTATTTTACAAGCAATATTGCCGCCCCTGTAAATGCAGTAAACGCCATGATAAATACGCTGGTTCCTACCGCTGTCTTAAACTCATATCCAAGAACGCTGGTCAGAATAAGAAGCATTTTTAAACGGAAAAGTCTGCCTTTTATACCGGGACACCCTGGATTTAAAAGACAGCGCCATAGAAGGAAAATCCATTACCTGCACAGAGTATGAGAATCTGAAACATACCCGTACCTTCGAAATCTATGGCTTTACAGACACAACAGATTTCACTGCGCTTATAGGCTATCCGCCCACGATTATCGTCATCGATGATGTAGTAAAAGAGATTCTTTCTATAGTAGAAAAAAAGACAAAAGATTATTCCTATGAATCCAAAATCGAGCTTATGAACAATGTAAAAGAAGCACAGGGAAATATGATGGAAATCGGAATAAGTGGGACGGAGTATTTTTAAAAATACTCCGTCCCAGATTGAAAATACCCTG
>CAOJQZ010000039.1 GCA_948441955.1 uncultured Lachnospiraceae bacterium | reverse complement strand
GCCAATACATTCCTGATCCTCAAAAAGCGGATAATACATGGAGAGAATCATGCTTGAAGAAGCTCCGGATCCTCCGGGTTTTGAAGAAGTTCGCGGACTTCACTGCTTAAGGCAAAGGCTGTCATATATTCCTCCGCGGAGGTTACATAATCGTTTATGATAGCGTCTCTGGATTCTACAGCGTCGGTCATCTGGTTTGAAATATCGTTTTCAACCAGAGAAGAAACGCGGCTGGATACAATAAACCATAATAGTAGCCCTGAACAGGTAATGATTGTGGTAATAATACTGATGCGTGTAGCAAGCTTTTGATTTGCAAGAAATTTCATAAGATGCCTCCTGAAATAAAATAAAATAGATTCAGAAAATTGTTATTTCTGCAATAATTATTTTATCGTGAGAGCCTTTTACCTTCAAGAATCAAAAGAATAAATTGTTTTTTTACCATAAAATAATTGATAAGCTTCCGAAAATAAAGTATGATTATACTATAACAGATTACTAACATGAAAATACAGGGGGAAGACAAGGATGTATCATTGTCATATTCATTTCTATTTTGCAGGTCATCATTGCAGAGCATTTGATATTATTAAGGAAATGGCGCCGCTTGAATATTTTACATATGAGTTTTTAGAAGAAGAGAAACCGGAAAAAGCATCGGCCGGGATGGCTGATGTGATTTTTGCCGGTTTACATGATATAGATGTAAGAGAATCTGTAGAAACTTTAGTTTCAGGTAAACGGAGAGATACGGAGCTTATTTTGATTGCGGACGAGGGACAGTTTACGCTTCTGCCGGAGGACTTATCCGAGATTAAGGACATTTGGACAATGCCGATGTCGGATGAAGAGATAAAATTCCATTTTTTGAGATGGCAGCAGAATTATAAAAAAGATAAGGATTTCTGGCAGACCAGTCAGTATCTGGAGGCTACCATCAACAATGTGCCAAATCTCATATGGTATAAGGACAAAAATGGCATCCATGAAAAAGTGAACGACAGCTTCTGTAAGACTGTTAATAAAACGAAAAAGCAGGTGGAGGGCCGGGGGCATGCCTATATCTGGGATGTTGAGTTTGACGATCCTGCATGTATAGAGTCAGAACGGGTTGTTATGACCCGGCAGAAAACATTTGTATCGGAGGAAACTGTTAAAACAGGAGACGGAGAGAAGCTTCTCACAACCTACAAATCCCCGCTTTACGATCTTGACGGAAGTGTAATGGGGACTGTAGGGGTAGCTATAGACATTACGCAGGAGCGTATCTATAAGCAGGAGCTTATGCAGAAAAATAAGACTCTGGAAACAATTTTTACTACAATGGACTGCGGAATATTGTGTCATACGGTAGACGGCTCCCAAATACTGAGTGTAAACAGAGCGGCTCTTAAGATTCTGGGCTACGAATCTCAGGAAGAATTAATAGAAGATGGATTTGATATGGTTGCCGCGTCTGTTATGGAAGAAGATAAGGCAAGGCTGAGGATGTGTATTAAGGAGCTGAAAAAAGAGGGGGACAGTGTCAGTATAGAATACCGTGTATGTCATAAAAACGGAGAAGTCCTGCATGTCATGGGGAACATTAAATTCCTGATAGAAAACGGACAGCCGATTTATCAGCGGTTTCTTCTGGATTGTACTGCTCAGAAGCTGCAGGAAAAGGAAAATGAAAGACGCCAGATGGAGCTCATTCATGCATTAAGTATTGATTATAGTCTTGTATGTTTTTATGACCTTAATACAGGAATGGGGATTCCCCTTCGAATTGATGATGAACAGGGTATGTTTGGTACTGCTTTTAATAGTGAAAATTTATTGGAAGAGAGTATGAAACAATATATAGAGAATTCTGTTTATGAGGAAGATCAGGAAATGCTGTATATGGCTCTCTCAGGGGAGGTCCTTAAAAGGGAGCTTACAGAAAAAAAATCGTATAGTGTAAATCATCGGATTTTAAAGAACGGTGAGATGAAATATTTCCAGGTGAAGGCGGTTCGCGCGGGAGTAGGTGCTGAGGTGCAGGGAGTTGTTTTGGGCTTCAGGAGCGTGGATGGAGAGATTCGCAGAGAGATGGAACAGAAGAGCCTTCTGGAGGATGCTCTTTTACAGGCTAACAGAGCGAATAAGGCAAAGAGTATGTTCCTGTCTAATATGTCTCATGATATCCGAACACCTATGAACGCTATCGTTGGTTTTACGGCCTTGGCAATTACACATATTGACCGGAAGGAACAGGTGGAGGAGTATCTGGGGAAAATCATGACATCAGGCAATCATCTGTTAAGCCTGATTAATGATGTTCTGGATATGAGCCGAATAGAGAGTGGAAAGATGCACTTGGAAGAGAAGCCCTGCCGTCTGCCGGAGATTCTGCATGGTCTTCGGAATATTGTGCAGGCAGATATTCGTGCAAAGCAGCTGGAATTTTATATTGATACGGTTGATGTTATAGATGAGGATATTTGCTGTGATAAACTCCGTCTGAATCAGGTACTGCTGAATCTTTTAAGCAATTCTATTAAATATACGGGCGCGGGCGGTACGGTCAGCATGAGGCTTAGCGAGAAGCCCGGAGCGCCTGCCGGATATGCAAATTATGAATTTACGATCAGGGATACGGGAATCGGCATGAGTGAGGAGTTTGTATCACATATATTTGAGCCCTTTGAGAGAGAAAGAAACACGACCCATAGCGGAGTGCAGGGAACGGGACTTGGCATGGCGATTACCAAGAATATCGTGGATATGATGAACGGCACCATAGCGGTTAATAGTGAGCAGGGGAAAGGGACTGAGTTTAAGGTATGTTTCAGCTTTAAATTGAATGCAGAGGCCAGAGAGCCAAAGGAGATACCTCAGCTCTGGAATCAGAGAGCGCTTGTGGTAGATGATGATTTCAATACCTGTGACAGTGTGTCTTATATGCTGGAGCAGGTTGGAATGCGCGCAGAATGGACATTATCAGGGAAGGAAGCAGTTTTGCGAACCCGTCAGGCAGTAACAAGAAGAGACAATTACAGCGTATATATCATTGACTGGATGCTGCCGGATATGAACGGAGTAGAGGTTGCCCGGAGGATTCGAAAAGAAACGGGCGAAGATACCCCGATTATTGTGCTGACGGCATATGACTGGGCGGATATTGAGGAGGAAGCAAAAGAGGCAGGTGTCACCGCATTTTGCAGTAAGCCGCTGTTTTTGTCTGAGCTTAGAAGCTGTTTGAATTCCATTGTAAGTACATCTGAAAATGAAGAAGAGGATATAGAAGATGAATCTGTAAATGTGCAGGCCGGCCGTATTCTTCTGGCAGAGGACAATGAGCTGAATCAGGAAATTGCCGTAGAGATATTAGGCGATGCCGGATTTACTACAGATGTGGCACAGAACGGACAGATTGCGGTAGATATGCTGAGGAAATCAGAACCTGGGTATTATCAGGTAGTGCTGATGGATGTTCAAATGCCGGTAATGAATGGTTATGAGGCGGTCAGGGAGATCCGGCGATTTGAAAATAAGGAGCTTGCTTCCATACCGATACTTGCAATGACCGCAAATGCTTTTGAGGAGGATAAGAAGGAAGCGATAAGATGCGGGATGAATGCCCATATCGCAAAGCCGATAGATGTGAAGGGATTGTTTGATACCTTAAAAAGGGTTTTGAATTAAGTTAGCGCCAGGCTAATACTTTTTTCATGTCATCGGGGAGATCAGAGGTAAACTCCATCCATTGACCAGTTATAGGATGGGTAAAGGATACTCTATGGGAATGGAGAGCCTGCCTTTCAATATATTCCATATCAGGATTATAGAGATAATCACCGATAAGCGGAAATCCCAGATATTTCATATGAATACGGATTTGATGGGTGCGGCCTGTTTCCAGACACAGAGAGACCAGGCTGTGCCCGTTTGCTTCGTTTATTACCTTATAATGCGTGACAGCAGTTTCGCCATGCTCGAAATCCACTGTTCGTTCAATTATTGTTCCTGGTTTTCTTCCAAGAGGAGCACAGATAGTCCCGGATTCGGGAATGACATGTCCGCGGACAATAGCAAGATATTCCCGGTGGATTTGCCGGCAGCAAGCTTTTTTGGAAAGAATACTTCCGCTGACAAGATGTTTGGCCGCAACTGTAATACCGGAAGTATCCCGGTCCAGACGGTTGCAGCAGCGAAAGATAAAGGGTTTTTTCTGCTCCATGTAATACCATGCCAGAGCGTTTGCCAAAGAGTTGGTATAGTTATTTATAGAAGGGTGCGTGGGCATACCGGCAGGCTTATTAAGGACAATAAGATCTTCATCTTCATATATAATCGAAAGGGGCAATTTGACAGGAGGAATATTTTGCGAACATTTTGTTTCATGAATCTGTATGATCAACGTATCTCCGGGCTTTAACTGATCGCGCATATAGTAATGTCTGTTATTTACCAGTACACTCTGCGGCATTCTTTTGATTGCAGAAATATTTTGAGAGGAGTAGCCTTTTCTTTTTAGATACTGTTCTACCCGGAGACTGTCAGAGTCGCTGTCTATTTTATACTCAATTGTACGATTCATTGCATTTCTCCTGTAATTATTATAAGATTATAAATATTATAGCATTCTCAGGCGGATTTGAAAACAAAAGGGGAGGATAAAAGAAATGACAGCGCTTAGTACATTGTGTTATATTGAACAGGATGGCAGATATTTGATGCTACATCGGACGGTTAAGAAAAATGATGTGAATAAGGATAAGTGGATTGGCGTAGGAGGGCATTTTGAGAAAGATGAAAGTCCGGAAGAGTGTCTGCTCCGGGAAGTGAAGGAGGAAACGGGATATACTTTGACTTCTTATCGCTATCGGGGTATTATCACATTTGTATCTGGAAACGGGGTGACAGAATATATGTCGCTGTTTACTGCAGATAGGTTTGAGGGTCAGCCTTGTGCCTGCGATGAGGGCGAACTGAAATGGATAGATAAAAACGAGATATGGAAGCTGAATTTATGGGAGGGTGATAAAATATTTTTTCGCTTAATTGAGGAGGATCATGAATTCTTTTCCTTAAAGCTTGTTTATGACGGACGGGACAAACTGGTCTTTGCAGCTTTAAACGGCAAGGAGCTCCAGCATTTTCAGAGGGAATAGTTCAGGATAAATATCGGCTTTGGTATAGTAATTTTATGAAAATGGTGTATAATAAGAGCATACGGACAAAACACAAATTAGAGAAAGGAAAATAAAAATGGCAGTAATTCACTTGACAAAGGATAATTTTCAATCGGAAGTGTTAGATTCTAAAGTACCTGTATTGGTAGATTTCTGGGCATCCTGGTGCGGCCCGTGTCAGGCAGTGGGACCGGTTATTGAAGAAATCGCAGGAGAGGTTACGGATGTAAAGGTCGGAAAAGTAGATGTAGACAGTGAGACAGAGCTTGCAAGAAAATATAAGGTAATGTCTATTCCGACACTTATTGTATTTAAAGATGGACAGGCTGTAAAGCGTGAGGTTGGCGCAAAGCCGAAAGATGAAATATTGGATATGATAAAATAAGATAAGATTATTTAGGGCTGACGGAAAAACAGAAAGTTAGAAATAACCGTCAGCCCATTTGCATCTTGTCAGAGCTTAGACGAATTTCACGGCAGTTCCATAGGCCATAATTTCAGCGGCGCCCTGCATAACCTGACTGGAAGCATATCGGATATTGATCACAGCATCTGCCCCCATAGCGGCGGCGTCATCCGCCATTCTCTTTGTTGCAGTGGCTCTTGCTTCGTTCATCATTTCTGTATAGGAGGTCAGTTCGCCTCCCACAAGAGTACGGAAGCTGTTCATAATATCTTTCCCTACATGGACGGACTGAATCATTGTTCCTCTAACAAGGCCGATCATTTCAAAATTTTTTCCGGGAATATAATCTGTGTTTACTAATATCATTGTGAACCTCCTTATAAAATTAAATTGTATTATTAATCTAATACAATTATACTACTTGCCGGGAAAGAATGCAAGTTATTATGATAAATTTAGTACATCCTGGATTGTATAAAAGCCGGGAGCTTTATCTGCAAGGTAAAGGGCGCAGTCACAGGCGCCTCTTGCAAAGCATTCCCAGTTGTAGGCGTGATGGGTGATTTCCAGCCGTTCTCCCATGCCGCCGAAATAAACGGTATGGCTGCTTGGAATGTTGCCGGCGCGCAGGGAATGATAGCCGATGGTTCCTCTTTTTCTTGGTGAGATACCTTCTCTTCCATGTACCGCCAGGTCAGACAATTCTTTTCCGAGGGCGCAGGCCATGATTTCCCCCATTTCTCTGGAGGTTCCGCTGGGAGCATCCTTTTTCCACTGGTCATGCATTTCCAGAATTTCAATATCCAGGTCGTTTCCGGCAGTTTTTACCACCAGCTCCAGGAGTTTATTCATGATATGAATCAGTTTTGAAGTATTGGCAGCATAAAGCATGGGAATAATGGAAGAAGCGTCCTGAAACCTCTGCATTTCCTCGCTGGTAAATCCGGTTGTACCGCATACAAGCGCCTTTTTGTGTGTAACGGCACAGTCAAGAACCTCCATTCCTGTCTCTGTTGTGGAAAAGTCTATGATTACATCACAATCGTCAATTACAGCCTCTAAATTATCCACAACAGGCACGCCAAGCTTTATTCCGGTCATAGCTGTAAGTCCTAAGTCGCTTCCGATATAATCCCGTCCTTTAGGAGCAATTCCGGCAATAAGCTCCAGCTCCTGATGTTTTGCAGCCGCCTGAACGATGAGCTTTCCCATCTTTCCTCTCGGGGCGGTAACAATCGTTTTCATAATGCAGCCTCCTTTCGCATAGACATAGTTTTATAAACATATCTTAACATATTTAAGTTCAAGTAAGTAGTAAAATATAAATTGTTAAAATTTATACTTGCATTCTTCGACGTAATTCGATAAAATAGTACTATCGGGGTATGGCTCAGTTTGGTTAGAGCGCACGGCTGGGGGCCGTGAGGTCGCAGGTTCGAATCCTGTTACCCCGATTTTTCCTTGAATTTACAAGGGTTTTGGGAATTGTCAACGATAGAAAATCTGCTTAAGATTACTTAAGGTTTGCAGGCCAGAGTAGTAACTTTTGCATTTCTGTCTTTGATGATTCTCTTTTCATTAAAAGGCAATAAGAAATTAGATTTGTGAAACGGAACAGTGCATGCTATAATAAACATACTTGTAAAGAATTCTAGGAGGACACGGATATGAAGAAACGAGTCGTTGTGGCGCTTGGACATCGGGCGCTTGGGACTACATTACCTGAACAGATGGTTGCGGTTAAGAAATCAGCGGTTACAATTGCAGATTTGATTGAAGAAGGATATCAGGTTGCCATTACCCACAGCAACGCACCGCAGGTAGGTATGATACATACAGCAATGAATGAATTTGCAAAGCAGCATGAGGATTACACGGCGGCCCCCATGTCTGTATGCTCTGCTATGAGTCAGGGGTATATTGGGTATGACCTCCAGAATATTATTCGTGAAGAGCTTCTAAGCAGAGGTATTTTCCGGACTATCAGTACGATTCTTACTCAGGTAGTTGTAGACCCTTACGACGAGGCGTTTTACACGCCCACGAAGGTTCTCGGAAGGTACATGAATGCAGAGGAGGCAAATATTGAGCGTAAAAAGGGAAATTATGTGGTGGAAGAGCCGGGAAAAGGATATAGAAGAATTGTATCTGCTCCTAATCCGGTCAGTATTATAGAGATAGATGCAATCCGGACGCTGTTAGACGCGGACCAGGTTGTTATCGCCTGCGGCGGAGGCGGAATACCGGTTCTTATGCAGGACAATCATTTAAAGGGGGCAAGTGCGGTTATTGAAAAGGATCTGGCAGCTGGCAGGATGGCGGAGGCGGTAGATGCAGATCAGCTTATTATTCTGACCAGTGTGGAAAGGGTGAAGATTAATATGGGACGGCCGAATGAAGAGGAGCTTGGAGAGATTACTGTGGAGCAGGCAAAGGAGTATATGGAGGCCGGACACTTTGGAGTATATAATATGCTTCCCAAATTTCGGGCATCTGTAGATTTTATTGAGGGAAGAGAGGGAAGAAGCGCCCTTATTACTTCATTTGACAGACTTTCGGATGCACTGAGGGGAAAGACGGGAACGTTGATAAAATAGATGTATGAAGACAGGAAAAACGGGAATACTACCTGAAAAGATATGAAGGAGGATTCCTATGACTGCAAAAGTAAATGAAGGCTGTATCTCCTGTGGGGCATGTGTTGCCGCCTGCCCGGAGGTGTTTCGGTTTAATGACGAAGGCGTGGCGGAGGCATATGCAGACGTCTCACCGGAATATGAGAATACTGCGAAAGAGGCGAGAGACGATTGTCCTGTTTCTGTAATTGATATTGAGGAATAAAGAGGACGCTGGAACCGGATGAGAGTAGTCCGCATATACTATGAAGAAGTAGTATATGCGGATTTTATTTTGAATGGGGGAAAGAACAAGATGCGTTTGTGTGAGCTGCAGGATAAAGAAGTGATCAATGCATGTGACTGTAAAAAGCTGGGATATGTGGTTGATCTGATTATTGATGAGTGCAATGGCTGTATTGAGGCAATTATAATTCCGAAAACAGGAAAGTTCTGTGGTTTTTTCAGCGATGGATCAGAGTATATTATTCCGTATAAATGTATTAAGAAAATAGGGCCGGATATTATTCTTGTGGAGATGCATGAAGAAGGTTAAATTTATTGTATTGTGTATGCGTTCTGTGATATAATCTTTGGGGAAGATGTAGTCTGGAAAACATGAAGAAAAGGAGCAGAAAATATGAAATGTCCATATTGTGCAAATCCGGATACAAGAGTGATTGATTCAAGGCCGGCGGAGGACGGCAATTCTATAAGAAGGAGGCGTTCCTGTGATGTGTGCGGGAAGCGTTTCACAACATATGAGAAGGTTGAGACAATTCCGCTTATTATAATTAAGAAAGACAATAACAGGGAGCAGTACGAACGCGGTAAGATCGAATCAGGGATTTTAAGCGCGTGTTATAAGCGGCCGGTATCGGCAGAGGATATTCAGAAGACAGTAAATAATATTGAAACTAAAATATTCAGTCTGGAGGAAAAGGAGATTTCAAGCAGTACAATCGGGGAGATTGTAATTGAGGAACTGAAGACGCTGGATGAAGTGGCGTATGTAAGATTCGCATCGGTCTACAGAGAATTTAAGGATGTAAATACATTTATGGATGAATTGAAGAAAATATTAAAATAAGGTGTGTTATGAGAACATATAAGCTGACAATTTCGTATGACGGCAGCCGTTACCAGGGCTGGCAGCGGCAGGCTGCGACAGATAATACAATACAGTTTGTGCTGGAGTGGAGCATCGGCAAGCTGGTAGGTTACCGTGTGCGTGTGGATGGTTCCGGAAGAACGGACGCCGGGGTACATGCCAGAGGGCAGGTGGCCAGTGTAAAATTATCAAAGCTGTACGATGAACAGGAGTTAAAGGAATCGCTGAACCGCTATTTGCCGGAGGATATCCGTATTATGAAGGCGGAGCTGGTGAAAAACGGTTTTCACGCCAGAAAAAGTGCAAAAGGGAAAAAATATGAATATTATATTGACTGCCGCGAGAAGCCGGATGTATTTTCCAGAAAGTATTGTTATCATTATCCCAGAGAGCTGAATGTCGAGGACATGAAAAAGGCGGCGGCATATTTAGTAGGAGAAAGGAACTTTATCAGCTTTACAGATGATAAGGACTGCAGGGATTCCGTACGGCGTATTACAAATATTAAGATTGTAAGTACCGGGGATAAAGTGCGGATTACTTATTATGGAACCGGGTTTTTATATCATATGGTGCGCATTCTTACAGGGACGCTTCTTGAGGTGGGGACGGGAAAGCGAAAGCCGGATATGATTCCGGTTATTATTGCTGCAGAGGATAGGAGTTCGGCCGGATTTCTGGCTCCTGCAAAGGGATTATTTTTAAGAAAGGTTTATTATTAGGGTGGATAGAACATGAAACTTATTTCATGGAATGTAAACGGCATTCGTGCCTGCGTACAAAAGGGGTTTATAGACTTTTTCAGAAAATCAGAAGCAGATATTTTCTGTATTCAGGAAACGAAAATGCAGGAGGGGCAGCTGGAGCTTGAACTTCCTGGATATTATCAATATTGGAACTATGCCAGAAAGAAGGGATATTCCGGAACGGCAGTATTTACAAAGAAGGAACCTCTCTCTGCTGTTTATGGAATCGGAACCGAAGAACATGATCAGGAGGGAAGAGTCATTACACTGGAATATGAGGATTTTTATTTAGTGACGGTATATACGCCCAATTCTCAGAATGAGCTGTTAAGACTTCCATATCGTATGAAATGGGAGAAAGATTTTCTGGCATATTTGAAGGCTCTGGAGGAGAAAAAGCCGGTAGTGTTCTGTGGGGATTTGAATGTTGCACATAAAGAAATCGATCTTAAGAATCCAAAAACCAACCGAAAAAATGCAGGGTTTACAGATGAGGAACGGCAGAAATTTACAGAGCTGCTAGAGGCGGGATTTATTGATACCTTTCGTTATTTTTACCCGGAGACAGAAGGGATGTATTCCTGGTGGTCTTACCGGTTTCAGGCAAGGGCTAAAAATGCGGGGTGGAGAATCGATTATTTCTGCGTTTCAGAGTGTTTGAGGGACAGGCTTGTGGATGCAAAAATCCTGTCAGAGGTGACAGGATCGGATCATTGCCCGGTTGAGCTTGAAATGGAGTGAAGGCGGCATGAAGGGCGGATTATGAAATAATACGGCATATAGAGAAACCGGCGTTTAGGGAACAGGCAGCACATGCCCTTATTCTCATAAATTATCTTCCCAGAACATATACTACAGGTAAAGTATAGGTTCTGGGGTTTTTATTTTATGAAAGAAGATAAGAAGCGCAGATGGAGAAACCGTGGAATTTTGCTGCTTACGCTTATGGTAGCTCTCGCCGGTTCTTATAAGTATGTGTCGGGATATGTAACAGTGTCCAGCAATGTGAATGGAAAAGAGCTTCCGATTTACTGTGTAGATACAAAAGAAAAAAAAGTGGCGTTAAGTTTTGACGCTGCATGGGGGAATGAAGACACACAGAGAATTCTTGATATTTTAAAAAAGAATGATGTACATGTTACATTTTTTATGACCGGCGGATGGGTAGAAAGCTATCCAGATGATGTGAAGGCGATTTATGAGGCGGGTCATGATCTGGGGAATCACAGTGAGAACCATAAAAATATGTCCCAGATTTCGGAAGAGGAAAAGACACGGGAGCTTATGGATGTCCATAAGAAGGTAAAGGAGCTGACCGGAGAAGAAATGAAACTGTTCCGTCCTCCCTATGGAGATTATGATGATCGTGTTATCCTGAACGCAAAGGAAAATGGGTACTATACAATTCAGTGGAGCGTGGACAGTCTGGATTGGAAGGACTACGGAGCGGACAGTATTATTGATACAGTTTTGAATCATAAGGCCCTTTACAATGGAGCCATTATCCTTTGCCACAATGGGGCAAAATATACGGCGGAAGCTCTGGAAGCATTAATTACAGGACTAAAGGAGAAGGGATATGAAATTGTGCCGGTGTCCGAGCTGATCTATAAAAAGGACTATCATATGGATGTAACTGGAAAGCAGATAAAGGATTCCTGATTTTTGTGCTCAACTATAGAAAATATTTTTCGTTTTCAGCAGAATTATGATATAATGAAAAACACGTATGCATTGAATAGAGGAGGAAAAGCATATGGAGAGCAGAGTATCAGTTATAAGTGTTATTGTAAAAGACGAAGAATCTGCTGCAGCGGTAAATGAGATCCTGCACGAATATCGGCAGTATGTTATAGGAAGAATGGGAATTCCATATCGGGAGAAAAGCGTATCCATTATCAGTATTGTAATGGATGCACCCGGAGATGTCGTAAGCGCATTATCAGGAAAGCTTGGAATGCTTCAGGGAGTCAGCGCCAAGACGCTGACTGCGAAGCTGTAAAGCGATATAACAGCAGAAAGGATGAAGGAACATGAGCAACTTAACAGAAATCAGATGGCATGGCCGCGGCGGTCAGGGTGCCAAGACGGCTGCACTGCTTCTGGCAGATGTAGCGTTTCAGACAGGAAAATATGTACAGGGTTTTCCAGAGTATGGCCCGGAGCGTATGGGAGCGCCGATTACGGCGTACAACCGAATCAGCGATACTGTAATTCGGGCCCACTCCAACATTTATGACCCGGAATACGTAGTAGTAGTTGATGAGTCTCTTTTAGAGGCGGTTGATGTGACAGCAGGCCTTAAGAAGGAAGGGGCGATTCTCATTAATACCACCCGGAGCAAGGAAGAGATTATTCCCCACCTAAAGGGCTATGAAGGCAGAATTTACACCATTGATGCCCATAAGGTATCTATGGCGGCTATGGGGAAATATTTCCCGAATACCCCGCTGCTTGCTGCAATTGTAAAGGTAACAGGGCTGATGGATGAGGAGACATTTCTACGCGAGATGAGAGCATCCTTTACCCACAAATTTGCCAGCAAGCCTGAGGTAATAGACGGCAATACGGCGGCTCTTGAAATGGCGCTTAAGGAGGTGCGGTAATGGCTATGGATATTTCAAAATTAGGTGTAAAGGCGAATTGGAAGGAGCTTACAGAGGGGATGATTATCACCGGTGCGGGCACTTCTAAGGACTTTAATACAGGAGAATGGTCTACGGACAAGCCGGAATTTATAGAGGATAAATGTAGGCAGTGCCTGTTATGCGTGCCGGTATGCCCGGACAGCTGTATTCCGGTTAAGGATATGAAAAGAGGGGCATTTGACTATGATCACTGCAAGGGCTGCGGCATTTGCGTAAAGGCATGTCCGTTTGGCGCGATTACAATGGAAGGGGTGAAATAAAATGGCAAAGAGAGACAGATTATCAGGAAACGAGGCGGTGGCGATTGCGTTAAGACAGATTAACCCGGATGTATTTCCTGCGTTCCCTATTACCCCGTCCACAGAGATACCGCAGTATTTTGCTTCCTTTGCAGCCAACGGACAAGTGGATACGGAGTTTATACCCGTAGAAAGCGAGCACAGCTCCATGAGCGCCGCAATCGGAGCTTCAGCAGCCGGAGCGAGAAGTCTTACGGCAACCTCTTCCTGCGGGCTTGCTTACATGTGGGAAGAATTATACATAGCGGCTTCCAACAGACTGCCCCTTGCACTTGCGCTTGTTAACCGTGCGTTGTCCGGCCCCATCAATATTAACTGTGACCATTCCGACAGTATGGGTGCAAGAGATTCCGGATGGATACAAATGTATGCGGAAAATAATCAGGAGGCATATGACAATATGGTACAGGCTTACCGTATCAGCGAACATAAGGATGTAAGACTTCCGATTATGATCTGTCAGGACGGCTTTATCACAAGCCATGCGGTAGAAAATATTGAGCTTTTAGAGGATGAAGAGGTAAAGAAATTTGTAGGCGAATACAGACCGGAGAATTATCTTCTGAATCCGGATTGTCCGATGGCAGTGGGACCTTATTCTATCACAGATTACTATATGGAAGCAAAACGCAGTCAGGCAGAGGGCATGAAGCATGTAAGCCGGGTGGCGCTTGACGTGGCGAAGGAATTTGCCGGCATTTCAGGAAGAGAGTACGGCCTGTTCGAGGAGTACCGCATGGAGGATGCCGAGAGGGCAGTTGTTATGATTGGCTCAGCGGCAGGAACTGCCAAGGATGCCATTGACAGGCTGCGGGAGAAGGGAGAAAAGGTAGGATTGATAAAAATCCGTCTTTACCGTCCGTTCCCGGCCTTAGAGATTGCAGAGGCGCTTAAGAATATAAAGGCAGTGGCCATTATGGACCGTGCGGAAGGCTATACGAACCACGGCGGACCTCTTGGCGCAGATGTGATGTCAGCGTTATACAGAGCCCGCGGGAAAGCTCTGGCAGTGAATTATATCTATGGACTTGGTGGACGTGACGTTCGTGTAGAAGACATGGAAGGTGTATTTGAGGCGCTGAAACAGATTGCAGAAGAAGGCGATGCAGGCGTAACTTATCGTTATCTTGGACTGAGAGAGTAAGGGGGAGCGAAAGATGAGCTATAATTTTAAAGAGACAATGAATAAACCAGAGCGCCTTGCTCCGGGACATAGAATGTGTGCAGGCTGCGGCGGAACCATCGCGGTAAGAAACGTTCTGCGGGGGCTTCACGAAGGAGATAAAGCGGTTATCGGCAATGCAACGGGATGTCTTGAGGTGTCTACCTTTACCTATCCCTATACGGCATGGGAGGACAGCTATATTCACAATGCGTTTGAAAATGCAGGTGCAACCCTAAGCGGTGTGGAAGGTGCGTACAAGGCGCTTAAGAGAAAAGGGAAATTAAATGAAACCTATAAATTCATTACCTTTGGCGGAGACGGCGGAACCTATGACATCGGTTTTCAGTCTCTGTCAGGTGCAATGGAGCGTAATCATGACCTTGTCTATGTCTGCTATGATAACGGGGCCTATATGAATACCGGAATCCAGCGTTCCTCCGCAACACCCATGTATGCGGACACAACGACAACACCTGTGGGAACCGTGAGTAACGGAAAACCCCAGAACAGGAAGGATCTGGCGGCAATCATTGCGGCTCATGATATCCCATATGTGGCGCAGACAACCTTTGTGCAGAATTTTAAGGATTTACATGTAAAATCAGAGAAGGCAATCTATACGCCGGGGGCAGCGTTCCTGAATATTATGGCGCCGTGCCCCAGGGGTTGGAGATACAATACGCCGGATATTATGGAAATCTGCAAGCTTGGCGTAGAAACCTGTTACTGGCCGTTGTTTGAAGTGGTGGAAGGAAAATGGATTCTTAACTACGAGCCAAAGAAGAAGCTTCCGATAGAGAACTTCTTAAAGCCCCAGGGAAGATTTAAGCATTTGTTTAAAAAAGGAAATGAATATCTTCTTGAAGCATTCCAGAAGGAAGTGGACAGAAGATGGGAGGACCTTCTGTTCAGGTGTTCCAGATAGTTAGGAGAGTTAAATGAAGAGAGAAAAATTTGGTTCACGGCTGGGATTTATTTTGGTCTCAGCCGGATGTGCGATTGGAATAGGAAATGTGTGGAAATTTCCGTATATGTGCGGGGAATTTGGGGGCGCGATCTTTATTATAATATATCTTTTGTTCCTTCTGATTTTAGGAATCCCGGTACTTGTATGCGAATTTGCCATGGGCCGAGGCAGCCGTAAAAGTGTGGCGGCATGCTATGAGAAGCTGGAGCCTTCGGGAACCCGCTGGCATATGAGTAAGTGGATTGGAATCATAGGAAGCTATCTTCTTATGATGTTTTATACAACAGTAGGAGGCTGGATGCTGTATTACTGCTGGCGGAGTATCCGGGGAGAATTTAAAGGGGCGTCGGCAGAGCTGGTTGCGGAGAAATTCTCCGGTATGCTTGGTGATATGCCGGCAATGGCATTCTGGACGATATTGATTACCGTGCTTGGCTTTGCAGTCTGCTTTTTCGGTATCCGGGGCGGTATTGAAAAAGTATCGAAGGTTATGATGTCTGCGCTTTTGATTATTATGGTGGTGCTTGCTGTGCACTCCACATTTCTTGACAGTACGGGAGAAGGAATTCGTTTTTATCTTGTCCCGGATTTCCAGAAGGTGAGGCAGATTGGAATTGGAAATGTAATATTTGGCGCTATGAGTCAGGCATTTTTCACATTATCCATTGGAATCGGCGCAATGCTGATTTTCGGAAGCTATATGGACAGAAAAAGAAGTCTTGCCGGGGAAGCTGTGAACATTACAGTGCTGGACACCTTTGTGGCGCTGATGGCCGGATTTATCATTATTCCGTCCTGCTTTGCCTTTGGAATAGAGCCGGGGGCCGGACCAAGCCTGATTTTCATAACCATACCGAATATATTTGCGCAGATGCCGGGCGGGCAGTTCTGGAGTGGGCTGTTCTTTCTGTTTATGACCTTTGCTGCATTTTCCACATTGGTTGCCGTATTTGAAAATATTATTTCCTTTGACATGGATATGTTTGGATGGTCACGGAATAGGAGTGTATTTGTAAGCGTGATCCTTATCTGCCTGCTCAGCATGCCCTGTGTGCTGGGCTTTAATCTATGGAGCGGCTTTGCGCCGCTGGGAGCGGGTACGACTGTTCTGGACTTTGAGGATTTTATTGTGTCGAATAACCTGCTTCCTCTTGGCAGTCTTGGATATGTGCTTTTTTGTGCAAAGAAAAACGGATGGGGCTGGGAGAACTTTCTCCGGGAAGTGAATACAGGAGAGGGAATTCGGTTTGCTGAGGGTCTGAGACTGTATATGTTGTTTGTGCTGCCGATGATTATTGTCGTTATCTATCTGAAAGGGTATTACGATATGTTTAAAGGGCAGGGAACAGCCGTACTTGCAGGCTGGATGGCGGCGGCAGTGCTGTTTTTGGGGTTTGTGCTCTATTGTGCGGGAGGAAGGAAAGAGAAAGAATAGAACTATGAAGGACCTAGCAGAGAAGAAAAAGATCCTAAGGCGATATTTCGGATATGATGATTTCAGGGAAGGGCAGGAAGTCCTGATTGACAGTATTTTGAGTGGAAGAGACACTTTTGGAATCATGCCTACCGGCGCCGGAAAATCACTGTGCTTTCAGATTCCTGCATTGATTTTTGAAGGGATTACCCTTGTTATATCTCCCCTTATATCGCTTATGAAGGATCAGGTGGGAGCGCTTAACCAGGCAGGAATACATGCGGCATATCTGAACAGCTCTCTGACCTCTAATCAGTATTTTAAAGCCCTTAAGCTTGCAGGAGAAGGACGCTATTCGATTATTTATGTGGCGCCGGAGAGGCTTCTTTCGGACAGCTTTCTTGATTTTGCATGTCATGGGGAGATTGCAATGGTTGCCGTAGATGAGGCACACTGCGTTTCCCAGTGGGGGCAGGACTTCAGGCCCAGTTATCTGAAAATTACGGAATTTATAGAGCGTCTTCCATGCCGCCCGGTAGTCAGCGCATTTACTGCGTCTGCCACGAAGGAGGTCAGGGAGGATATTATAGATATTCTGATGCTTCAAAATCCGACAGTTTTGAGCACAGGCTTTGACAGGCCGAACCTTTATTTTGAAGTGCAGTCTCCAAAGAATAAGTATCAGGCTCTGATGAATTATCTTAAGAAGCACACCGGCGAGAGCGGCATTATCTATTGTCTGACAAGGAAGCAGGTGGAGGAGGTGTGCGGAAATCTTTTGAAAGCAGGTATTTCTGCCACAAGATACCACGCCGGTTTAAGCGATGAAGAGAGGAAAAATAATCAGGACAATTTTATCTATGACTGCGCCACGGTGATGGTAGCGACCAATGCTTTCGGAATGGGAATTGACAAATCAAACGTAAGATATGTAGTTCACTATAATATGCCGAAAAACATGGAATCTTATTACCAAGAGGCAGGCAGGGCCGGACGTGATGGGGAGCCGGCGGAATGTATTCTGTATTACAGCGGACAAGATGTGGTTATGAATCAGTTTTTCATTGAGAATAATCAGGATAATAAAGAGCTTGATGAGCTGACGAAAAAGCTGGTGCATGAAAGAGATCATGAAAGACTGCGTAAAATGACCTTTTATTGTTTTACTAATGAGTGCCTCCGGGACTACATGCTCCGGTATTTCGGGGAATACGGCGGAAATTACTGCGGAAACTGTTCAAACTGCATGACACAGTTTGAGGAAGCAGACGTAACAGAGATTGCCGCAGCGCTTATGGGCTGTGTCCGGGAATCCGGGCAGCGGTATGGAATAAACGTGCTTATTGATGCGGTACATGGGGCAAATACTGCGAAGATCCGCCAGTATCAGATGGACCGTAATACCTATTATGGAAGCCTGTCTAAAGTGCCGGTATATAAGCTCCGGCAGGTGGCAAACTATTTGCTTGTGGAAGGATATATTCGTCTGACAAATGATGAATATATGCTGGTTAAGCTGACAGAAAAGACACGGGAGGTTTTAGAAGGGGATACTGTGCTTGTTATGAAGATGGCGAGGGAGCGGGAAAAGAGAGAAAAAAATGAGGTCAAGACGAAGCAGAAACTCTTTGGGGCCGGACAGCTTCAAGCAAAGGATGAGAGTCTGTTCCTGAAGCTCCGCGCACTAAGAACAGAAATTGCAAGAGAAGAAAGAGTGCCGCCTTATATTGTATTTTCCGATAAGTCACTTATACATATGTGTATTTTAAAGCCGAAAACAAAGGCTGAGATGCTGAAGGTTACCGGAGTCGGGGAGTTTAAGTATGAAAAATACGGGGAGAGGTTTCTTAACGAATTGGGGACAGGGTAAAATGAATCTGGGACGGTGTATTTTTAAAAATACACCGTCCCAGATTGCTCTCTCGCTATTTTTCTGTAGTTTCCCGCCGAAACAGTATCGGGGGAACGACTCTGTGGACTGGATTTTTCAAAGGCTGAGGACTTCTCTTTTTTCGTTCATTCATCTGTTCTACAAGAAGTTCTACTGCTCCGTATGCTAGTTTGTCAATCTGCTGTCCGATGGTACTGATAGGGATCACTGCCTCTTCTGATATGGAAGAATTATCAAAGCCAATAAGGAAAAAATCATCGGGAAGACATCCATATTTTCTTATTAATAGGTTTAATACTACATTTGCCTGTGTATCATTAGAAATAAACAGGCCCTTCCTCTGCCCTGCGTATTTTTCTATGATGTAATCCAGTATTTCAGATAAATGAAGTCTTAAAGAATCGTAAGTGTTTCCCATATCCCTAAGAATCAGTTCATGCTCCAGCTGATGCTCCTTACAGAAATCGAGGAAACCCTGTACACGTCCGTAACCCGGGATATATTTGTAATCAGAAGTATTTACGTAGTTGATGTGGATGATAACCTCACAGTCATGTCTTGCCAGAAGTCCGGCAGCTTGACAGCCGCCCATATAGTTATCTGTGTTGACGCTGCTGACATATCTGTCTTCCCGTTCAATCGTTACAATGGGAATTCCAAGCTCGGACAATTCTCTGGAGGGAATGGTGTGGCTTAAAATAATCAGCCCTTCAATCTTATATGCCAGAAGCTCGTCTATATACCTGCGTTCTGTTTCCTCCTGCCCGTTTCCGACAAAGACAAGAAATTTATAGCCGAAGGTTTCATAAGTGGACAGGATTTGATTAAGGACTTCCGAGTAATAGTGTAGAAACAAATTTGGAATAATAATGCCCACAAATTCGGTTTTTCCACTGGCCAGAATCCGCGCCACTTTATTTTCTTTATAATCCAGGTCAACAAGAGCCTTGGCGATAATTTCCTGGTTTTCCAGAGTCAGGGAATCAGGGTTGTTGAAATATCTTGAAATAGTTGTTTTAGAAAAATTGGTATATTTTGCAATATCATTAAATGTTACATTCTTTTTCTGGTTCATGGTAATATAACAGCCTCTCTAATGCTTTAAAATAGTATAAAAATATCAATATCAGTATAGCAAAAATAAAGAAAACACGCAATGAGTAATCGGTTAAGTAACCGGTTTTGTAAAAGATGTACAAATTGGAAATATAAAATTTGGAGGCAATTCACAAAGTTGATTTTAATCATTGACGAGCATAACGTTCAGTGTTATTATACATATAAAGTAACCGGTAACTTTACTAGTTACTTTACCGGTTATAAACAGAATAAAAATTCTAAAACAGGAGGAATGATCCATGAGAAAGAGAGTCATGAAGAAGGTTGTCTCAATGGGGATTGTACTGGCGTTGATGTCTGGAATGCTGACAGGATGCCGTTTTGGATTTGCCAGTGATCCGGATGACCCAAATGAAGAAGAAAAGGAAATACCGATTGACACCTCGGTGGACACATTTGAGTATGATTCGTCCCTAAGCGGTACGAACATCACGCTTCTCAATTCAAAGGCGGAGATACAGGTTGCGTTGGAGAAGATGGGGGCTGAATATGAGAAGAAATCAGGCGTCCATGTTGAGGTAATGCCGGTTACGGACGGAGATTCACCATACACAAAAGTTGTAAGCCTGTATAACTCGGGAACACCGCCGACAATATCGATTCTGGATACCACGGATGTCATAGCGCTTGCAGAAGAGAAGGCGGCGGATCTGACGGATGAACCCTGGACACAAGAAGCAGAAGGGTATCTGACGGAGGTAGACGGTAAGATTTACAGCTTTCCGCTTTGCATCGAAGGAAGGGGAATTATTTATAATAAGGCAGTGATTGAGGAAACGCTTGGCGAGAGCTTTGATGCAGATTCCATTACAACCCAGGATGAGTTTGTAGATCTGCTTGACCGCCTTGTGGAGGCTGGAATGGAAAAGCCTGTTTCAATGGCAAAGGAGGACTGGTCGCTGGGAGCTCACCAGCTTCAGTACATCTATGAAACATATGAGGGAACAAGTGAGGGCGCTCAGGAGGTTATTGAGGAAATTAAAGACGGTAAGCTTAATCTTTCATCCTATGACAGACTGACAGAATTTTTAAATATGTTTGATATACTGAAAAAGTATAATGTAGCAAAGGGTGATCCGTTGGGCGCCGATTATGACGAGATGGCAATTGACCTGGCAGACGGAAAAACCGCCTTCTGGTTTAATGGAAACTGGGCGTGGCCCAATATTTCGGAAGCAGGGGCAGAGGAAGAGGACGCGTATGGTTTCCTTCCCTATTTTCTGAATAATGATAAAAATGATTTTGTAAACCAGCAGATTCAGGCATCCCCTTCAAAGCAGGTTATGCTGGACGGACAGATTGCATCAGAAAAGGAGCAGGCGGCGGCAAAGGAATTTTTAAACTGGATTGTATACAGTGAAATCGGACAGCAGATGCTTGTAAAGACCTGTAATATCATTCCGCCCTTTCAGAATAATCCATATGAACCAAGTGATCCGTTAAGTGCAGATATTTATGGAAAGGTTCATGAGGATAAAGCGTTTAATGCATCTGCGATTGTGCCGAATGACCACTGGGCAGTATTAGGCGCTTCCATGCAGAAATATCTTGCAGGCAGAAGCGACAGGGAAGAGCTGACAGAAGATATTCAGAAATACTGGGATGAGCAGGAATAGGAGGAGCGGAATATGAAATCAA
>CAOJQZ010000038.1 GCA_948441955.1 uncultured Lachnospiraceae bacterium | reverse complement strand
CATCTTCAATATTTCTTGTACTCTTTCTTGTACTTCTTGGCACCCAATCCTGCTTCCTGGCCAGATCAATAATCATTCCTTTAATTCTTTTTGAAATATAAGTCTCAAATTTGACATTTTTTTCCATATCAAATTTGTCAATGGCAGACATAATTGCAATTACACCTTCATTAATAATATCATCTACCTGCACAAAACTCATATAAATATCTCTCATCTGCAGCGCAATACTTTTGACAAGATAGATATACCGCATGACAATCTCCTGTTTAATTTCTAGACTGCCGCTTTCTTTATACAATTTTAAAAGCTCTTCATTTGACTTCTCTTTGTATAGTTCCTGTGTACTCATATCAGCTGCTCCATTAAATCTGTCTACCTACAAGGTGATATTACCTATTGCCTGTATCTGGATATTATTATTAATCTCATTAAATGAAAGTACATACACGTCCGGGAAGAACTGCTCTATCAAATGATAGAAATGTACTCTTACAACCTGACTGGTCAGCACAAGCGGCGGCTGGCCAAAGTCATGGAACTTCTTCACCTCATCGGACAGCTGTGTAATCACACTCTGCATAACATCCGGGCTAAGAGCAAGATACATGCCATGCTCCCCGTTCGTAAGGCTTGTAATAATATTTTTTTCCAGCTCTGCATCCAGTGTCACCACCTTCATGCTGCCGCCCTCGCAGAACTTCCGCGTAATCGTACGCTTCAATGCAACACGTATATTTTCCGTAATCGTTTCCAAATCTTTGACTGTCATGGACGAGTCTACAATCGTTTCCATAATGGTCTCCATATCCTTGATCGGAATTCCCTCCCTCAACAGATTCGTCAAAATCTTCTGGAAATTTCCGTAGGATATAAGGGTTGGAATTAATTCCTCCACAAGCTCCGGAGACTGCTTCTTCATATTATCAACCAGACGCACAACCTCCTGCCTGTTAAGCAGCTCATGTGCATGCTTCTTGACTGTCTCAGATAAGTGAGTCAGCATGACAGATAAGGGATCAATAACTGTGTATCCATAGATTTCAGCCATTTCCTTTTTATCCACAGTAATCCACTTACTGGGAATACCATATGCCGGTTCAATCGTATCTATACCGTCAAGTTCCTTTTCCGGATTCGGCGGTTCAAGAGCCAGATAGTAGTCAACCAGAATCTCGCCCTTGGCAACCTCTTCGCCTTTAATCTTTATTACATATTGGTTCGTATTAAGACTTGAGCTGTCCCGAAGTCTTATGGAGGGAATAACAAGGCCCATCTCCTGTGCATACTGCCTTCTGAATATAACAATACGGTCAATCATCTTCCCTCCGCTTGCCTCATCCACAAGCGGAATCAGGCTATAGCCAAATTCCATCTCAATAGGTTCGACAGTGATCAATGAATAGACACTGTTGATATCCTTAAAGTTATCTTCCTCCGTGACCTCCATCTGCTCTCCTTCAAGGGGACCTACACCAGCTCCTCCGGCTGCTGTCTGCGCAGAAGGCACTCCCATCTCCTCCATACGCCGCATAAGCTGCCATCCGCCAAGCATCAATGCCAGGGCTATAACCCCCATCTGCAGCTTTGGCATTCCCGGAACCGCTATAAGAATTGCAAGAACACCGCCGGCCATCATAATTGCTCTCGGCTGTGCCATAAACTGCTTTGTTACATCTATATTCAGGCTGTCCTCTGCAACTGCACGCGTTACGATCATACCTGTGGCTGTAGAGATAAGAAGCGACGGAATCTGAGACACCAGTCCATCGCCAACGGTTGCGATGGAGTACACTGACAGTACTTCTGTAAATGACATTCCGCCCTGTACCATACCAATGATACAGCCTCCGATAAAATTGACTGCGGTAATAATCAGCGACATGACTGCATCGCCTTTTACAATCTTGGTAGCACCGTCCATGGAACCATAGAAATCTGCTTCCTTTTGTATTTTGTGACGTCTTTCCTTAGCCTCTGTCTCGGTAATCAGCCCGCTTCCCAAATCAGCGTCAATCGCCATCTGTTTACCCGGCATAGCGTCCAATGTAAATCTTGCGGCTACCTCTGACACACGTTCCGCGCCCTTTGTGATAACAAGAAACTGAACTAATACAATAATCAGGAAAATAATAACACCGACAACAACATTTCCCTGAAGCACAAAGTCACCCATAGATCGGATAACCGCTCCTGCCGTACCTGAATTACCAAGAATACTTCTTGTAGAAGAAATATTAATTCCGATACGAAACAGCGTCGTAATAAGAAGCATTGACGGAAAAATTGAAAATTCCAGCGCTTCTTTAATGTTCATACTGATTAAAAGTATAATCATCGATATAGCAATATTCAAAATAATCATAACGTCCAGAAAGAACGTATTCAGCGGTATAATAAGAAGCAGTACAATCATAAGTACAATTAAAGATACCGCATTATTCAATATTCTTTTCATACTCTACACCAACTTTTTATTCATACGGAATACCTTGACGAGAATTTCTGCCACTACTCCATAATACTCCGCCGGTATTTCACTGTTCAGCGGTGTAGAGGCATATATTCCCCTCGCAAGCGGTTTATTCTCTATTACTGTAACATGATTCTGCTCCCCAATTTCCACAATTTTGAGAGCAACCAAATCCTGCCCTTTTGCAATCAGGATTGGAGCATTATCATGATTAATTTCATATTTAAGCGCAACGGCAAAATGTGTAGGGTTTCGGATAATTACATCAGCGTCCGGCACTGCCTGCATCATTCTGCTTCTTGCCATACTCTGCTGCAGACTTCGGATTTTTCCTTTAATCTGAGGATTTCCTTCTGTCTGCTTATATTCCTCTTTTACTTCTTCCTTGGTCATCATGATCTTCTTCTCATATGACCACTTCTGATAAAAATAATCGAATCCTGCAATTACGGCAAACACCAGGCCAATCTTCAGAACCATTCCCATGATTTCATTTAACACATAGGTAAATCCTGCGGCCGGACTCAAATCCATCATCTGCGCAATAATAACAATCTCACTTTTAAGAATTTGATAAAGCACTACTGCCAGAATAATCATCTTGAGCGCTGCTTTAAGCAGCTCTACAAGATTCTTGGCAGAAAACATTTTTTTAATTCCATTAAGCGGACTTAAGTTCTTAGCCTTAAAACCGACCGGTTTCATTGTAAACAAAAATCGTGTCTGTACTCCAGTTGCAACAATTCCAACCGCCATACTGATAATACCAATAGGGAAAATACACTCTGCCAAAAGCTCCATTGACTTCATTCCCAGCTGCTGCACTGTTCCAAGAGACAGAACGTCTATCTCTCCTACCAGAGAAATCAAAAAAATCATCATCTCCCTTATGGATTTATATATTCCCGGAAAAAGAGCCTGTAAGCAATAAAAACATACAAAAAGCGAAGCGACTACTATAACATCCTTACTCGAGGCAACATTACCTTCCTTACGTTGATCACTACGCTTTTTGGCGGTAGGTTTTTCGGTTTTCTCGCCTGAACCTGCTGGCAAATCTATTCACTCCCAATCTATAAAAACGTCATAACACCCTGAACTGTTTTTATCATCTCTGTCAATATCCTGTTTAAATGCTCCCCGAATGAGGAAAACATGATAATAAGCAGACCAAGACCGACGATTATCTTCAATTGAATATTAATTACAAATATACTAATCTGCGGAACCACCTTGTTCATAATTCCGATTCCCACCTGTACAAGAAACTCTGCTGCAAGAATCGGAAGCGCAAGCCGTATGCCCAGTTCAACACATGTGAGAAAGATTTCCAACACTCGTGTCCCTAAGCCCGCAGAAATCAAAATACCTCCATAAGGAACAATCTCTGCTGAAGAAACTAATATTTTCATCAGAGCCAGATGACCGTCTACTGCAAAAAATAACAGTACAAACCAAGTCTGGAGCAAAGTTCCTGTTACGGCAACCTGTGAATTACTCTGCGGATCATATACTGTGGCCATCGACAATCCAAGCTGAAAGTCAATAATAAAGCCTCCAAAGGTAATTGCGAAAAAAAACAATTCCATGACATATCCGATTAAAAATCCGACAAAAAATTCCTTTGCCAAAAGAAGCCCAAACTCTATTGTACTTACAGGTTCCGGTATGTTCTGTGCGGAAAATGAATAAACCAACATTGTAAGTGCAAGAATTAACCCGCCCTTCGAAAGCATCGGTATATTTCTTCTGCCCAGAATCGGATTTAATAATATAAACCCCGACATTCTCATCATAATAAGAGAAAATAAGGTAAGCTGCGCGACACTGTCAAATGTCATGTCATCACTCCCCGCGTTATCCCGCTACATCATACTAAATATTCTGACTGTAAAATCCTGAAGAGTACGAAGCATCGTCTCACCGGTGAATACCAATATAATTCCTATTACCAGAAGCTTTGGCACAAATGTTATAGTCTGTTCATGAATCTGTGTTGCTGCCTGTATGATTGAAATAATCACACCTACAAGCATACTGATAACAAGGAGCGGACCCGCAAGCTCAACAATTATGACAAAAACATCATACATTAACTCTCCAACTTCAGCATTCGTCATCTATATGCCTCCCTCACTCTCAGTGAAAACTATTTGCAATTGATGAAAACAGCAATTCCCATCCGTCTACAGTTATAAACAAAAGTAGCTTGAACGGCATTGAAATCATTGCCGGAGGAAGCATCATCATACCCATAGACATAAGTGTACTTGATACGACAACATCTATTAACAAGAATGGAAGATACAGTAAAAACCCAGCTGAAAATGCCTTTTTAAGTTCACTGGTCATAAAAGAAGGTATCACCACTGTCATAGGAAGATCCTCCTCTTGTTCTACTGCTTCCGCATTCGATATTTCTACAAACATGTTAAGCGCACTCTTCTCAGTATTTCTGAGCATAAATCTCTTAAGAGGTATCTGCGCTCTGTCAAGCGCCTCCTCTTGTGTGATCTCTGAATTCTTATACGGCGTATATGCCTCTGTGTTGATCTCCTTGATCACCGGATCCATAATAAAAAGTGTAAGAAAGATAGAAATTCCTACAAGCACCATATTCGGAGGTGTTTGCTGAACTCCCATTGCAGTCCTAAGGAAAGAAAGAGTAATCATTGTCCTCGTGAACGAGGTCATCATAATCAGAAGTGAAGGCAGAAGTGCTACAATTGTCAGAAGTAACAGTATATCTAATGTAGGAACCTGGCTGCCGTTAACATTTATCAGTGAGTCATACATTAGTCTTTACCTCCTCTTTTTCCCAAAGTCACCCAGCTTCTCCAGGATGGATTTAAAATCCGACGGACTTGTTCCTTCTCCGCCATTTTCCGGCCTTAAGGGAAACAACTCCTCATCCTGAATCTCAGACAAAACATTTATCTGCCCTGCAGTGACGCCAAGAAGCAGATATCTACCGCTAATCTGTACAATAGCAATATGCCTGTCCTGTCCCAGCGTGATCTGATCAATCAGCCGCATATACAGGGAACCGCTGCCCCTGGTCATTCCTTTGCCAATATATTTACTTGCCATATAGCTCCCGTAAATAATAAGCGCCACTGCGATAAAAGTGCCGATCACTCTTAACATACAATTCCTTCCTTACTGTAATGCAATTAAATTAACTTTCATAATCTCTGAAATTCTTATACCAAAATTATCTTCAACAACAACAACATCACCCTTTGCGATGCATTGTCCATTGACATAAAGATCCACCTGCTCTCCTGCAAGCTTATCCAGAACAACTAACGATCCCTTTGTAAAATCAAGAATATCCTTTACACATCTCCTGGTTCTTCCAATTTCAACAGATATCTCAAGAGGAACGCCCAAGATAAGCTCCATGTTCTCCTCTTGCTCACCCTCAAGCACAATTTCTGTATCTGGTTTCAGATTTGTCTGTGTAGCCGGCTGTACATGAATCATCTTTGGTTCCGGAGCTTTTCTCTTCTCTTTCATCTGATCCTGCATTGCCTGCTGCATTGTCTGCATCTGCTGCATCATCTGCTGCATCATCTGCATCTGCATCATAGACATATCCGGATTCATTACCGGCATTGGCTGCATCTGCGCTGCAGGCTGAACAGGCTGAGGCGCTGACGCAGCCGGTTGGGCTGTCTGCACGGGCGCTGCTGCAGGCTGAACGGACTGAGGCGCTGGCGCAGCCGGTTGTGGCGTTTGTGCGAGCGCTGACGCAGGCTCCTCTCCACCGCCTGCCAAAAGCTTTTCTATCTCCTCCTGAGACAATGTTCCGCCGGAGGAACTCTCTAGCGCTGATGCCGCCGGTTGTGGCGTCTGTGCGGGCGCTGCCGCAGACTCCTCTCCACCGCCTGCCAAAAGCTTTTCTATCTCCTCCTGAGACAATGTTCCGCCGGAGGAACTCTCTGGCGCTGACGCAGCCGGTTTTTTCTCCGCCAAAGTATTTTTATTAACCTCAATAATCTGATCATCCGGAAGGAACCCTCTAACAAGCCCCTTTGCAAGCTCTATAGGCATAACATTAAAGAACTCACTCTCCAGTTTATCCGCAATCTTAAGAGTAAATCCTACGACAACCTTCGGGTATTCATCTGTAAAATATTTATCGATAAATTCCTGTTCATTCTTTACTTCAAATGAAATAGGAGTAGATATATTTACCATTTTCCCCAAAAATTCTGAGAGTGCTGTCGAGGATGCCCCCATCATCTGATTCATAACCTCACAGACTGCGCTGATGTTAATCTCATTCAGTTCAAACTCTTCGTCAGGCATCTCCATGCCCATGAGCATCTCTACAATCACCTTTACGTCATGCCTCTTAAGAAGCATAACATTCTCTCCCTCAAGACCAGCAACATAGGTAATCTCAACACCGACAGCCGGTTCTACTTTGTCCATCTCAAATTCTTCTTTAGATACGACGTTTACGATTGGCGTTGTAATATCTACTCTGGCATTCAACATTGTGGACACTGCTGTAGCAGAGGCACCCAGACTGATATTTAGTATTTCACCTATAGCATCTATTTCTAATTTACTAAAGCACTCAGAAACCATACTAACCTTTCACTCCTTCCGAGGAAATTTCCCTCAGTTCTATTTTCCAATATCCAATGCCCTCTGCGCCATCAGCTTCATTGCATTGAATGCCGTAATGTTTGCCTCATAGGAACGAGTTGCAGACATTGCATCTACCGTTTCTTTTACAGGATCTACATTTGGCATCATAACATAACCGTCCTCATCCGCATCCGGATGATCCGGATTATAGACCGGATTCAAATCTCTCTGGTCTTCTACAATCTCTGTCACCTGCACACCGCCCTTGGATGCCGTTCTGCTCAAAAGACTGTTAAATTTGGTTCGAAATGAGGTGGAAGGCACTTCTTTCAGGACCACCATCTTTCTTCGATACGCTCCACCGCTTTCTGTTCTTGTAGTATTTGTATTTGCAAGGTTTTCAGACGCAATGTCCAGCCTTTGCCTTTCAGCCGTCAAACCTGACGCACTGATATCAAATGAGTCCAAAAAAGACATCTCTTACCCCTCCTTAATTTTTTAACCAAGGATTTTCTTAACTGTAGCCAGAATACGCTCCGGTTTAAACGGTTTAACAATAAAATCCTTTGCTCCTGACTTAATAGAATCCATAACCATAGTCTCCTGCCCCATTGCAGAGCACATAACGATTGTCGCGTTTGGATCCATTCCTTTAATCTCCTTCAGCGTTTCAAGGCCATCCTTATTTGGCATTGTAATGTCCATAAATATAAGGTCAGGCTTTTCTGCGGAATATAACTCCACTGCCTTTGCGCCATCTTCTGCTTCTACAAGGTCTGTATACCCTGCCTGTGTCAATGTAGTTTTTAACATCATTCTCATAAATGCCGCATCATCCACTAACATAATTTTTGCCATTTTCTTTTACCTCACTTTTTGTTATCATTGTAATTTATATACTCAGATAATTCTTAAGATTTATCTGGTAATTATACTGCTACATCATCATTAGGTCTCAGTATACGGTCCTCTATCTTGACTGCAAGATTCTTATTATGTACGCCCAGCTGTCCATTAAACCACGGCTGTCCCTCTATGTACAGAGAAATAAGTGAATTCTGTGGCTTATTAAGGTCAATAACATCTCCCACATGGAGATTATAAACATCATCCAGACTGAGCTGTGCCACTCCAAGCTGTGCCATGACATCCATCTTGGATTCTCTGATATTCTCCAGTATATCTTCCCTGTTGCTCCGCAATGCCTGCATGCCTTTATTGGCCAGGTGCTTTGTCTTATCGATAATTTCAAATATATTGCTGAGAAGCGTTCCTGGAATACAGATATTCATAGCACCCTCAACTTCTCCCATTTGAATCTTCAGCATGATAATAACTACTGTTTCATCCACACTGATACCCTGAAACATGCTTGGGTTATCTTCCACGCGATCAAACTCCGTCTTCACCTGTGTGTAATTTGCCCAGACATCTCCGGTAATTGCTATCAGATAGCGTATTATTTTGGCATACAGATCCAGCTCTACATCCGTATAAATATACGACATATCGACCATATCCGTACCCGTTCCTCCCAGCATACGATCTATCATTGCTCCCATCAATATAGGAGAAATATGAAATACCATAGGCGGATTCGTAGATTCATCCTGCAGCTCCACATTTACAAGTGTAATTACATCTGTCTCATTCAATGCATTCCCGAATTCATAATAGCGCTGCTCCTCTACCCCTACAACCTCCACTTCACTTGCTATACGAAACAATCCGTTAAGCTGTGAAGTTGCAATTCTGGAATAATTGTCGTAAATACTGCGCAGCATCTTGAGCTTATCCTTGGTATATTTCTTTGGACTGAAGAAATCATACTTTTTATATTCTTTCTCGTCCTTTTTCGGCTCCTCCGGAGCACTACTGTCTGCATCCCCGTTTTGCATCGAATTCAGCAGCGCGTCTATCTGACTTTGTGATAATACATCTGCCATTCTAAATTCCTACTTTCGTTTCATTATTCCCGGCCCATTTCCTCATAATATTTCTCAAGGGTCTGCTCCACGGAATCGGACTTTGTAATCAAAAGTTCCACCCTTCTATTCTTCGCCCGGTTCTCCTCTGTATCAAACGGAGCAATCGGACGCCATTGACCATATCCGATTCCCGTAATGCTCTCAGGCGCTATAGCTGTATGTGTCTGAATATATGCGGCAACCCGGGCTGCACGTTCGGCTGAGAGAACACGGTCACCTACAGGTTCATTCACAACGTTCGGATCTGCCTGGGTTGTATGCCCCAGTACCTGAATCTCTTTAACCGAATCGCTCACACCTGAAACAATAGAACAAAACTGTCCCAGAATAGATGAGCCCCCTTCTTTAATAATAGAGCTGTCTCCGTCAAAGAATACATTGTCTCGGAACGTAATAAAGGTGTATCCGTCTCCTTTAAACAGTTCTACCTCTCCTTCCAATCCGGCAGCCTCCACCGCCTTTTTCAGGTTCTCGTACAATTCGTCAAAATCATCAAATTCTTCCGCAATTCCGCCTGGAACATCATCATCTGCCTCTGCCGTCGGATCATTTACAATTTGTGAAACGTCTTTTGCATCCGGATTAAAACTCTTTACAACCTGAATCCATTTTGCCTGGTCAAGTGTAGAAATGGAATATAAAAGTACGAAAAAACATAGTAGCAGTGTTACCAGGTCACCGTACGTATCCATCCAGTTGGCGCCGCCGCCTTCTGCTTTCTTTCTTCTTTTCATATTATCCCCCTACTCCTCGTCCTTCCCCTTCTTGCCCTTCTTGCCTGCAGGGGCTGCGTCCGGATCAAGAATTCTCTGACGCTGCTTCTGGGAAACATATGTAACAAGCTTCTCCTTCAGGAACTTAGGATTATCTCCTGCCTGAATTGCCAGAATACCCTCTATCATAATCTGCTTATATAAAAGCTCTTCTTCGTTTCTGATACTAAGTTTCTTTGCTATCGGTGAGAAAATCAAATGTGCAAGAATACATCCGTAAAACGTCGTAATAAGCGCTGTTGCCATTGCGGGGCCGATATCACCGGCGCCGCCCTCACCATCCAGGTTCATACCCTTCAGCATATTTACAAGACCGACAAGAGTACCAATCATACCAAATGCTGGAGAAAAGGCCGCCGCCTTATCATAGATTCCAATACATTCCTCATGCCTTGCCGCCATCGCGTCCACATCATTCTCCAAAAGAGAACGGACTTCTTCCGGCTCTGTCGCATCTACAATGAGCATAATTCCCTGCTTAAAGAATGCATCGTCAAGTTCATTTGCCTTTTCTTCAAGCGCTAAAAGACCGTTCTTTCTTGCCAGCTGTGCCATCTCCTCAAGCGTATTCACCAGTTCGGCGATATTATACTTGTTGCCCTGCAGCAGCATTTTAAAATGACTGACCACTGTTTTCAAAAGTCCCAGCGGGTAGCTGGCAATTACCGCTGCAAGCGCACCGCCCACAACAATGGCAAGTGATTCCAAATCCCAGAAGTTGCCAAGCTTTGAGGGGGTAATACCTACAAATACAATTAATACCGTTCCTATAACTAAACCTAAAATACTAGTAATATCCACGTTATCTTCACCGCCTTACTTCTTTATCTATCTGTATGATAACAATGGATTCGTCCATTGTACTCAATTGTTTTCTCAATTATTTCTTCTGCGCTCTCTTTTACAATATAGAATTTTCCGTTCATCATAACAATTTTAGATTCCGGAATCAGCTCCACTGCCTCAATCTGTGCGCAATTCAACAAAATCTGTTGATTATTTAGCTTAGTCAGAACTATCATAACACACTTCCTCACACATTTCAAACGTAACCGGGATATTAACAAAATATCCCGGTATTACGTTTACCATACTTTTGATAACTACATTATCATTATGTCATTCATACATATTAGCGCTTCATATTAACCAGCTCTGAGAGCATTTCATCTGTTACAGTAATAATCTTAGAATTTGCCTGAAATCCTCTCTGACATGTAATCATGTTAGAAAACTCATTCGCTACATCTACATTAGCCATCTCAAGATAACCACCCATAATCTTTCCTGCCGGTCCGCCGTTTGGCTTCATTGCGTCTACACTTCCTGCATTGGCGCCCGGAGTATAGTAATAACCGCTGGACTTCTCAAGACCATTCGGATTATCAACTGTAACAAGCGCAATCTGACCGATTGCAATCGTACGGTTCTCTTTATCTACACCGATAATTGTTCCGTCTTCATTAATCTTGTAGCTCTGAATCTCGTACATCTGTCCATTGGCGTCTCTTGGAATCTGGATTGCAGATAATTCATCCGCATACTCCGCATCCACGCCAGGAGTCCATTCCGTCCCCTGTGTAGAGGAAATCGGCGTCAAGCCATTAAGCGCATACGGCGGAGTTGCCGCTCCTGTAGCTTTACTTGTAAAGGTAAGTTTTAAACCGCGGTTACCATTATTACTGCTAACGCCGTCAAAACTGATATTATAAGTCTGTGTTATTGTCTTTGCAGCGCCGTCTCTCAGCCACGCGTCAAAGGCATCCTTATAATTCTGCTCCGTCTGCAGCGGCGCGCCAGGCGTTGTCTTACCGCCTGCTATACCGTTAATCGTAACTGTGCCGTCAGCACCAATAGTTATCGGAACATCTCTGTAGGAGCTGGTGCTTGGTGTAGCCGGCGTCTCCGGAATACCTGTTCCTTCTACCAGCGCATATCCATATACATAGCTTCTCTGATCGTCTACCAGATATCCGTTATTATCCACACGGAAAATACCTACTCTTGAAAGAAATAGTCCGGAATCTGCTACATTCGTAAACGTTCCGTTTACCATGTTTCCTACCAGGAAAAATCCTGTTCCGTCAATCATACAATCCAACGGATTCGAGGATGGTGACGGAGCGCCTCCGCTGAATTCGTTTGTAATAGAACCCAAAGTAGAACCATAACCAACCTGAGAAGCATTACGTCCGCCGGCGGCTCCTGCCACAACACTACCGCCTGAACCGTTAATCGAATTAGCATACATAGAATCCTGAAAGTTAAATGTAAAGGATTTAAATCCCCATGTATTTACGTTTGCAATATTATTACCAATTACATCCATTTTTGACTGATGAGTTTTAAGTCCGGCAACTGCCGCTACCATTGATCTGACCATTTTTCATTACTTCCTTTCTTTTTTTCTTTCGCTGTCCTATGTACCTGCAAGTCATACAGGTACATAAACCTCCATAAAATGGTCCGGCTTATATTAAGACAGCACTGTCAATGTTAGTAAAAATATTTTCTTTCATCTCTGCCCCGGACATTGTTGTAATTACAACATTATTCGGAACGTTTACAATAAATGCTCCGTTTTCTCCAATAACCGCTACATCCCTGGCGCCTTTTTCCTGTGCCTTTTTTACAGCCTGATTCAGGTCGCTTAGGAGTCCTTCCGTCATCTCAATTCCCCTCTGCTGTACCCGAAGCGCCGCATGTTTGGAAAACTGAACGGACTGAGGTCTTTTTACCTCCTTTTGGAGAAGATCTGCGAACTGTACATTACTGCCAGTGTTACCCTGCGGCTGCAATACGGTCTGCGCACGCTGCAGCTTAAGTGTGCCGGCATTCGTAATCTGATTTACATTGCTCATAAACGCTGCACCGCCTTTCACTTTACTCTCTTTCACACTGGTTTACGCCTTTGTCTCTTCCTTTTCCTCCGGAACATCTCCTACCGACATAACCTGTGACAGCTCATACTTCTTGCCGTCTACAAACACTGCTGTTGCACCTGTAAGATCGACGCCTGTTACTTTCCCTTTTATCTTCTCCTTAATTACTTCTTTGCCCTCGCTGTCCTTCTCTGTGATTGCAACTGTAACTTCTTTTCCCAGAAGTCCTGTGGAATAGGACGTCAAAGTTACGGTTGACAGATTGTTTGTTACGGTTGAGAAGTTTGCAATTGCATCTGACAGCTTTGACATCGCACTCATTGAAGACATCTGTACCATCTGATTCATCATCTCACTGTTATCCAAAGGATTCGACATATCCTGATACTGAAGCTGCGCCGCCATGAGTTTCCAATAATCGTCTGTTGTCATTGTGTTTGCAGAGGTTGCGGAAGATTGCGTTGCCTTCTCTGAATCGTAGATAAATTGTGCCGCATCACTCATTAATGATATTGAATCTACTGCCATTTTTCTATTCTCCTTTTTTCACTTTCTAAACTGCAAGCCCAAGACGAAGTTTCTGAAGAAACTGTTCTGCTTCCTCGGCATTTTGTTCCTTTCCGTCTTTCTTCTGCTCCTGCCCGCCATTCTGGCCATTTTTCTGGTTCTCATCTCTCGTCTGATTCAGGTAATCGCTTTCCTGCTTATCTACAATAATCGTAGTAGTTCCTCCCAGGTTTTTTTCAATCACCTGGCCAATCTCTCCTGCATTGCGTCCAAGCACGTCAAGGGCTCTCTTTTCGGAGCAGACAATAGAAACTGTTGCCTGACCTTCCTGATACAAAATCTTAACAGCAATCTTTCCTAAGTTTGCTGGTTCAATATGTATCTCAAACTCCTGAATTCCCTCTGACATTTTTGTAAGCAGCTGATCTGTAAGCTTATCCGGCAGCTGCTCCGGCTGTGGAACATACATTCTCACCGGCTCCGGCTGTTTTGTCTCATACACGTCAGCGCCGGCCTGCGTCTGCATCACAGGCGCCTGAATAGGCTGCTCTGCTGCACGGCTGTCATGCTGCGCCGTATTGTTCTGTAAATCAGACGAAGAATCTTCTTTCCGGAAAGCTTCAACCCTTACTTCCTTTTCAGGTGTACCTGATACTTCCGGCTGCTTTGGTGCAACTACTGCATCTGCCTCTGTCTTCTGCATCGGCTCCGTCTGAATCTCCGCCGTCAGCTGAACCTCCGGCTTCTTCGCATCCGCTGTCTGCACAAATGCTTCCTGCAGTTCTGTATCTGCAAGCTGAATCTCCGAAACCGCTGTTTCCTCTGCTACCTCTGGTTCTGCCTGAATTACCTCTGGCCGAAAGCCCTGAGACATCTGAAAAACTGCAAGAAGGCCGTCTGTGTTGGATTTATCTTCCTTCTGTTCTTCACCTTTTACAGTATCATCCTTCTCATCCTTTATATCCTTTGTATCTTTTTCTTCCTTTGGATTCTCTGGCTTCTTTTCTGTCTGCGTATCCTTTGATACTTCTTTGCTCTCTTCTCTCTGTCCCTGTTCCTGAAGAAGCTTCTTAAAATCATCTGTTACAGTCTTAACTGTATTTCCCGACTTTGAAGCATCACCTGTACGGCCGCTGATATCTGGCATCTTTATGCTTATTTTGTCCACCGTAATCTCCTCCTTTCCCATAAATTTTATATAGTAATCTGCCTATGCAGTATTACCCGTGATCATATACTGAGCTTTGCCATAGCCCTCTTCGTTACTACGAACTCTTCAATAAGCTGTTCCTCTTCTTTTTGAACCGTCTTATCGTATTCTGCTCTTTTTTTCTCCTTCAGCTTATCAATAGAAGAGGTTTCCTTCTTAGCCTCTACCACTTCATTTCTCTTTGCTTCCTCTTTTACTTTAAGCTTCCGCAGATGCTCCTGCTTTTGTTTAATCTTAAGACCTAATGACTCCAGATAATTCTCATATGTATGTATCTCGCTGATTTTTATTCCATTTAACTGGTTTTTTCTAAATTCAGCTGTGCAGTCTCTGTGGAGCTGTTCTAATTCCTCTATCGCCCGCTCACACTCTCTGACTTTCATAAGTATTCTTGCATGCTCCGCCTTAAGCCCATCTAACACCTGCTCCTTGTAACCGAGCACTGTATCAAGTGAAAAAAAGAACTTCTTCATCGCAATATCCTCTTCATAATCTCTACAGATTCTTCATAAGTAAAGCTTTCATCTATCTTCTGCATAAGAAAATCATTTACTTTATCAATCTTAGAAATAGCTCCGTCAAGCCTTGGATTTGTCCCGGCTTTATAAGCCCCTATGGAAATCAAGTCTTCATTTTTAGAATATACACTTAATATATCCCTCATCTTTGCTGCCGCCGCCTTATGTCCGTCCGACACGATATTAGTCATCAGACGGGAAATACTGGCGTTTACATCTATTGCCGGAAAATGATTTTCATTTGCAAGCTTTCTGCTTAATACGATATGTCCATCCAGAATACCGCGGACAGTATCTGCAATAGGTTCATTCGTATCGTCTCCCTCTACCAAAACCGTATAGACGCCGGTAATCGACCCTTTTTCAAAATTTCCACTCCTCTCCAGAAGTTTCGGAAACTCGGCATATATAGAAGGAGTATATCCTCTTGCAACCGGCGGCTCTCCGGTTGCAAGCCCTATCTCTCGCTGCGCCATCGCGAATCTGGTAAGAGAGTCCATCATCAGGAGAACATCCTTACCCTGATCCTTAAAATATTCAGCTATTGTTGTAGCTACAAGGGGGCATTTCATACGAAGCATTGCCGGCTGATCCGAGGTGGCAACAACAAGAACACTTCTTTTTAACCCCTCCGGCCCCAAGTCCTTCTCGACAAATTCCAGAACCTCACGTCCCCGTTCACCCACCAGGGCAATTACATTAATATCTGCTTTTACATTTTTTGCTATCATGCCCAGCAATGTACTTTTTCCAACGCCGCTGCCTGCAAAAATACCAATACGCTGCCCCTTCCCTATTGTATTGAGACCGTCAATTGCTTTTACTCCAAACTCCAGCGTGTCTGTAATCGGAGGTCTTTTAAGGGGATTAATATAAGTGTTCTCAACATAGTAATACCGCGGTGAAGGGAATGGCCCCAAATCGTCCATCGGATTTCCTGTAGCATCTATAATACGTCCCCGCAAAAATTCGCCTACCGGTATCTTCAAACGACGCTTCGTATTTCTTACAAAACTTCCTGCAGAAACACCGCTGATATTTTCATACGCCATAAGCTGCATTTTTTCTCCTCGGAAACCTACTACTTCAACCGGTATTTGTCTGTGCTTTTCTTCATTGTAAATCATAGCAATATCGCCGATGCTGGCACGATTCCCCGAAGATTCCATAGCCATCCCGACAACATTTTCTATTTTTCCTATATAACTTACTGTCTCTGACTTCTGGATTAAGTCCGGCAGCTTTGAAAACATATTTCTTTCACCTCGTTATACTCTTACGTTGTTCAATATATCTTTAATGTTTTCTAACTGTGTGCTCACACTGGCATCTATAATCTCATCCGGAAGCTCTATAATACAGGTGCCATCCTCTCCGTTATCCATTGTAATAAGCTTGATATTATCTGACAAGCCGGACAATGCCTCCAGAAATTCTGTATCTACTTCCATAGATATGCCGGTATCACATTTTGTGACATATATTTTTGCCCATTGCTTTTTCCTTATTTTATCCGTAGCCGAAAGTATCATTCTTTTAATAATATCGCTGCTTGACTGCAGACTGGTCTGAATGATCTTCTCCGCTACTGCAAGAGAAATACGTTTCAAATCATCTATATATTGCTCTAATATCTTATCTTTCTCATGAGAAACATCGTTGACAATCTCTGTTATGTATCTTCGAAGCTGTGCAAGCTCCTCATCCAGAAGGACTCTCTGTTCCTCATGTGCTTCGCGGAAACCATCCTGCTGACCGGACTCTTTCCCCTCATTATAGGCCTGTTCACGTAGCATCTCTGCCTGCTCCCGGGCATCACTTATAATCCGCTCCGCCTTCCGCCTTGCTTTTTCCAGAATCTCATTCTCCGTGTTGCGAGCAAGCTCTTCCTGTGCCTTCGCCTCTAAAGCCTCCTCGTCCAAAGCCTCGTCACCGGACCCTTCTGTCTGCTCTTGTTCATTGATCTTAAATCCCGCAAAGAAATCAAAAGGCTTAATATCCTTCTTTTTTTCCGGGCCTTTCACAATCCTAGGCAATGATTTCATCCTTTCCACTCTTAACTATGATCAGTTCTCCAGCCTCTTCAAGCCGTCTGATCACACCAACAATGCGCTGCTGAGCCTCCTCAACATCTCTCAGACGTACATTAACCGTAACTTCAAGATCAGACTGAATACTTTCAGCCATACGGCTTGATACATTTGCAAAGACAAGCTGTTTAATATTTTCATCAGATCCTTTAAGAGCGTATACAATATCTTTAACATCACACTCACGAATAAATCTCTGAATAGATCTGTTATCCATAGATACGATATCTTCAAATACAAACATCTTCTTACGGATTGTTTCTGCCAGCTCTTCATTTTCCTTGCCCAGCTCATCAAAGATATATTTTTCATTCGCTCTGTCCATATGGTTCATTACATCTGCTATGTAATCAATACCGCCAATCTTCGTAAAGTCTGCTGTTGTAAGAATAGATTCAAATCTCTTCTTTAGCGACTCCTCTACAATTTTTATGGCATCCGGTGATGCACTTTCCATCTTTGCAATCGACTCTACTACCTTGATGCGTTTTTCCTTTGGAAGCTCACTGATTACAGTAGACGCCTGATCCGGATCTGCATAGGATAAAACAAGTGCAATTGTCTGAGCCCTCTCATGCTGAAGGAAAGAAACCAGATTCTTTACATTACTCTTTCTCACAAATTCAAACGGGCGGATCTGCAGTGACTTTGACAGCTTATCAAGAAGAGTCTGCGCCGTACCCTCGCCAAAAGCCTTTTCAAGTACTGCCCGGGCATACTCCATTCCACCATCGGTTACAACCTTTTGAGTCAGACATATCTTATAAAATTCATCCAGAACCTCCTCCATCTGTTCCGGAGTAACATGCCCTGCTTTCGCCACCTCGATTGTCAGTTTTTCAATATCGCTTTCACTCAAATGCCGGTATATCTTCGATGCTTTATCGGCTCCGAGTGAAATAACAACTGCTGCTGCCTTTTGTTCCGGCGACATCCCGTTATTAGTTAGTTCCATCTCCACTGCCTCCATTTAACCAGTTCTTAAGTAACTGGGCAGATATTTCTGGATTTTGCTCTGCAAACTCCCGGATACTCTTCTTAAGCGCCATACCCCTGTCATTCTTAATCTCGCGAAGTTCTTCATTAAGATCAAATTCAGGAATCTCTTCCTCCGCTCCATCCACTGCCAATATTGCCGGTCCTTCTGCGTTCAGAAGCTCTTCTTCCTCCGCTTCTTCCTTCTTACGCTTTCTAACCAGAAGCAGTATCACAACACCAATTAATACAGCCAGAAGCACTGCTCCTGCAATAAATACCCATAGCGGAACTGTTTCCAATATACGCGCGAAGGCGCCGCCTTCCTCTCCGCTGTCATCATTCGTACCATCGTTAAACGGCGCGCTGACAATCGCTATCTTATCCCTCTGGTCTGATGCTGCTATGCCTGCTGCATTTCCCACAAGCGCAAGAAGCTGGCTTTCTCTGAGACTTCCAAAGCCTTCACCATTTATCGCCACAGACACTGTAAGGTCGTCAAGGGCTCCCGGCGTTACCTGGCCCTGCTCCTTTATCTGATTTACCAGATATTCTCTGGATACACTCTCACTATACGCACCCTCATTATCTGTATCACTGTCTGTATTATACTCGGCAGTATCTGCATTTGTCTCCGTACCCGCAACGCCTCCGGCAGTATCTCCCCCGCCTGCTCGTTCAACATAACGATCCTCATTGCTGACAATTCCCGTTTTGTCTTCCTCATCTATCTTTTCCGGAGTATTATATGTAATTGTCTCCCTCACCAGATTTTCCATATTAATCTGAGCCCTTGCAGACACTCTTACATTGTTTTGTCCATAAATCGGCCCCAGTACCTTCATAACGTTATTGGCAATCTGGTTCTCTATTATTTGAGCAATTTCTTCGGTATCAGAACTGGTTGTTGATGACAGACCTCCGTCTCTCTCTACCGACACGTCATTGCCATTGCCGTCAAGAACTACTACTTCGGAAAGCTCCATCCCCGGAACGCTCTTTGCCACAAGCCTCTGAATTCCTGAAACCTGCTCTGTTGTAGGAGAACCTCCCCCCTGCATCGTAACAACTACAGATGCACTGGAGCTTTCTCCTTCATTGTCGCTCAGTACGTACTTACTTGCCTCACCCAGGGCAATCGTTACTTTCGCATCCTTCACGCCGTCAAACGAACGAATGGTAGCGCCAATACGATCCTGAAGCTCATACAGCTTGTATGTATTTTTATCAGAATCCGTCGTCATCATGCCGGCGTTTTCTTTGAAAGTATCGTAAGTAAATCCGTTCTTGGGATATCCCTCCTGAACAAGCGTCGCTTTCGTCTGATCCAGAAGATCCCTCTTTACCAGAATTTCCGAATCACCATTATATTTGAAATCAACGCCGTCCTCCTGAAGCTTCTGGGTAATCTGCTGGGCCTCTTCCTGACTCAGGCCGGTAAATAACGTTTCATACGGCTGATTATTCAAAATAAGCGCTATCGCTACGGCACCAACAATTAATACAGCTACACCGGCAATGATTATCTTTTTCGTTCTGCTATTCAGCTTGTCAGTCATTTCTTTTAATTGAGCAATTTTTTCTTTCATTATCCAAAACTCTCTTATTTCTTAGATTTTATATGCTGCAGCAATTCGCCCATAGCGAAAAGTCTCAGTTTACAGGCACAGAAAGCCCTTATGAACTGATACGCATCATCTCATTATATGACTGCAGCGCAGCAGACCTTAAAGCCACAAGCAAATCTACCGAAAGCTGTGCGTTGGATTCCGCAATTCCAACTGTATGCGGATCCTCAATCTGTCCTGTTGCAAGAAGATATTGTTCCTTGGTTAAGGTATCCTCTGTCGTTCTCACATTATCAATAGCGCTTTCAAATATACTTTTAAAAGCAGATATTCCCTCCTGTCCTTTAACCTCCTGAATCCGATCCATACCTGACGACAGACTAATCGGCCTAATTGGCTGGATCTGCGTCATGCTTAAGGGCTGAATCGGAGTAATAAACATTTCTTCCATATATAATCAATCCTTTCTATCCTTTTATGTCCCTCTAATATCTCTACTGGCCTTTAATCGCCGTCTGATACCTCTTAACATCAGAGGTGACTGACTGCAGAAGATAATAATAATGGAGCCATGTCCGCGTCATCTCTGTCTCTTCAACATCTGCATTCACATTGTTCTCATCCACCCTTGCCGAATCATCCCGGCTATATATTGTATAATTCGTTCCTTCAATTGCTTCCCGCATCTTTGCTGAACTTTTCGTTTCATCCGCCGCAGTCAGACGTTTCCTGAATGCTTCCTCAAAACTTACCTGCTGTCTCTTGAATCCCGGCGTATCTATGTTTGCAAGATTATTCGAAAGCACTTCCTGCTTTTTCCACAAACAGTCCAGCGACTTCTGCGCCATTGCTATTGTATTTCCAAACATTATGTATGCCACTTCCTTTTAATTAATAATATATTTTGTACTAAATAAATCCAAAAATTAATTTTACTATATATAACGATTTTTTACAGGTAATCATAGTTATGATACACCCTCTCCTTTGAAAAGTCTAGGTTTTTTCAAACATTTACAATATTTTCACATTTATGAAAATCTTAGTTTCTGTTAAATCATTCCCTCTTCTCCATTATCAAAAAGCGGCTGCCCGAGCAGACTTACACGTTCCTGAAGCTGGAGCTGCATCTTTGCCATAAGATACTGAGCCATCACCTCTGTAAAAGCTCCCGAACTCAAACTATCCAATGCACTGTCCGACTGCTCAGCAAGCGTGGATTGTCCCTGCGGAGACTGCACTGTTTTTCCTGTTTCCAGGTCAGTTCCCATATATCCCTTTATTTTCTCTATATAATTTATCGTTTCTGTAAACGGAGGGACTCCGCCATATTTTTCTACGTTTCCGCTCCCTGCATTATATGCCGCCAGCGCCAGTTCAATGTTTCCGTTATACTGATTCAGTTTTTCTGCAATATATTTAGCCCCGCCCATAATATTACTTCTTGCATCAAAGGGATCACTTACTCCCAGCGCCTGCGCTGTTGACGGCATAAGCTGCATAACCCCCTGTGCTCCTACAGGTGAAACTGCCGTAGAATCAAAGCCTGACTCTGCTTTTCCGATTGCTTTAAGAAGTGCGGCAGGCACATTATAAATTCTTGCCGCCTCCTCAAATATATCGTCCATACTTTCAGGTACACCCATCTGCTTTACAGTACTCCTAAATGTATCTGCAAAGCTTTTCCCCTCCGATATCGTTCTGGTACTGCTGGTGTTGCTGTTTCCAGTATTATAAACGGACGGTGTCTGTACCTGATACAGAAGCTGATTCATATAATTATATAGGTTCTCATATACTGCATAGTTATAATTATCCGCCATTTTCCTCGTCTCCTGTTATCATTCTCTCTATATAATATATAAGATACAAACTGCATATTTTATGCCTTATATATTATACCATGTTCTATTATATTGAAAAGATATTTTTCGAAATTTCACAAAAAAAAACAGGAAATATGTTGAATTTCCATATACTGCCCTCATAATAATACGGAAAGCCCGCGAACAGGATGTCTGCGGGCTTCTTCAAACTCCCCGAGTTGGGCTCGAACCAACAACCCCACGGTTAACAGCCGTGTGCTCTACCATTGAGCTATCGAGGATTATTCTCTAATTCAATTATAGCCCCTGC
>CAOJQZ010000037.1 GCA_948441955.1 uncultured Lachnospiraceae bacterium | reverse complement strand
CTAACGGGTATTCTCTTCCTGCCATTACTGCCTCCTAGAATCTGTAGTGTGCAAACGCCTTATTAGCCTCTGCCATCTTGTGCATGTCTTCTTTTCTCTTCACTGACGCACCTGTATTATTCGCTGCGTCAAGAATCTCATTTGCCAGTCTTTCTTCCATTGTCTTCTCGCCTCTTTTGCGTGAAAACATGGTAAGCCAACGAAGTGCAAGAGCCTGTCTTCTGTCTGCTCTCACCTCAATCGGAACCTGATATGTTGCACCGCCGATACGTCTTGCCTTAACCTCGAGTACTGGCATGATATTGTTCATAGCCTCCTCAAACACTTCAACTGCCGGCTTATCGGATTTTGATGCAACTCTTTCAAATGCTCCGTACACAATCTTCTGTGCAACACCCTTCTTACCGTCTAACATAATGTTATTGATAAGCTTTGTTACCACTTTGTTATTGTATAACGGATCTGCTAATACGTCTCTTTTCTGAGTATGTCCTTTACGTGGCACGGTCCTTCCCTCCTTAAACATTGTATTCTGCCAAGAACAGCAGATAAGCGTGAAACGGATGATAAAAAGTTTGCTGTTCTGCCTGTCCCCAACAAATTTGATTTAATTCATCGGTACTCACATGTGTCGTTCTAATGATACTGTGCAGTGCATGGACATATTTATAATCAATCTATGTCTCGCAACTTACTTCATCATAGTTCTGTTTGTGAATATACTTTTTTAATAACGAAGTTCTTCTTCACTCTGTTTCAGAAGAACAATCTTCACACTAACCTCATGCTTCGTCCCTGACTCGCACTCGCTAAGTGTTCAGATTTACTTTTTAGCGTCTTTCGGTCTCTTTGCGCCGTATTTTGAACGTGCCTGTCTTCTCTTTGCAACACCTGCTGTATCCAGTGTTCCTCTGATAATATGGTATCTTGTACCTGGAAGGTCTTTTACTCTTCCGCCGCGGATAAGAACAACACTGTGCTCCTGAAGGTTATGTCCCTCGCCCGGAATATAGCTTGTTACCTCGATACCATTAGAAAGACGGACTCTGGCGATCTTTCTAAGAGCTGAATTAGGCTTCTTAGGCGTAGCTGTCTTAACAGCGGTACATACGCCTCTCTTCTGGGGTGCAGACTCATTCGTCGCTTTCTTTCTAAGAGAGTTGTAACCCTTCTGGAGAGCCGGAGCCGTAGACTTCTTTACAGATGTCTGACGTCCTTTTTTTACTAACTGGTTAAATGTTGGCATTTCTCTTTCACCTCCTATGATAATAATAAGCTGCATTCACATCTGAATGAATCCATGCACAAAAACGAAACGCATCTCTGTGCACGCTAGATTAGTGTATTACGAATTTTTGCGGTTGTCAAGGGGTTTTCACGGCATTTCCCTTCAAATTATGCGTATCGTGATCCGTCTGAATCATCACGACAACTGTAAAAGAACATTCGTCATAGCTGACTTCTATATATCCTTCGTATTTTTCCACAATTTGCTTTACGTTCTTAAGGCCCATCCCATGAAGTTCCGGATTCCTCTTCCCGGTAACAAAATTACCGTTTTCCTTCACAATCTCATTCTCTTTTGCATTTACTGCTTTATAGCTGAAGCATCCATTCTGACACCGGGCATTAACTTTAATAAACCGTCTGGCGGCTACAGAGATTTTCCTGCAGGCCTCAATGGCATTATCCAGCGTGTTGGAAAGCAGAGAGCATAAGTCTATATCTTCCATTTCAGACGTCTCGGCAAAATCAATTTGAAACTCACAGGAAATGTCCGCCTCCGAAGCTTCCTGCTCCTTACTGCTGAGAACTGCGTTTACAATGTCATTGGAACAATAGGCTTTTACTGTCACGGCAAATTCCTGATTCAGCCCTTCCAGATAATGCACTGCCTCCGGAATCTTTTCCTCTGTAATAAGCATACCGATAATATTCAGATGATTTTTCATATCATGACGCAGCTTTCTAACAGTCTGCTGGTTTTTCTCTATTTCCTCATAATAGGATTTTCGGTACGCCATCATCTGAATCTCTATATCAGCCTGCACCACCCGGGCCATATAAGTACACAGATAGAAGCAGCCCAGGCTGGTAAAGAGGCTTGCCATGCAAGTCGGATATGCAAAGCAGGACTGCTCCGTAGGGCAAATGTAAATAACAGAAGTTATTCCCGTGAAGGAGGCCAATGAAACCAGATCTATAACAAACCACATTTTCGGAGTCAATACACGGACTGTATCAGAAAGCCAGCTTCTCAGACAGCGGCAGACAAAATAATAAGCCGGAATCCGCAGAAACATCGTAAAAGAGTGCAAAAACGCCTCTGCATAAGGGTTCATATTCCGTTGAAAAATATAATCCCATATCAAAGCGCCAATGTCCTGCGTAACATAAGAAACAGCAGTAATAATCGGAAAGAAAATAACAGCGGCCGATATCTTCACATACCATTCCCCTTTAAAAAACAAAAGAAGCGCCGCTGCAAGAAGAAGCAGGCAGGCTGTAAGCCCTGTAAGCTCCTCCGGATAAACAACCGCCGCCACTGCCTGCATCAGAACAATAATTAGTGGAATGTTTGCTGCCAAATGCCCCCATCTTGGAACAAGAAAGCTCTTTATCCCTAAAAGAATCAGACCTGAGCATACCAGATAAATGGGGATATTTGCTGCCATTTCAAGTAAATTTAACATGGTGGAAACCTCCCTGATCCTAATGTAACATATATTTTGCGAATGCAATGGCAAGCTCCGGCCTGCAGGAACGGCTTACAGGAAGGTGTTCTCCGCAAACCAGCACATCATTTCTGCCAAGCTTTTCTACATATTTCATATTTACCAGATATCTGCTGTGAATCCGGACAAATGCCTCTCCCAGCAAACTTTGCATATCGCTAAGCTTCCCATAAAAGGTATAAGTTTCTTCCTCTGCCACCATATGGAGAAGACGCTTCTCACTAAATATATATTTGACTTTGCTTAACGGAACACGGACGCTGCCGGAACGCTGTTCAATGATATAATACTTTTCAGCAGACATTTCCAGTTCTTCCAGAGCAGTATGTAAAACAGAGAGAATTTTTGACGGCTCGTATGGCTTCATAATATAATTCAGAGCCCGGACCTCATATCCTTGAAACACAAAATCAGGATGTGAGGTTACAAAGATAATTACACACTGCCGATTCGCAGCCCGAAGCTTTTTCGCTGTTTCCACTCCATTAAGCTCTCCCATCTCAATATCCAGAAAAATAATCTGGTAATCTGTCTCCTTAAAATTTTTAATTATATCTTCTCCGCTGGAAAATTCAGAGATGCGGTAGTCGATTCCCGCCAGCTCAAGACTGGTTCCAAGAATTTTACGCAAATCATTTCGGTACATTTTCTCGTCGTCACAAATCGCAAACTCCAGCATTTTTTTCAGTCCTTTTCAAGTCTAAGATCTGTCTGAATCATTATGATTTAAGATACTCTAAATATATATATCTGTCAATAAATCATTGACAAACAGCCCCTGCAAACGATACTATAAAACATGGTTTTATGTATTTATTAGCAAGGAGTTGATATCATGATTATTGTATTAAAACCACGTACTACAAAACAAGACATTGTCCGTGTAGAGGATATGGTTAAAGCCCGCGGACTTGACACCCATATTATTGAAGGCTCGGAGATGACTATCATCGGCTGTATCGGAGATACCACCCGGATTGACATGAAGCTTTTTGAAGTAGATCCTTCTGTCACAAAGGTCATGCATGTGCAGGAGCCCTATAAGCTGGCAAGCCGCGCGTTTCATCCGGAGGATTCCATCGTTGATGTCTCCGGTGTTAAGGTAGGCTGCGGACATATGGCTCTGATTGCCGGCCCTTGCTCCGTAGAATCTGCAGAACAGGTTCTTGATATCGCCAAAGCGGCGAAGGCCTCCGGCGCAAATATGCTCCGCGGCGGCGCCTTTAAGCCGCGTACAAGCCCCTATGCGTTTCAGGGAATGGGCCTTACAGGGCTTGATATCTTATGCGAAGCAAAAGCAGCAACCGGACTTCCTATTGTAACAGAGCTGATGTCCTCAGAGCATCTGGATATTTTTCATGAAAAAGTAGACTTGATTCAAATCGGCGCCCGTAACATGCAGAATTTCGATTTACTGAAGCAGTTAGGACAGATTGAACGGCCTATTCTCCTCAAAAGGGGATTAAACGCTACCTATGAAGAATGGTTTATGTCCGCAGAATACATTATGTCTGCCGGAAATGAAAATGTAATCCTGTGCGAGCGGGGTATCCGCACATTTGAGAGCTACACAAGGAATACCCTTGATCTTCAAAGTATTCCTGTTGTAAGAAAGCTTACGCATCTTCCAATCATCGTAGATCCAAGCCATGCCGGCGGAAAGTGGTGGCTTGTGGAGCCCATGGCAAAGGCAGCAGTTGCCGCAGGCGCAGACGGACTTATGGTAGAGGTGCATAACAACCCGGAATGTGCCCTCTGCGACGGCGCGCAATCACTAAAGCCAAAAAAATACGATGAATTAATCCGACAGGTTTCCCAGATTGCACAAGTGATCGGAAAAACTTTGTAACGTTCATTTTCATAAAAAAATAAAAGAAATAATTAAGAAGGTATACATATGAAATTGTATGTAAATTTAGGCGCCAGCAGTTATCCTATCTATATCAGGAATCATATTCTTGAGGATGCAGAAGAATATATTTCTCAAATATTTGCCGGCAGAAAAATTATGATTGTTTCGGATGATCATGTGTACCCGCTTTACGGTGAAAAATTACGCGAAACCCTGGCGGAAGCATTTGAATGCTATTCCCTCGTTCTTCCCCACGGGGAGGCCACAAAAAATTTCCAAAGCCTTCCTCTCATATATAATGCAATGTTAGAGGTAAAAATGTCCCGAAGCGATCTCTTAATAGCCCTTGGCGGCGGGGTTATCGGTGACCTTGCGGGCTTTGCTGCCGCAAGCTATCTAAGGGGTGTAAAATTTGTTCAAATTCCAACCTCTCTTCTTGCTCAGGTGGATTCCTCCGTAGGCGGAAAGGTAGCGGTAGATTTACCTCAGGGAAAGAATCTCGTGGGAGCCTTTTATCAGCCTTCTCTTGTACTGATTGACCCTTCTGTGCTTGGCACGCTTCCAAAGCGCTTTATAAACGACGGCATGGGCGAAGTGATAAAGTACGGCTGTATCAAAGACAAGTCTCTGTTCATGGATTTGGAAGCACACTGTTCCTTTGCGGACTTAAAAGAGGAACTTCCTCGTATTATATACCGTTGTGTAGATATCAAACGTATCGTCGTAGAAGCGGATCAATTTGATACGGGCGAACGCATGCTTTTAAACTTCGGACATACGCTGGCGCACACTATTGAACAATACTATCACTATAGACGGGAAAGCCACGGGGAAGCTGTTGCAATCGGTATGTACCAGATCACACGGCTTGCCGAAGAAAAGGGGCTTACTCTTCCCGGTGAAGCCAAGCGCATGAAAAGGCTTCTGGAGGCCTACGGACTCCCTTATGAATGCGCTCTTCCTTTGAAGGAGCTTCTGGGGGCCATTACTTTGGACAAGAAAAACATGGCAGGAAGGCTGAATATCATCCTGCTTCACTCTATCGGAGACAGCTATATATATCCTACATCCCCTTCTTTTTTCACTGACGGAAAGGAAGAACGGAGGATCTGACTCTCAAACATGCCTCCTCTCTCCCATGAAGGAGGCATATCGTTTATATTTATGGAGGAATATAATCATGAAATTAGATAAAAAAACCGCAATTGTTACAGGCGCCGGAAAAGGCATCGGCCGTGAAGCCGCTATAGAAATTGCAGCAGAGGGCGCAGCCGTAATCTGCGTTTCAAGAACACAGGCGGACCTTGACGAAACCGTAAAGATAATAGAAGGAAACGGCGGAAAAGCCATCTCCCTTTCTCGTGACCTTACGGACGCATCACAGGTACAGTCTATGGTTGACACAGTTGTAAAAAAATATGGACACATCGACATCCTTATCAATAATGCCGGCGGATATCCGTCAGAAATTTATACCCTGCCGGACGGAAGTAATGACACAGGCAGACAGGCCATTAAAATTTGGGAGTGGAGCGAGGCACAGTGGGATCAGATAATAAAGACAAATCTGAAAATTCCATTTTTATGCATTAACAAGGTTCTGCCGGTTATGATTAAGCAGAGAAGCGGAGATATCGTAAGCGTATCCTCACGCATGGGGCGTATCGCTTCTCAGATGGGCGCCTATGCCGTTGCAAAGGGCGGAATCATAACCATGACAAAAACAACTGCTATCCAGACACAGGAATATGGAATCCGGGCAAATGCTGTTGCTCCTGGTATTGTAGATACTCCAGGACAGCGTATATATAACCATAATGTAGGACAGGATGATATAAAAATGGGGACTGCAAATTCTGTAGCCCGGGCAATCATGTACCTGCTGTGCGATGCGCCTCCCGTTATGACCGGTCAGGTATTGGATTTATTTACCACAGTTTAGACCTTCGCCGAAACAACTTCATAGTTTGTTAACAATTAATTTTCTTTTTCAACACATTTTTATCACATTTTCTGCTTATACTATAATTGTTCGAAAGAACAAATAATTTTCTTTTTCATAACTTTTTCCTCAGGACTGCAGCCTCCCAAACGTGCAGTCCTTTTTATTTCAGAAATTTGAATCTGATGGCCTTCCTTTATTATACATAAAAAAACCACCATCCCCGGAGTTCTAATCAACTCCAAAAACAGTGATTTTGACTGCGCGATCAGGGGTTCGAACCCTGGACACCCTGATTAAGAGTCAGGTGCTCTGCCAGCTGAGCTAATCGCGCTTAACACATATTTTCTTAACGCAAGAGCTATTATATAACAGTTTTCTTCGGAATGCAAGTATTTTTTCTTATTTTCTTCAATTTCCCCACTTTTTGTACATTTTCTATATCTCAAAGAAAATTTAACCTCCTGATTTGTCACAAAATGCTTTTTCTTTTCTTTTACCGGCCTCATATCCTCTCCTCCCCATTCATATACTATAGGAGGAGGGTTATTATGATACATATACTTAACAAATATATTCCCAGAAAAGACAGGCCTGCGTTTGCATTCATTGCAGCCTCAGGCGTATTTAACCACTTTTTGTATGAATGGAGCGGCTGCGCTCTTACTGCCTTTTTCTGCCCTGTAAATGAATCTGTCTGGGAGCATTTAAAACTTTTATTTTTCCCATTTCTTTTTTGGACTCTATGGAATTATCTATGCAATAAGCCAAGGCCATCCTCTTATTTTTTTTACCGGCTTCTCTCCGTTATATGCGGTATGATGTTTACTATTACATTGTTTTATACTTATACCGGAATCATCGGGAGGAACTTCCTCCTTCTTGACATTCTCATATTTATGCTGAGCATTATTTTTACGCTGCGTCTGATTCCGCCGTTTACTAAACGCCTTCCTTCTGTTCCGCCTCTAACTGCAACTTATACTGCATGGATAGCTGTTATTTTGTGTTTTTTTACTTTTACCTGTTTTCCCCCTGATATTCCGCTTTTTTTTGCCTGATCTTATTTCTGCAGGCAATTGTCTCCGCCGTCTATTTGTGCTAATATATTTATATTGCCTCCGTGCTCTTTATACGCTAAGGGCAATGGACAAGCATTTATCAAAAACACCGGACACTGGAGGAATTATGATTAAACACATATTATTTGATCTGGACGGCACTCTGCTTCCGATGGCGCAGGACGAATTTGTGGAATGCTATATGACGCTGCTTTCCCGTTACTTTATCCCTCATGACATCAAGCCGGAGATTTTAATCAATGCCATCTGGAGGGGTGTAGGCGCTATGGTAAAAAATAACGGAAGCTGCACCAATGAAGAAGCATTTTGGAGCTGCTTTACAAAGCTGCTCCCCGTAAAAAAAGAAACGATGGAGCCTATGCTTCTTGATTTTTATAACAGCGATTTTAATCAGGCTATAAAAAGCACCCGCCCTTCCCCATGTGCTCCAAAGCTTATTCGTGCGCTGAAAAACGCCGGTATACGGCTTTATCTTGCTACAAACCCCATATTTCCAAGATGCGCCACTTTAAATCGTATAAAATGGGCCGGACTTCCTGCGGAGGATTTTGAAGAAATCACTACTTATGAAGCGTACCATTATTCCAAACCTAATGTTTTATATTTTAAAGAATTACTAGATAAATATTCTTTAAATCCAAAAGAATGTCTTATGGTAGGAAATGATGTGGAAGAAGATGTCATAATACGTGAGCTGGGCGTGAAAGTCTATCTTGTAACAGACTGCCTGGAAAACAAAAAGGCTCTGGCCCTCTCGGCAGATTATAAAGGCTCTCTGGAAAAGTTAACAGATGAGGCCGTATTAGGGACAGGGTAAACTGCAATCCGGGACGTAGTAAAATTAATTTTACTACGTCCCGGATTGCAGTTTACCCTGTCCCTGATTACACATTACCCCTGCATTTTTTTAATTACCTTAAGCCTTGTGAATTCCTCACGCTCTTTTTCCTCCAATGCATTGTTGATCGTATATACCAAATTGGTATACATGGGAATGGTAATATTTTTCAACGCATTCGCCCGCTTTTGTGTCTTCTTTATATTACTTGCCAGACGGTATGCCGAATTTTCCACCATGGACAGCTTTATTGTCAGATCCTTGACCTCCCGGAATGCTTCTCTGGCAATATCAATAGATTCTGAGGTTGTGCTGAATGCATAGGTCAGCGCATTTTGTCTGGCATCGTATTTCACATGCGGAATCTCCGTACCCATGATACTTCTTGTCTGAATACGGATAGACTCCTCAATTGGGACTGTGAGGGCCAGATCCTCTACCCTGCTGATTCCCTGTTCTATGTTGGCGCGCTGCAGGCAGGCATACGCACGCGTAAATGTGCTGTCTATCTCTTCCTGAATATCCTTTGCCTCATCAATAAGCGCCATCAGCTCTTTAAGGAGGATATTCCTCTTCTTATCCATCAGATCATAGCCCTGATGTGCAAGTGCAAGAGAATTCTTTGCCAGCATCAGATTTCCCTTGGTAGGAAATTCCCGTGGATCCATACTATGCCTCCTCGTTCTCGTTCTTTGGATAGTAGATATCAATTAGTTTCGTATCCACTCTGTCAAGCTCCTCCTTAGGCAGAAGTCCAAGTAATTCCCATCCCAGATCCAGTGTCTGCCTGATTGTCCTGTTCTCCGCCGATCCCTGGCCAACATATCTCTTTTCAAATTCCTCGCCGAATTTCAAATACTGCTTATCAATGGGAGAAAGCTCATCCTCTCCGATAACTGAAGCCAGATTTCTCGCCTCACCCACCTTCGCATAGGCGGAGAAAAGCTGATTAGCAAGATCCTGGTGATCCTCTCTCGTATATCCCTTTCCGATACCATCCTTCATAAGACGGGACAATGACGGCAGAATACTGATTGGAGGATAGACGGACTGCCCGTGGAGACTTCGGTCAAGAACAACCTGCCCTTCCGTAATATAGCCTGTAAGATCCGGAATCGGATGCGTAATATCGTCGTTTGGCATAGTAAGGATCGGAAGCTGCGTTACAGATCCTGACGCCCCCTCCACAATGCCTGCGCGCTCATATAAGGTAGCTAATTCGCTGTACAGATATCCGGGATATCCCTTTCTTGAGGGAATCTCTCCCCTTGATGAAGATACCTCGCGCATTGCCTCTGCAAAGGAAGTCATATCTGTTAGGATAACCAGAATGTGCATATTACATTCAAATGCAAGATACTCTGCAACAGTAAGCGCCACCTTCGGTGTAATTAAACGTTCTACTACCGGATCATTCGCCAGATTCAAAAACATACATACGTGATCCGCAACACCACTGTCCTCAAACGCCTTTCGGAAAAAATCTGCAACATCATGCTTTACTCCCATTGCGCCAAATACAATAGCAAACTCCTCATCTGAGTTATCTCCAAGAGACGCCTGCTTTACAATTTGAGCCGCGAGCTGATCATGAGGAAGACCATTTCCTGAGAAAATAGGAAGCTTCTGTCCTCGGATCAGCGTTGTCAGTCCATCAATTGCAGAGATCCCGGTGCGAATATAGTTTCTCGGATACTCACGGCGCACCGGATTAAGAGGCAGGCCGTTTACATCTCTTTTATCCGTAGAGGTAAGCGCCCCTAATCCGTCAATCGGATGTCCGATTCCGTTAAAGGTTCTCCCCAGCATATCCGGAGATACGGCAACCTCCATAGGATGCCCGCTGAGTCTGGTATGCGTATTCGTAAGAGACATATTATCCGTCCCTTCAAATACCTGAATCACCGCCTTGTCCTCGTTCAGTTCCACAATACGGCCCATTTTTTTCTTGCTGCCATCCACAACAAACTCTACAATCTCATCATAGAAAGCCTCCTGGACACCCTCCAGTACAACGAGAGGACCGTTAATATTACTAAGACCAAGATATTCTATTGCCAATTTTATGTCCTCCCCTCTAACCGTTCTTTTCCATTACACTGTTATAAAAATCGTCGATATCCTTCTTATAAAAATCCAAAAGCTGAAGATTATCATTCGGCACGTCGTACTTAATTGCAATGACCTTCTCAAAGATGCCCTCCGATTTTAAGACAGACATAGGCATTCCCATAGCCACAAGCTTTCTTGCCTTTTTATACAGATACAGGATTACATCCATCATCTTAAACTGCTTCTCCATAGATACGCATGTATCATCCTTATGAAACGCATTCTGCTGAAGAAACCCAAGACGAATCACCTTCGCAATTTCCAAAATCAGCTTCTGATCATCTGGAAGAACATCTCCTCCGATAAGCTTTACAATCTCCATCAGGCTGCTCTCCTGATTCAAAAGGGTCATCATACGATTTCTGTAGTCTACAAACTTAGGAGAAACATGATCCGAGTACCAGCCTGCAAGATCCGGAAGATATTCACTGTAGCTTGTAAGCCAGTGGATTGCCGGAAAATGTCTTGCATACGCTAACGACTTATCCAATCCCCAGAAACACCTCACAAACCTCTTTGTATTCTGTGTAACCGGTTCGGAAAAATCTCCTCCCTGGGGAGATACCGCACCGATAATTGATACAGAACCTGTCTCGCCGTTCAGTGTCTGCATCATTCCCGCTCTTTCATAAAATGCAGACAATCTGGACGCCAGATATGCGGGAAATCCTTCTTCCGCAGGCATCTCCTCCAAGCGTCCGGAAAGCTCACGCAGCGCCTCCGCCCAACGGGAGGTAGAATCCGCCATGATCGCTACGTCATATCCCATATCCCGATAATATTCCGCCAACGTAAGCCCTGTATAGATAGACGCTTCCCGGGCTGCAACCGGCATGTTAGATGTATTTGCAATCAACGTGGTTCTGTCCATCAAAGGATTCCCTGATTTTGGGTCAACCAGTTCTGAAAATTCTTCCAGCACCTGCGTCATTTCATTTCCGCGTTCCCCGCAGCCAATATAGATAATGATGTCAGCATTCGCCCATTTTGCGATCTGATGCTGCGTCATTGTCTTTCCTGTTCCAAAGCCTCCTGGAATCGCTGCTGTTCCGCCCTTTGCAATTGGAAACATGGTATCCAGAATACGCTGGCCCGTAACAAGAGGTTCATTTGCAGAGTATCTGTGATGTACCGGCCTTGGCACACGGATGGGCCAGCGCTGGGTCATGGAAAGCTCCTTTTTTTCTCCATTTGCCTGCTCGACAACCACCAGCGTATCCTGAATTGTATATTTTCCATCCGGCACAACCGATACCACCGTACCCTCTATATCCGGAGGCGCCATACATTTGTGAACAATCGCACGGGTTTCCGGAACCTCTGCAATAATTGTTCCTCCATGAACAACATCACCCTCTTCAACAGTCAAATGTGCCTCCCACAGTTTTTCCTTATCAAGAGAGTCCACACTAACGCCTCTGGTAATGAACGCGCCGCCGCTTTCAGATATTCCCTCAAGCGGCCGCTCGATACCATCAAATATATTATTCAATATTCCCGGTGCCAGAGTAACGGATACCGCAGAGCCTGTTGCCTCCACAACCTCCCCCGGACGCAGGCCCGACGTCTCTTCATAGACCTGAATCGTCGTCATATCCTTATCAAGAGAAATAACTTCTCCCACCAGCCGTTCCTTTCCAACATACACCATTTCGGACATCTTTAACCCTGTCCGTCCCTTCAGATAGATTACGGGACCATTGATACCATATATCTTTCCAGTGTTCATACTATCCAATTCCCGAACCTCCCTTGAATGTGAATCTGTCATATTCCCGTTCAACAGCGCCCTTAAAGGCATAGTCAATCAAAATGTTCCTCTCATGAATTACTGCGCGCACACCGCCTATAAAGTCCTCTTTGCTTACCGTAAGACGCATCCCTGTGTGCTCCTCCAGATAACCTTTTTTGTCCTCATCTGTTGGATTAATGTAGAGAGTCATGGCCTCTCCGCCGGCAAACTTTGCCGCTTTCTCAATATAAGAGATAAGAAGCTTCTTATACTCTTCCCGTGCCATATATGCCCGGAGATGTTCCTCTACTTCCTCAAACAATTGCTTTTTGAGACGTTTCTGTGTCTTTCCAAGTTCACGCTTAAGCTCCAGCTGCGCCTTGGAGGCGGCCATATTAAGCTGCTGCTTTGAGCCTGTTATCTCAGCCTTAATTCTTGTTTCAGACTGGCGGAGCGCTTCTGCACGGTGTTGTTCATTTATATTTTCAAGGGCCTTTCTATGCTGTCCTGTAATTGCATTCGCCTGCATCCTTGCTTCCAGCATAGCCGCATCCTTAAGATGTTCTATCTTCTCCTGCTGTGTCAAGGGTATCACCTTCTTTCATTCTTCCTGTGCACTATAATTTAAGCCCAATCGCTTCATTTACATAAGATGTGATAAAATCCTTCTTACGTCCGGTTCCGTGTCTGTCAGGAATTTCAATCAGAAGCGGCATTGTCCGCTCAAGCCTTGCCTCGTCAATAAGATCCGGAAACTCCCGTCCGAATTTTTCCGTCAGCAGAATAATGCCTATTTTACTGTCGTTCATGGCATTTTCAAGGGCTTCCCTAAGCTCCTGGCGTTCATGTACCACTATGCCGTCCACGCCTGCAAGCCTCATTCCTGTCAGAGTATCGATATTATCACTGATCAAATACATCCTCATCTTACAGATTACCCAGGATCATGAAGGAGATAATAAGTCCATAAAGACATACACCTTCTGCAAGACCAACAAAAATCAGTGACTTACCAAGTACACTGGAATCCTCGCTGATTGCTCCAAGCGCCGCGCTTGCCGCGCTTGCAACAGCAAGGCCGCCGCCTACACATGACATACCGGTTGAAAGTGCGGCCGCTATATATCCTAAACCTGTTGACATTCCCGCCGCCTTCTCTGCAGTGTCAGCAGCCTGTACAGGATCTCCTGCAAATAACATAATTGCAGCAATCGCAAATGAACCGAAGTAAAATAACACATTTGCACCCAGAGCCCTTTTATAACGCTTTTTACTCTTCTCTCCAATCAAATAGTACCCAAACGGAACAATAATTCCCAGCACCAAAGCTGCAACTAATAATAATTTCACTGTTAAAGACATAATTCTTAATCCTCCTCGTATTTAAATAAAATTCTTTTATTATTTCTGCTTGTTAAATGGGTGAAATTCCCGCCCGCTTCCCTTATAAAAACGGCTGAACATTTCATAATATTCCAGACGGAGCACCTGGATTCCTACAATCAATCCCTCCAGGCCGCATACGAGAATATTTCCAAGCACAATGACCGCCCAGTTTGTATGTCCCTGGGGAACGCCTGAAAGCATCAGCACAACCTCCATCATGGCGGCATGGCTGACCGCAAACGCGCCGATTCTGATATACGATATAGTGTTTGAAAAGTAACTCAGCATAGTTTCAAACAATTCAAAAAATGCCTGGACGATAAACATCCCTTTACTTTCCTCCATCTTCTTTTTTCTCCTCTGCACCAAATTTCCAAGGGGCTCCTTAAAAACAAAGCACAGAACCGGGCCTCCAAGAAAAAGAATAAGAAAAATATTTCCCGGAGTCGTATGTCCCATCATATACAGCACAATCGTAAATACCAGAAAACCATAAAATACAAATCCCGCAAGTCCGTTGTGGGAAAACAACATATTTTCCAAATCATGCGCCTTTGCTGCATTTAAAATGTTAAACAGCATAACCAGAAGATTAAGCGCCATACCAAAGGCTACTGCAATAACAAACACCGTGTTAAGCTGTCCGATAAACGGAAGCTTCATCATGGCCTCTGCCGGTCTCAGCCACCTTGCCTCTATAATATCCTCAAATCCAAAGATACTTCCGAACATAAAACCAAAAAATGCGGAGAACAAACCGGCAATCGAAATAATCCCTGCAAGATTCATCTTTTTCGTAAGGTATAAAAGTCCGCCGAACACAAACAAGCATAAGCCCTGGCCTACATCGCCGAACATGGCCCCAAAAATAAACGTATACGTAAGCGCCACAAACATGGTAGGATCCAGCTCGTTATGGGAAGGGAGTCCGTACATCTGAATAAACATTTCAAAGGGTTTAAAGAATTTGGGGTTCTTAAGCTTTGTGGGCGGATTGCCAAAATATTTTTCACGGTTTTCCTCGACCATAACAAACACTTTGTCATCCTTTTCCACATCCTTTATAAGCGCCTCTACATCCTCTTCTCCCATCCATCCGCATAGAATATAAGACTCTGACTGCTCCTCCTCAATCCTTGCAGCCTTCTTTCTTACATCGAAATTTGCTGACATTCTCTCCAAAAGTTTTCTTGCTCCCAAAAGGGCAGACGCATGGCTGTTCACAAGATTTTCAATTTCTCTGTCAATGTCATCCATGCGCTTCTGCGTATTATCAATGTCCTGAAGCAGATTCTCACATGCAGCGTCAGGCGTCCCCATGTATATGCCGTCAAGAGTCATCCTTTCAAAATGAAGGGAGTTAAAAACTGAATCCGCCTTGCTGATGTCAGCATTCGCCGCAATATAGCAGCCATAAACATAATGCTCATTTCTCGTACCTTCAAGAAAGACCGCATTCAAATCTCCAAACAGATATTTTTCAAGCCTTCTGTAATAATCAATCCCTATCCTTCCAAATCTCGCCTGCATATACTGGTATTTCATAACCTTGCCGATATCCAGCTCAAGCGGTCTGAACGGTTCCAGAAGCGCTTCCTTTTCAAGCAGTTCCTCCTTCTTCTTCTTCAGAAGCTCCTTTTTTTCAAGAAACTCCACATATTCATGATTGATGTCCCGTACCAGTGTAAGTATTTCATCCTTCCTAATACTAAGATCAGCATGAAACTCTTTATCCGGCAGAAGACCTGCAAACTGCTCTGCTTTTGCAAGGGGATCCTTATACGGATTCACCTCTACAAACGGCAGAAGATTATCGGTAGTCTTAAGCTCTGTAACCGCATTCTCCAGCTGCATCTCATATTTTGAAAGATAAACCTCGCACACACGGTCAATATCTGTCCTCGGACCGCTGATGCTTAAGAATTTCATCTTCACAATCACTTTGCAACACCTCCTAAGTATCCTAACGCATCTCCCCTTGACAGACCATAACGGATACATTCAAGAGCTGTCGTCAGTTTATCTATTTCATCTTCCTTTAAAAACAAATATGCATTTATTGTAGCAATCGAATAAGGATCTCTACGCCTGTCAATCAGATACAGATGCTTTAATATAGCTCTGTACTTCTGCTCAATACTCCGTGAGTCCTCCAGCTTGTAACGCTTTACATAATAGGTATGCATAACCTTACGCTCGAATTCTTCCAGCGTCGGCGCCTCCACAAGCGCCTTAAACTCCTCTACCGTAATCCTGTAATGATAGGGAATCGTAAGCGCATATATATCAGGCGCCAGCATATGATAATATTTCTTTGCCCTGTATACCCACTGTATATTAAGAAGATCAATCTTCGTTCCAAAGTCCTTTAAGAACATTTCCTTTTCCCGGCCTTCAAGGAGCTTCCGCTCCTTCCTCCACATGGTTGAAAAATAATAAAGATCCAGCGCCAGATCATAGTCAAACAATGTGGCGGCCTCCGAGTCCCTGATCCTGCTTAAGGCTTCATAATATTCTGTCCCCTTCAGGTTATCAACCAGCTCGTTAATATTTCCGGAGGTAATAAGCCTGTCAATTGAAATATCTGAATATCTGTCAAAAAATCGTTTCTTGTACTCCAGATCAAAGGGCGCTGAATAATGATTAAACACAATCCTCAGGCAATAGTTGATCAGATCCACTTCATAGCGTTTCCAATATAATTTCAGGAATTTTTTCTGCCGGATTCCTGCAAAGCGGAATATCTTTGAATAGTCGTCAAATAATGACTGGTACAGTATCTTTTCAACACTGCCTCTGTGGTACAGCGAACTATCCATCTCTGTGATATATTGTGAATACGCCGGCTTGCCTTTGAGATATTCAATCGCCTCGGGGACACTCTTAAGTCCTGCGATGTCCTCAAAATCCTGCCGCGTCAGAAGCTTTGACTGCATCGCGCGGATCTTCGTGACAATCCCGCTATATAACATAAGGTTTCCCATGTCCTACACCTCAATAATCTTTTTTAAAATCTCCTCAGCATACGCCGTGTGATTCTTCTCAAAATCCTTTTTCAGATTTTCAATTGCAGAGCTGTTTTTTTCCCGCTGTTCCTTCAAAAGAAGCCTCATCTTCGCTTCATTCTCCCGCCGGATAGCCGACACCCTCTCCTGGGTCTTAACTTCTGTCTCGCTGTCAAACTCATCCCGCTCCTTTTGAAGCTCTCTGGCAATTTCAGCCTTCTGCTCATGCGCATGTCTGACGATCTCCTCTGCCGCCTCTTCAATCTCAGCAAGCTTATCAATAACAGAATCCATATGCCGCCCCCATTTCTACTTATTAATAGTATAAATATAGCATCTATAATAATACTACTTTTTTTTCAAATTTCCAGAGTAAAAATCACCAAAAAAACATCTTCGTCAATGTCAAAAAAGTGCAATTTTTCACCGTGTCAGACATCGTTTGACTTTCCGTCTATAAAAGGGTAAACTTATAGAAAAATATCAGGAGGTATCGAATGAGATTAAGAAATATCCCCCGTGCCGGCAAGGTTTTGGAAGAGAGTATTTACGTAATAAAAAACGAAGCAGCCCTCAGAGGAAAATGGAAGGAAGAGGTCTTTCAAAATGACAGTCCCATACATATAGAAATCGGCATGGGAAAAGGCCAGTTCCTGCTTTCTCTGGCAAGGCAGAATCCAAATATCAATTATATCGGTATTGAACGCTACTCCAGCGTACTCCTCAGGGCAATTGAAAAACTCTCTGCTTCTTCCTGTATTCCTGACGAGGAAAGGCGAAACCTCCGCTTTATTTGTATGGATGCCGCTGATATAGATATCGTCTTTGCTCCTCAGGAAATTGACCGTATCTATCTCAACTTTTCCGATCCCTGGCCAAAGGCAAGGCATGCTAGAAGGAGGCTTACGTCTCCGGAATACTTCACAAGATACGATCATATCCTCCAATCCGGCGGACAGATCGAATTTAAAACCGATAACAAAAGCCTCTTCGATTATTCCGCTAATGTCCTTAATGCCTCCGACACATGGCAGATTTCCGCCCTCACCTGGGATCTGCACCGCGACAGCGTCATGAACAAGGAAAACATCATGACCGAATATGAAGAAAAATTTTCGTCCATGAACAATCCAATCTGTAAGTTGATTGCAAAAAGGAAATCAGATCCTGTTTCCTGCATATAATAACAGTGAGAAAATATATTCCGGAGGCTGTAAATGGGCAAAAAGAATTTCTGGAAATATAAACTATGCGCAGTCATCTATCACCGAAGAACACTATCCAGACATCTGGTATGCTTCAAAAGAGGCTTTTGCGAAATATACGACCTTCTCAACCCAGATACCGGCTGCCGGAAATAAGTAAAAAGAAAGGTGAATTAACATGCTGCACCTGACAACCGAAAACTTTGAAACTGAAACAACCTGCGGCCGCCTCCCGGTCATCGTCATGTTCTACGCCTCCTGGTGCGGAAAATGCGCTATGATGAAACCTGTAATAGAAGATATAGAAAAAAAGTACAGAAGCTGCATAAAATTCTGTGAAACCGATATTGATGAATCCCAAGCCCTTGCTGCCCGGTACGAGGCTGATATTGTCCCTACCTTCGTCTTTTTTAAAGACAGAAAAATCAGTGCAATACTGCAGGGCATAATCAGCCAGAATATTTTTGAGGAAAGAATGCGGAAGATCTTTCACATAGCCTGAAAGCGTTCTTTTTCCGGTATCGGATATATAAGCATACCAAAACGAGGCAGTTCGGAATAACTTCCAAACTGCCTCCACAGTTATCTATTTTTTAGAATTCAAAAACCGCAACACCATAAGCCGGCAGACGATATGCAAAAGAAAACGGCCTCCCATCGCATTCCTTTTTCTGCGCTCTATATATAGCCGGTCTTTCCTCGCCTTTTCCGCCATACTGTACATCGTCACTGTTAAGAATCAACTTGTACTGTTTCTTTCTCGGGACTCCCACCCGGTAATCCGACCATTCCATCGGAGTAAAATTAATCACAAACAAAAGATTTTTCTTTTTATCCTTAGAATGTCTCATAAAGCTGTACACACTTCTATAGGCATCGTCTGCATTAATCCACTCGAAACCTTCCCATGACTGATCCATCTCGTAAAGCGCCTTCTTTTTTCTGTACATATGAAGAAGATCCCGCATCCAATTCTGGATTGCCTGATGCTCCGGTTCCTTAAGCAGATACCAGTCAAGCTCACGTTCCTCGCTCCACTCCCGAAGCTGGGCAAATTCCTGCCCCATAAAAAGAAGTTTCTTTCCGGCATGTCCCATCATAAAGGCATACCCAGCCTTCAGGTTTGCATATTTGTCAAATCCAAGTCCCGGCATCTTGTTGAGCATGGAGCATTTCAAATGAACCACCTCATCATGGGACAATACAAGAATATAGTTTTCACTGTACGCATAACTCATCGCAAATGTCATTGCATTATGGTTATCTTTTCTAAAATATGGATCCAGCTTCATATATTCAGTGAAATCATGCATCCATCCCATATTCCACTTTAAACTAAAACCAAGTCCATCCTCCTCCACATCACCGGTAATCTTTGGCCACGCCGTTGATTCTTCTGCAATCATCATCGCTCCCGGATTCCTGCCAAGAAGAACAGAATTCAAATGCTTAAAGAAATCCACTGCTTCCAGATTCTGGTTCCCTCCATATTTGTTGGCAACCCACTGTCCATCCTGTTTCCCATAGTCAAGATAAAGCATGGATGCTACCGCATCCACACGGAGTCCGTCTACATGAAAATGCTCTACCCAAAACAAAGCATTCGAAATCAGGAAGTTACGCACCTCGTTCTTTCCCAGATCAAAGATTTTCGTTCCCCAATCCGGATGCTCGCCCTTTCTCGGATCTGCATACTCATAAGTAGGCGTTCCGTCAAAATCTGCCAGTCCATAGGCGTCTCTTGGAAAATGAGCCGGTACCCAGTCCAGAATAACACCTATCTTGTTTTGGTGAAGGTAGTTCACCATCCATGCAAAATCCTCCGGCGTTCCGTAACGGCTTGTAGGCGCAAAATATCCTGTAACCTGATATCCCCATGAGCCGTCAAACGGATGCTCAGCAATACCCATAAGCTCCACATGGGTATAGCCCATATTCTTCACATATTTCACAATCTCCTTCGCAAATTCCCGGTAGGTATAAAATCCCTCGTCTTCCCGTCCCGGATGCCTCATCCATGAGCCAATGTGAACCTCATAAATGGATATAGGCTCTGATGTATGCACCCAGTTTTTCCTTTTTTCCAGCCATGCCTTGTCCGTCCATTTTAAATGATTAATATCAACTACCCTTGACGCTGTTCCAGGGCGCCTTTCCGCATGATTTGCATATGGATCTGCCTTAAAGATAAACTCACCGGCAGGAGTCTCTATACAATATTTGTACATGGCATATTCCTGTACGGCAGGTACAAAGCAAGTATAAATACCTATTGTTTCCTCACGCACCATTGGGTTGGCATGCATATCCCACTCATTAAATTCTCCTACCACTGACACACTCTTTGCATTTGGCGCCCATACCGCAAAGTACACGCCCTGGGTTTTCCCATTCGTAACCATATGAGAGCCTAATTTTTTGTAAATCTCATAGTGATTCCCCTGGCCAAACAAGTATCCGTCAAGTTCTCCTACTTCATATGCTTTTTTCTTTTTTCCCATTTCTTTGTTCCCCTTGCATTTCAGTAAATATATACATATATTATACTTTAGAATCCCACAAAAATAAAGGGTTTTGACAAACATCTGTCAAAACCCTTCTTTTTCGAACCCTTAATGTTTAAAATCCTCTTCCTTAAGAATAATTCTGTCAGATGAATCCGTACTTCTGCCGAACATGCGTCTTGCAAGATGCTTTACGTTTGCTTTCTGCGAATGTTCAATTGCTTCATCCATAATCTCTTTTACCTCTGCTACCGTCACTGCATGATCTTCTCTCTGCATAACATCAATGCGGCTATAAAGTGCAAGAATGCCCATTTCGTCCAACTTATATCCGTTTTCCTTCGCATAGGTCTGGCCAAAGGTTACAAGTTCATCATTAATAAATACCGGCAGCTCCAGTCTGGAGGTGAATTTCTTCTTAAAATCAGGATGTGCCGTGAGAATTCTTTCCAAAGGCTTTCTTTGATCCTCCAGAACAAACAACATTTCACCCGTCTTCTTCTCCATCAGCATACTTAATTCCTTAATTGTTCTGGAGTTAAGCTTTCCTGCCTTCTCGATGATAATTGCCCCGCCCTTAAGTTTCTGAATAATATTAGACAGTTCTTTTTTATTGAGAGATTCTCCGGTTACAATAGCCACCTTACCCTGCTTCAGATTACGTTGTTTCTGAATTGCCTTTACAATATCCACAGCCAGCACTGTCTTACCTGAACCCTTGCGCCCAATGACAAGAAGATTACCTGTCCTGGAAGTTCCTTCTCTCTGCACCCGTCTGTCATTATCCAGCACTTCAACAATCTGTTCGCTCATTCCGCGGACAGGCACAAAATATGAAAAAAGCTTCTTTTGTTCTTCTGTGAGCCCTGCTTTCAAACCAATCTCGCTGGTAGCGCTCAAATCATATCTTCCTGTCACAACAAAACCAGTATCGAACGGGACTCCGCCGCCTTTTGATTTATTGATCCTCTTTTGAATTTCCTCCTCAGACGGCTCATCTATCTCAATAGGCTCATCCTTTTTCGATTTCTTTATCTCTGGAAGCTCGTCATCAAAGAAATCCTCCCCGTCAAATTCATCCTCGCCGGACTCGTCGTCTTCATCAAATTCGTCCTCGTCGAACTCATCGTCTTCATCAAATTCATCCTCATCAAACTCGTCCTCGTCAAACTCATCGTCTTCATCAAATTCGTCCTCATCGAACTCGCCCCCGTCAAACTCGTCATCTTCGTCAAATTCGTCCTCATCGAACTCGTCGTCTTCATCAAACTCGTCCTCGTCAAATTCGCCCCCGTCAAACTCGTCGTCTTCGTCAAATTCATCCTCATCGAACTCATCGTCTTCATCAAATTCATCCTCGTCGAACTCGTCGTCTTCATCAAATTCGTCCTCGTCGAACTCATCGTCTTCATCAAATTCATCCTCATCGAATTCATTATCAAGTTCGCCTTCATCAAATTCTCTTTTGAGTTCTTCGTCTTCAAAATCTGTATCATCCAAAGCGTCTTCTGAATCACTGTCATCCATAAAATTTAATTCCATCTGATAGCTGTCTTCTTCAGGATCCGCTTTTAGAAGCTCCAGCTCCTCCTCTGAGTCAAAACCGTTCTCTTCCGCCACACGTCCTTCCAATTCTTCCACCAGCTGTCTGATATCATCCGACAGCATTGGCTTTTTCTTTGATTTCTTCACAGCTCCGGATGACTTTTTCGCCGGCTTTTTCTTCTCCTCTTTATGCGCTTCTTCTGCTGCCTTCTTCTCAGCCTCCCTGCGCGCTGCTTCTTCTGCCGCCTTCTTCTCGGCCTCCTTACGCGCCGCTTCTTCTGCCGCCTTCTTCTCAGCCTCCCTGCGCGC
>CAOJQZ010000036.1 GCA_948441955.1 uncultured Lachnospiraceae bacterium | reverse complement strand
TAAGATTTTCAGCGTAATTAGAAAATCCCCTCCACCTGAAAGAAGCATCACTTCTATTTCCACTTTTTTAATGGTTCTGAGCAAGTGCAGTATGGAGAAAAACTACTCCAAATAATTCCAAAATCGATCGAATGAAAATGGTTTTTTGCAAAAATCCCCCAAGTGATTCCATGTATTAACTCATGCAGAATGGTTAGACATAGGAGGAGTAAAAATACCACTACAGCAAGTCCTAAAGAAATCCCCTCTAAATCAAACCCATTCACATTATGGTAAATCCAAAAGGTGAATGCCATAAAGGGCAGCATACTTAAAGGGCCTAAACAATTCGCTTGTCTAATATTGATAATCATATTCTTCGTTTTATATCCATTTTGTTGCATTTTAGAATTGAATTGTTCAAAATTATTTTTACGTTTCAACTCCTTTTCTGTTAATTGCCTTTTGTCTTTATCCATACTTGATTCCTCCGAAATAGAATTTGTCGAGATAAAAGAAAATTCTGCCGTTGCCATTTTGCGGCCGAAAACGGGGAACGGGATTTTACAACCCGGCCCCCTGCTTTCGGCCGCTTCATTTTACGCAAACAGCTTTACTAATTCTACAATAACATCCACGCTTTTTTCCATTCCTTCCACTGTAATATGCTCATAAGGCCCGTGATATGCATGGCCGCCTGTCCCAAGATTCGGGCAGGGAAGTCCTTTAAAGCTTAACTGACTCCCATCTGTTCCGCCCCGGATAGGAAGAATAAGAGGTGCAACATCTGCCTGCTCACAGGCTCTTTTTGCATAATCTATGAGGAACATGCATCCGGAAATGATCTCAGCCATATTCCGGTACTGCTCTGTTATCGTGAGCTGTACCGTGCCTTCCCCCCATTTTTCGTTCAGATTCTTTTCAATCAGGCGCAGAGTATTTTTCCGGGCCTCAAAGGAGGCTGCATTGTGATCCCGGACAATATAGCTTGTTTGTGCAAACGCTACATCGCCGGACATATTTGTAAGGTGGTAAAAGCCTTCGTAATCCTCAGTTCCTCTGGGAGTTTCCATGCCTGGAAGCATCTGGTTGATTTCCATAGCCACGAGAGAAGCATTAATCATAGTATCCTTGGAGGAACCAGGGTGGACATTAAACCCTTTTATGTTAAAAACCGCCTTACAGGCATTGAAGCTTTCATATTGGATTTCACCCTCGGTACCTCCGTCCAGGGTATAGGCATATTTTGCACCAAATTCCTCAACGTTAAAATGTGAAGCGCCTGTTCCAATCTCTTCGTCCGGTGTAAATGCAACACTGATTGGTCCGTGAGGAATATTTTCCGCCTGAATTCGTTCGATCATTGTGAGAATTTCTGCAATTCCCGCCTTATCGTCAGCGCCGAGAACCGTTGTCCCGTCCGTCGTCATAAGGGTACGTCCCTTAAGTTCCCTAAGATGGGGAAAATTCTGTACCCTCAGTACCCGTCCGCTGTCTCCCAGAACTATGTCCTCTCCGTTATAATTTTCCGTAATAACCGGATGAATATCGCTGCCGCAGAAGTCAGCCACTGTATCCATATGGGCGATGAAGCCTAAACAGTCCCTGTCCTCGTGTCCCGGTGTGGCGGGAAGCCTGCCGTAGAGATAACACTGCTCGTCAAGATGTATGTCCGAAAGGCCCATTTCCTGCATCTCTTTTTTTAAAAGTTCTGCCAGATCAAACTGGCAGGCGGAAGAAGGCACAGTTTGGCTGTTCTCATCACTTGGCGTACGTACTACCGCATAGTTTAATAATCTTTCGTATGCTTTCAATTTTTGTTCCCCTTTCTGCTGATGTGTATATGATAATTAGTATAGCACAGATTTATATTCCTGACAGGAAATATTTACCGCCAAATTAAAATAATATTAAGTTTTCTTGAGTTGTGCAGAAGTCCGGGATATAGTATAATAGATTTCTAATACAAGGAGAAATAGGCATGATAAGTGATACGATAGATAAAAGAAGACAACAAAGAAGAGTTCAGAAGAGAAGGATACAGAATCGGCGCAGACAGCAGGTGAAGAGGCAGCTGTTGTTTTTGGGTACAGTTATTTTTCTGGTTATTTTTTCTATAGGTTCCTGTACACGTAATTATTTAAAAGAAAAGAAAGCGCAGGAGACGGCGCTTGTAAAAAAGGATTCGTTAGAAAAAGAGAGTAAAAAGGGGAACGAAGAAGGCAAAAAAAAGGAAGATACAAAGGAAACCGGGGATCACGAGGAAACTCCCGGAGAGCGTCTGGCACGAGTAAGGCAGGAGGCGGAGGACGCCGGATGTCCGAAGGAGATTACGGATTTACTTGTTAAGAATCCGGAAACAATAGATTTCGTTGCAGATTATGCGGCGAAAAAGGATGTGCCTCCGGCAGAAACCATAGGGGAAGTATCAAAGGGAACAGTTCCTCATCTGCTGCAGTGGGATGAACGCTGGGGATATGCGCCTTACGGAACAAGTACGGTGGCTGTAAGCGGCTGCGGCCCTACCTGTCTGGCAATGGTGGTTTCCGGACTGACAGGCGACGCATCGGTTACTCCGGCAAGGGTGGCATCTTACAGTACGGAGAAAGGATATGTAGATGAATCAAATGATACGGTCTGGCTGTTTATGGAGGAAGCGGCACAGAACTGGGGCGTTACCAGCTATGAGGTGAACTTGGAGGAAACCGTTGTAGCAGGAGAGCTTTTAGAAGGTCATCCGATTATCTGCAGTGTAGGTCCCGGAGATTTTACGCGGAACGGACATTTTATCGTTCTGGTTGGATATGATAACGGAAATATAAAGGTATATGATCCATTTAGCCGGGAAAACAGCGAAAAGACATGGGCATATGAAGACATTAAAGATCAGTTTCAGGGCATGTGGGCATATTCATATTAAACATAGTCAGAATATTCCGACTATATATTCTGGTTAAAAAATTAATGAAAAAATATAAAGATATATAAAAAATATATTGACAAAATGATTTGTGTGTGTTAATCTGTATTTAACAAATAACAGAACCATATTACAAGACAGACGCGAGCTGTAAGTAAGAGGTTGTTATTTTAATCGACACAGGTGTTGAGAAGAGATTCTTGAGAAAAAGCGCTAAGTATCAAGAGTTGAAAAAATTTATGAAAGGAAGGTATAAACCACCAAAAACATAAGTTAAGAAATCAGAAGTATATCAGAATCGGACAGAGATTGGCAGATGTTAATCACCCGAAACGATAACGAAAGAGGTAAAAAGAATGATTGAAGTATCAGAGTGAAGGCGGGTATCAATGAAGAAGTTGGTACCCGTCTTTACTTATGCCGCCCAGTCGGAAAGGCATTGTCTATCAATGAAAAATAAATTTTTTAATTAGCACTCACCACTTGACTTGGCTAGTAAATGGTGTTATATTTCATATAGAACAAAAAACATTTGAGTATAAAGGAGGCTATATGATGAATATAAATAAATTTACACAGAAATCTTTACAGGCAGTTCAGGACTGTGAACGGACAGCACTGGAATATGGGAATCAGGAGATTGAGCAGGAACATCTTTTCTATGCACTCCTTACGCAGGATGACAGTCTTATACTAAAGCTTATAGAGAAGATGGGAATTGATAAAAGTTTGGCAGTCAATTGTGCGGAGGAAGCGATCAGGAAGCGCACCAGAGTACAGGGAGGACAGCAGTATGTAGGTCAGGAGCTAAATAAGGCTCTTATACACGCGGAGGATGAGGCAAAGCAGATGGGTGATGAATATGTGTCTGTAGAGCATATATTTCTGTCATTGATAAAATATGCAAATCGACAGCTGAAGGAAATATTCCGACGGCTGGGGATAGAAAGGGACGGATTTCTCAAAGCGTTATCTACTGTTCGGGGGAATCAGAGGGTAACCAGTGATAATCCAGAAGGGACTTATGATACATTGAATAAATATGGTTCCGATCTGGTAGAAAGAGCCAGAGAACAGAAGCTTGATCCGGTAATTGGACGTGACAGTGAGATTCGCAATGCCATTCGTATTCTATCCAGAAAGACGAAAAATAATCCGGTTTTAATCGGTGAACCGGGTGTTGGAAAGACAGCGGTTGTGGAAGGACTTGCGCAGCGGATTGTGCGCGGCGACGTACCGGAGGGACTAAAGGATAAGACCATATTTTCTCTGGACATGGGAGCGCTTGTAGCAGGCGCTAAGTACAGAGGGGAATTTGAAGAGCGTTTGAAGGCAGTGCTAGAGGATGTAAAGAATAGTGATGGAAGGATTATATTGTTTATAGACGAGCTTCATACGATTGTAGGAGCGGGGAAGACTGACGGTGCGATGGATGCAGGAAATATGCTGAAGCCTATGCTTGCGAGAGGCGAACTTCATTGTATTGGAGCAACGACTCTGGATGAGTACCGAAAATATATAGAAAAGGATGCGGCGCTGGAACGCCGGTTTCAGCCGGTTCTTGTAGATGAGCCTACGGTGGAGGATGCGGTTTCCATTCTCCGCGGCCTGAAAGAAAGGTACGAGGTATTTCACGGCGTCAAGATCACAGACGGAGCTTTGGTGGCGGCGGCCGCACTTTCTGACAGATATATATCTGACAGATTTCTTCCCGATAAAGCAATTGATCTTGTAGATGAAGCATGCGCGCTGATTAAGACGGAGCTTGATTCTATGCCGGCAGAACTTGACGAATTACAGAGGAAGATTATGCAGCTTGAAATTGAGGAGGCGGCTCTTAAGAAGGAGGAGGACCGGTTAAGTAAGGATCGTCTTGCGCATCTCCAAAGAGAATTATCTGAGCTTCGTGAGGAATTTTCCGGCAAGAAGGCTCAGTGGGATAATGAGAAGGTAGGGGTGGAGCGTGTACAGAAGCTGCGTGAGGAAATTGAGCAGGTAAATAAAGCAATCGAAAAGGCCCAGCAGTCTTATGATCTTAACAAAGCGGCAGAGCTTCAGTATGGAAGGCTTCCTCAGCTTAAGAAGCAGCTTGAAGAGGAGGAAAATAAAGTTAAGGATGAGGAGCTTTCTCTTGTTCATGAAAGTGTCACAGATGAGGAGATAGGAAGGATTGTTTCCCGTTGGACAGGAATACCGGTTGCCAAGCTGAACGAGAGTGAGAGAAGCAAGACTCTGCATCTTGGTGAGGAGCTTCACAAACGAGTTATCGGACAGGATGAAGGCGTGGAGCTTGTGACAGAAGCCATTATCCGTTCAAAAGCAGGAATTAAAGATCCCACAAAGCCAATCGGCTCCTTCCTGTTTCTGGGCCCTACAGGAGTAGGAAAAACAGAGCTTGCAAAAGCGTTGGCTGAAAGTCTTTTTGATGACGAGAATAATATGGTCCGGATTGATATGAGCGAGTATATGGAGAAGTATTCTGTATCGCGCCTGATTGGAGCGCCTCCGGGATATGTAGGATATGATGAGGGAGGGCAGCTTACAGAGGCTGTCAGGAGAAAGCCATATTCTGTTGTTCTTTTTGACGAGATAGAAAAGGCACATCCGGATGTATTCAATGTACTTCTGCAGGTGCTGGATGACGGACGTATTACAGATTCCCAAGGGCGTACGGTGGATTTTAAAAATACGATTCTGATTATGACGTCCAATATCGGTTCTTCATATCTTCTGGAGGGGATAAAGGAAGACGGAAATATTGATAATAACTGTCAGCGTGCAGTAATTGAAGAACTCCGCGCACATTTCCGGCCGGAATTTTTAAACCGTCTGGATGAAACAATCTTATTTAAACCATTGACGAAAGATAATATTTATGACATTATTGATTTACTGGTAGCAGACATGAACAGACGCCTTATGGACAAAGAGATTTCACTTACTCTGACGGAGGCTGCAAAAAGACAGGTGCTTGAAGGAGGCTATGATCCTGCCTATGGAGCGAGACCGCTTAAACGCTATCTTCAGAAGAACGTGGAGACTTTGGCGGCAAAACTGATGTTAAAAGGTGATATCGGTGCCGGAGAGACGATTGTTATTGACACAGATAATGAAGGGCTGACTGCAAGAAGTAAACTTTAGGCTGAGCTGTTTATCTAAACCGGTAAGTTTATTCCGGGAAAAATAAGGCATTCGCATCGGAAAATTAGTTGCGGATGCCTTTTGCCGGCATTCGTTTTTTTCATTCATGTTTTTAGGAGGTATACACAATTATGAAGGTTTTAAAATGGAAAGAGACTGTTAAGGATATTTTGGCGGATATTCTCGGCAGCGCTGCAATTGCAGTAGGAGTGTATAATTTTGCGCTGAATGCGAATTTTCCGGTGGCCGGATTTTCAGGAATTGCTATTATAATATACCATCTTACAGGGCTTCCGGTAGGTATCGGGACCCTGGTCTTAAATATTCCGGTTGCGGTTTTCTGCTATAAATTTCTTGGAAAGGTATTTTTCTTTAAATCACTAAAGTCGATTATTATTTCTTCTGTTTTTATGGATTATATTGCCCCGATGCTTCCTGTATATGAGGGAAGCCGTCTTCTGGCGGCCCTCTGCATGGGAGTATTGTGCGGTTTTGGGTATGCGGTTATATTTATGCGCGGTTCCTCTACCGGAGGACAGGATTTTATCAGTGTTGCCGTAAAGAAGATAAAGCCCCATATGTCTCTTGGAATTATTACTGCCGTGCAGGATGTATCTACAATTTTGCTGGGAAGTCTGCTGATTTTTAAGGATGTAGACGGATTTATCTATGGAATTATTGTCACGTATATCATGACATTGTTTATGGATAAGATTTTATATGGAATGGATGAAGGAAAGATGACTCTTATCGTAACCGAACATGGAGATAAAATTGCGGAACAGATTGATGAATATGCGGGCAGAGGTTCTACGATACTGAGAGGAGCAGGAGGATATTCCAAGAGAAAAAAGGATGTCATTATGTGCGCATGTAATAATAAACAAATGTATACAATTAAAAAAATGGTGCATACCCTGGATCCCCAGGCATTTACAATTATTATGGAATCAAATGAAGTAGTAGGGGAAGGATTCAAAGAAGAGATCTGACGATATATATGTGTTTTATGCCTTTCATAATGGCAGAAAAGGAATTGACAATCATATAACGGATATCGTAAAATTAGTATATTAGTTTTTCTATTGTACCATATATTTATTAAGAATGAAAAAAGAGGAGGTAAAAGATGAATATACAAGAGTTTTATGCGTCATTTGATCCGTCAGGAAACGAGTACGCGAACGTTATGGGAAGGCTGGGAACAGAAAGACTTGTAAGCAAATACCTGAATAAGATGGTGGATGATAAAAGTTTTGGAAATCTTCAGAAGGCTGTTGCAGCAGGAGATTATAAAGAGGCGTTTATGGCTTCTCATACGATAAAAGGAATCTGTATGAATCTTAACCTGAAGCCGCTTGCAGAGTCAAGCGACGCGTTAACAGAAGAGCTTAGAAACACACCGGATGCCGGAAGGGTAGAGGAGCTTCTCCGTAAAGTTGAAGAGGATTATCAATTTGTGACGGATGGAATTAAAAATATCGGTTAGAGTGAGAATGTCTGTATGAGTAAAAAGGAAGATTTAAAAAGGAAGAAGATATTAGTAGTAGATGATTCAGAAATGAATCGTTCTATACTTTCAGATATGTTGGGAGATGAATACGATATATTAGAGGCAGTCAATGGAGTGGAAGCGATTGCAGTGATTAAAGAGCGGGAAAGTGAGATTGCCCTGATGCTTCTGGATATTGTTATGCCGCAGATGGATGGATTTGAAGTATTATCGGTTATGAATAAGGGCAATTGGATTGGAAATATTCCGGTGATCATGATATCGGCAGAAACCTCATCCAGCCTTGTGAGGCAGGCGTATGATCTGGGAGTCACAGATTACATCAGCCGTCCCTTTGACGGCAAGGTGGTCAGACGCAGGGTGAACAATACAATCATGCTCTATACAAAGCAGAAGATCCTTCAGGGAATGGTTGCAGAACAGATACTGGAGAAAGAAAAAAGCAGCTCGCTTATGGTAGAGATTCTCAGTAATATTGTGGAATTCCGTAATGGGGAGAGCGGTCTGCATGTGCTTCATGTACGTACCATTACAGAGACTCTGCTCAAATATCTGGCGGAAAAAACAGATAAATACGAGCTGAACCATACGAAGATTGCCATGATAAGCCTTGCGTCAGCGCTTCACGATATTGGCAAGATATCCATTGATGAGAAGATATTGAATAAGCCGGGAAAGCTTACGGATGAAGAATTTAAGATCATGAAAACGCATGCTGCAATTGGCGGAGATATGCTTAAGAATATATCCCATAGACGAGAGGAAGAGCTTGTAAAAGTTGCCTATGAGATTTGCCGATGGCATCATGAAAGATATAATGGACGCGGGTATCCGGACGGGCTTAAGGGTGAAGAGATCCCGATTTCCGCGCAGGTGGTCGCCATGGCAGATGTTTATGACGCGCTGACAAGTGAGCGCGTATATAAACCGGCGTTCTCCCATGAAAAAGCGGTGGAAATGATCATGAACGAGGAATGTGGAGTATTTAATCCGCTTCTTTTGGAATGCCTGCAGGAAGTGAAGGATTATTTAAAAGAAGAGCTTGAATTGAAATCCATTAAAGACGTGGCGGAGAGCGAAGTGCAGAGTATGACCGAGGAACTGATTGCAAAGGGGGATGTCAGCGCTTCGGACAGAACTTTGCGTCTTTTGGAGCAGGAGAGAATAAAATACCAATTTTTTGCATCCATGTCCAAGGAAATTCAGTTTGAATACAATATAGATACAGATATGGTGACGCTGTCTGAGTGGGGGGCTAATTATCTCGGAGCGAAAGAGCTTATTATGCATCCTTTTGACGATGAGAAGATGAGCGATATTTTAGACAAGGAAAAGATGCAGGAGATTCGCGATAAGGTTCGTTCCGCCAGCTATATGGATCCGGTAATGAGCGGAGTATACCGCCTTCATGTAAACGGGGAAGACAGATGGCACAGGCTGACAGTGCGTGCAATGTGGGAAGGCACTGAAGAAGACATGCATTATATTGGCGCTATTGGAAAATTTGTCAATGTGGATGAGGATTATAAACGGATGAACAGTCTGGAAAAAGAGGCGGCCCATGATACGCTGACGAATCTGTTCAACCATATGAATGCAAGAAAGCTCATTGAGGCGATACTGGAAGAGAGAAGAGATCATACATATAGTCTTATTTTATTTGACTTGGATCATTTTAAGGATGCGAATGACCAATATGGACATCTCTTTGGAGATAATGTATTAAAGCATGTTGCAAAGAAACTGACAGATAATCTGAGGAGAAATGATATTACTGCCAGAGTCGGAGGCGATGAATTTATGATTTTTGTCGAGCATGGCGGGAATTATGAGGCTCAGGTGGAAAGAATGTTCCAGATTGTCACCGGAGAGTATGAAAACTTTAAGATTGGCGTCAGCATGGGAGTGGCGCTTGTGCCAAAGGACGGAGAGGACTATGAGAGCCTTTTCCATGCGGCGGATCAGGCGCTTTATGCTTCGAAAAGAGGAGGCAGAAATCAATATAAGTTCTATGATGATATGATGGAAGGAACATTGTCCGTTCTTTCACCCATGGATGGAGAGGAACAGACATAAAGGAAGGATGGAAAGCGAGATGTCAGAACCAAAGAAAGTGATAATGCTCGGAAATGAAGCGATTGCCAGAGGGGCCTATGAGGCGGGAGTAAAAGTATCAGCGGCATATCCGGGGACACCAAGTACAGAGATCAGCGAATATCTGGTGCAGTATAAGGACGAACTGTATTGCGAGTGGTCGCCCAATGAAAAGGTGGCAGTAGAGGTGGCAATCGGAGCTTCGGTTGCAGGTGTGCGGGCTATGTCCTGTATGAAGCATGTAGGCTTTAACGTAGCCGCAGATCCAGCCTATACAGTATCTTATATGGGAGTAAGCGGCGGACTGGTAATTGTAGTGGCAGACGACCCTGGATTATACAGCTCTCAGAATGAGCAGGACACAAGGATGGTGGCGCGTGCTGCCGGACTTCCGGTATTGGAGCCTGCTGACAGCAGTGAGGCGAAAGAATATATGAAGCTGGCATTTGAGCTTAGTGAACAGTTTGATCGTCCGTTTGTTTTCCGAACAACTACAAGACTTGCCCATTCCCAGGGACCTGTAGAGCTTGGCGTTCGCACGGAGCCTGAAGATAAGCCATATGTAAAGGATATAAGGAAGACTGTCATGATGCCGGGAAACGCAAAGCCCCGGCATGTGGAGATTGAGAAGAGAAATTTTGAACTTGCCGAGGCGGCAAATACACTTCCGATCAACCATGTGGAAATGAAGGATACCAAGATCGGTGTGATTACCAGCGGCATTCCTTATCAGTATGTAAAAGAGGCATTGCCAGAGGCTTCTGTGTTAAAGCTTGGCATGGTAAATCCGCTCCCAAGAAAGCTGATTGAAGATTTTGCATCCAGAGTAGATACATTATATATTGTAGAGGAACTGGAGCCGGTTATTGAGGAACAGGTTAAAGCCTGGGGAATCAGGGCGGCAGGCAAGGAAATCTTTACGATTCAGGGAGAATACAGTGCGAATATGCTTCGAGAGGCAGTTCTTGGGGAAAAGCTCTCCATTGACAAACCAGCGGCAGTACCGGGGAGGCCGCCTGTACTCTGCCCGGGATGTCCGCACAGGAGCGTATATTATGTGCTGAGTAAATTAAAGCTTCATGCTGCGGGGGATATAGGATGCTATACCCTTGGAGCGGTTGCACCCTTAAGTGTCGTTGATACAACTATCTGTATGGGTGCAAGTATCTCGAGCCTTCATGGTATGGAGAAGGCAAAGGGCAAAGACTATGTGAAAAACTGGGTGGCAGTGATCGGCGACTCCACATTTTTACATACAGGCATAAATTCTCTTATGAATATGATATATAATAAGGCGGCTGGAACGGTCATTATTCTTGATAATTCAACAACCGGAATGACTGGACATCAGGATCACGCTGCAACCGGGAAGACTCTTCAGGGAGAGACGACCTGCGCAATTAATATACCGGCGCTCTGCCGTGCAGTGGGGGTTGCAAATGTCATAGAAGTGAATGCTTTTGATATTGGAACTTTAGAGAGGGTTATAAAGGAAGAAACAAAAAGAGAAGAGGTTTCTGTAATTATTACAAAAACGCCGTGCGTGCTCTTAAGTAAAACGAAGAAGCCGTTATACACTGTCCATGAGGATAAATGTAAAAAATGCGGTATGTGTATGAAGCCGGGGTGTCCGGCAATGACAAAAAATGCAGATGGAATTATTCATATTGACGATACGATGTGTACCGGATGCGGACTGTGCACAAGCCTGTGCAGATTTGGCGCTATCGGACTGGTAAAGGAGGAAGACAGATAATGGCTGTAAAAAATATTATGATCGTCGGTGTAGGCGGCCAGGGTACGCTTCTTACCAGCAGGATTTTAGGAGGCCTTGCAATTTCAGGAGGGTATGATGTGAAGCTTTCTGAGGTGCATGGCATGGCGCAAAGAGGAGGGAGCGTTGTCACCTTTGTGCGTTATGGGGAGAAGGTGGCGGAGCCTATCGTAGAGGAAGGTCAGGCGGATGTTATCATTGCATTTGAGCGGCTGGAGGCATTAAGGTATGCACATTTCCTTAAGAAGGACGGAGCGCTTATTGTCAATGACTGGAGAATAGACCCTATGCCGGTGGTAACAGGGGCGGCAGAGTATCCGGAAAACATTATAGAAAGTTTAAAGGAAAAACATAAGGTTTATACCGTAAATGCAACAGAGGAAGCAAAAAGGCTTGGAAATTCCAGGGTATTTAATCTTATTGTATTAGGGATTGCCGCACAGCACATGGATTTCACAAAAGAACAGTGGTATAGCGTCATTGAACATACTGTGCCCCAGAAAACAATTGAGATAAATAAGAAAGCATTTGATGTTGGATTCCAACTGTAAGAAAGAGGCGAAGGGCAGTAAAAGACGGAATATTGGCAGTTAAAAATGCGAAAAGAACAGGAGCGAGGAGAAAATGGCAAGGATAGCATTGGAAAACTGGAAAGAAATGATACGTGATCCGAAGATCGAATGTATGAGCAGAGATGAGATGAGCGCACTTCAAAGCGAGCGTCTTGTAAAGCAGGTAAAGAACGTGTATGAAAATGTTGCGTTCTACCGTGAAAAAATGGATGGGCTTGGCATAGAGCCTGGAGATATAAAAGGAATCGAGGATATCGGCAGGCTTCCGTTTACGACAAAAGAAGATTTAAGGGACAACTATCCCTTCGGACTTCTGGCAGTTCCGAAAGAAAGAATTGCCAGGGTACAGGGCACCTCTGGAACGACAGGAAAGCTTACGCTTGCCTCCTATACGCAGAAGGATGTGGACGTATGGGGGGAGTGTGTTGCAAGAGGGCTCGTGATGGCAGGTCTCACTCCGGCGGACCGTATCCATGTGTGTTACGGGTATGGGCTTTTCACAGGAGGCATGGGGTTAGATCTTGGAGCAAAGGCCCTTGGAGCAATGGCAATTCCAATGTCCTCCGGCAATACAAAGCGTCAGCTTATGTGTATGGAGGATTTTGGGGCAACAGCATTCGCATGCACGCCGTCTTATGCGCTGTATCTTGCAGAAGCGGCCCAGGAGGCAGGAGTTGTTGACAGGCTGCAGATAAAGGCAAGTATTAATGGCGCGGAGCCTTGGACCGAGGAAATGCGCAAGAAGATAGAGGGCCTTCTGCGTATTAACAGCTTTGATATTTATGGGCTGTGTGAGATTACCGGACCGGGTGTTGCGATGGATTGTATCCATCATAAAGGACTGCATGTGTATGAGGATTATTTTTATCCGGAGATATTAAATCCTGCAGACCAATCGGCATGTGCAGATGGTGAAACCGGTGAGCTTGTATTTACCACGCTCGCCAAGGAGGGTATGCCTCTTCTGCGTTACAGAACAAAGGATCTTACCAGTATGGAGCGGGGCGTCTGCGATTGCGGAAGAACACTTCCGAGAATTCAGAAGTTTACAGGCCGTACGGACGATATGAAGGTAATACGCGGCGTTAACGTATTCCCGACACAGGTTGAAACAGCTCTCCTTTCTATGGGAGGCGGTGTCGCACCTCACTACATGCTGATTGTAGACCGTGAGAACAATTTGGATGTCCTTACTGTAATGGTAGAGGTAGATGAGAAATATTTTTCAGATGAGATCCGCAGACTGGACGGACTGAAGGCAAAGGTAGGCGCAGTTCTTAAACAGGCCCTCGGAGTATCTGTAAGAGTGAAGCTTGTAGAGCCTAAGACGATTCAGAGAAGCGAAGGAAAGGCAAAACGTGTCATTGACAATAGAGAGTTGTAGGAGGAGGGAATACTATGAGTTTTAACAGTACAATTCAGCAGCTGTCTGTATTTTTGGAAAACAGGGAAGGACGTCTTGATGAAGTGTTAAAGGTTCTTGCCGGGAATGAGGTAAATATTGTAGCGCTTAGCCTTGCGGATACCTCAGATTACGGCATGCTCCGTATGATCGTGTCGGAGCCGGAAAAAGGAAAGGCGGCGCTTAAGGAGGCGGGTATTATTTCTATGCTCACTGACGTAGTGGCGCTTCGTGTGCCTCATGCACCTGGCTCCCTCAGCAAAGCCATGCATCAGATTGTAAAGGGAAAGGTGAATGTAGAGTATATGTATGCATTCGCAAATGGCAGTGATGCGGCGGCAGTATTAAAGAGCGATAATCCGGAACAGGTTGTGAAGATATTAAAAGAGAGCGGATTTGATGTGTATAGTGCAGATGAGGCTTATGCGGCAAATCAATAGTAAATTGTATATAGGGCGGACATGTAGTGATAAACATTGCATGTCCGCCCTACACTTTTTTGCAGCCGGTACTATTGCTCATTGTTCTGCGACATAAAATACATTTTATGGTACATACTATTCATGAGGTGATAGTGCATGAACAGTATATGGACGGATACAGTTACTTTACAAAAGAGAAATCCTCTTCAAGGAGATATGGAAGCGGAGGTTGCGATTATCGGGGCTGGCCTTGCAGGGATTCTTACGGGGTATATGCTTAAGAAAAAGGGGATTGATGCAGTTATTTTGGAGGGGAACCGCATCGGGAGCGGTCAGACCGGCGGGACAACTGCAAAGATTACTTCCCAGCATGGGCTTATCTATAAAAAATTAATTCAGATGTATGGAAGGGAGAAGGCAAAGCATTATGCCGGCTTTCAGGAATGGGCGGTTAAGGAATATGAAAGGATTATCAGAGAACATCAGATTTCCTGTGATTTCGTGAGATGCAATGCGAATCTTTATTCCTGTGAGGAGGCAGAACAGCTTAAGGCGGAGGCAAAGGCTGCAACAGAGCTTGGGCTTCAAATGGTGTATAGGAGAGAGTGTGAGCTTCCGTTTCCGGTGAAAGAGGTATTGACATGTGAAAATCAGGCAAAATTTCACCCCCTTAAATTCATTAAGGGAATTTCAGATAGCCTTCGTATATTTGAGGACACGATGGTGAAAAAAATAATATATGACGGGGGAAGAAGTTATCTTTTTTCAGATAATGCAGTCGTAACAGCGTCAAAGGTTGTATTCGCGTGTCATTTTCCATTTGTGAATATTCCGGGATATTATTTTGCGAGGATGTATCAGTCCAAAAGTTATGTTCTGGCATTAAAAAAGGGACAGATATTTGACGGATATTATTTAGGGGTTGACCCTGACGGATATTCTTTTCGCAATGAAGGCGGACTTTTGCTTCTTGGCGGCTGCGGATGCAGAACGGGGGAAGAGGATGAAGGCAGTTTGAAATCAGGCTTTGGACAGCTCAGAGACAAGGCAAAAGAATTATGGGCAGATTCCGAAGAAATATTCTGTTGGTCAGCCCGTGACTGTATAACACTGGATTCTGTTCCCTATATAGGCGAATTTGGAACCAGGAGAAAGGGATGGTATGTGGCAACAGGCTTTGGGAAATGGGGAATGACCCAGTCTATGGTCAGCGCGAGAATTATTTCCTGCATGATAGAAGGGATGAAGGTTCCGGAGGCGGACGTTTTTTCCCCTCAGAGACGAATATCGGCGGAAGGCTTAAGAAAATTTGCCGCAAATCAAAAGACGGCGGTCAAAAACCTCATAAGTACAAGAGATACAAAGAGATGTACGCATATGGGATGCAGGCTGTCATGGAATCCGCAGGAACATACCTGGGACTGCCCGTGCCATGGTTCATGCTTCGATGCAGAGGGCGGCATCCTTAGCGGTCCGGCGATAAGGCCCCTGGATAAAGCATGAAATGAGTACTTGAACATCTGAAAAAATATGATATGCTATATATACCGGTATTTTCTGAGAAGAACATATCAGTCAGTAGAATGTATATATGGATGAGGTGTACGGAAGATATGCTGCTTTTACAACAGATGATCGTGTTGTTTATTTATATTGTGATAGGATATGCCGCAGCGAAGCGGAAGATTATGGATGAAGAATTTAGTAAGAAAATATCGTGGATAGTTGTAAATGTGGCGAATCCGGCGCTTACAGTGTCGGCGGTTGTAAACGGCGACGGTATAATAAAGGGGAGAGAGCTTCTTCTGACAGCCTTGACGGCGGTGGTTATTTTAAGCGGGATGGTGGCCCTGTCCCTTCTTCTCCCTTTGCTTTTTCGTGTGGAAAGAAAAGAGAGAAATGTTTATCGTTTGATGTCAGCGTTTAATAATATAGGTTTTATGGGATTTCCGGTCATAGCTGCCGTGTATGGGCAAGAAGCGCTTTTATATGCAGCCATATTCTCTATGCTGTTTAATGTGCTTATGTATACTTATGGAATTCAGACGGCAAAAGGACAGAATATGGGAAGGATAGAGTGGAAAAAAATACTAAATGTAGGCGTAATGAGCAGTGTTTTTGCAATTGCAGTTTATCTGTTTGGAATTCCCACACCCCGTTTTTTTAATACGACTATGAGCGGACTCAGCGGGCTTACGGCTCCTCTTAGTATGATGGTAATAGGTATTTCCCTGGCAAGTATTCCGATTCGGGGATTATTTATGGATATGAGGATGCTTTTTTACTCACTCACAAAGCTTTTGGTGCTTCCTGTTTTGTTTATGCCTGTGATTAATCGGCTGATTGAAAATGAGATGCTGTGCGGAGTATGTATGATTATGATTTCTACGCCTGCAGCAAGTATGGATGCAATGCTGGTGCAGCAGTACGGGGGGAGTAAGGAGGCGGAGCTTGCGGCAAGAGGGGTGGCGCTTACGACTCTTTTGTCTGTCGTAACGATTCCAATTGTATCGGCGATTGTTTTTTGAAAGCAAAACGAAACCGGCTGGCATGTGCCGGCCGGTTTGTTTTATTAATCGTATTTTATATAATACTTATATATTACTTTTATATATTAATCCTAGATATTGCAATCAATATTATTCTCAATAATAAAAAGTGCTTCAAAAATATGATTAATAGGGCTTAAAGCTTTGTTACATTTACTGCCTGAGGTCCTTTAGCGCCTTCGGTTACATCGTATTCCACTGCCTGCCCTTCCTCTAAGGACTTAAATCCTTCCATGTTGAGGCCTGAGTAGTGTACGAATACATCATTTCCTGCTTCATCAGAGATGAATCCGTAACCTTTTTGGTTGTTAAACCATTTCACTGTACCCTTCATAGTGATACCTCCATATAAAAATGAAAAAAGTTATAATTCGAAAAACTTCGAATTATGATACTTTGCCATTGTATCGTGTATTGAACAAAAAGTCAATGGATTCCTTGAGGTTTTTAAAGATATTTTCTTGACGAAGTCTGTCAAGGCGTGTAAAGTTAAGATAGAGAATACATTAAAAAGAGGTTGAGGATATGATTACGTTAACTGGGAAAAAGATATCGGAAGGAGTGGCTATTGGCAAGCTTGCTTTTTATAAAAGAGATATAAAAGAAATTAAGCGGATTTATGTAAAGGATGTGGAAAAAGAGATCCAGCGTTTTCAGCGTGCAAGGGAAAAAGCAGTGGCTGAGCTGAGACTGCTCTACGATATGTCTGTCAGGGAGGTCGGAGAGGCTAATGCCGCTATTTTTGAAATGCAGCAGGAGATATTGGAAGATCAGGAATTTATTGACAAGATTACATCTATGATTCTTGAGGAAAAGTTAAATGTGGAATATATTATAGAAGAAGCCTCAGAGGGACTGTTAAATGATGCTGAATTTCGGCGTAAGGGTTACAATAAAGGGCATGAAGGGGATGTGAAAGACGTTGCCTTGAGGCTTATCCGGATTTTGTCCAGAAGCTATAAAGATAAGATGTTTATGGACGAACCGTTCGTTATGGCGGCAAAGGAACTGTATCCAAGTGATACGGTTCAGCTCGATAAGACAAAGGTGCTGGGCTTTGTCACTATGTACGGGGCAATTAATTCTCATACGGCTGTTTTGGCAAGGACAAGGGGAATACCGGCAGTGATCGGTCTGGGCGAGGTGCTAAAAAAAGAATATGAGGGAAAGACAATCATTGTAGACGGATATGAGGGAAAGGTGTATATCGAGCCTGATTATACAACTCTTACAAGGATGAAGGAAAGGCGCGACGCGGGGGTTCATCAGATCAAAAACCTGGAGCGTTTGAAGGGAAAGGAAAACGTAACGCAGAGCGGGCAGAGAATTGATATCTGCGCCAATGTAGGAACAAGGGAGGATATTGAGAATGTCCTTCGGAGCGATGCGGGGGGGATCGGGCTTTTCCGCAGTGAGTTTTTATATATGGAGACAGGAAACAGAATACCGACGGAGGATCAGATTTTTCAGGTATACAGGTTAGCGGCGGAGTCAATGGGGAACAACCGGGTAGTCATTCGTGTAGCCGACCTGGGAGGAGATAAGATGGCTCAGTGTATTGATCTGGGGAGACAGGAAAATCCGGCAATCGGCCTCAGAGGTCTGCGGGTCATGTTTGAGAAAGAAGAGCTGTTTATTGAACAGCTCCGGGCTATCTTAAGAGCGTCAGCCTATGGTAATGTCTGCCTTATGCTCCCGATGATTACTTCTATGGAGGAAGTTACAAGGGCAAAGGATACAATTGAACGGGTTAAACGAGGGTTAAAGGAGGATAAGCAGCCCTTTAATGCCAATATTCCGATTGGAGTTATGATTGAAACTCCGGCGGCGGTTATGATTAGCGGAGAGCTGGCCAGAGAGGTTGATTTTTTTAGTATCGGAACAAATGATCTGACACAGCTGACTCTGGGAATGGACAGAGGAAGTAATAAGCTTAGCAGATATTATAACCCGTATCACCCCGCGCTTCTTAAAATGATTCGTATTGTGACGAATAATGTACATTTGGAAGGAAAGACAATCAGCATATGCGGCGATCTGGCAGCAGATCTGTCTATGACAGAATATTTTATTCAGATAGGCATAGATGAGCTGTCCGTGGCGCCGAATCAGGTGCTGTCGCTCAGAAAGAAGATAAGAGATATTCAGTAGGAGGTTAAAGCGATGTGGTCAAGAATGCAGCTTAAGATGAACGGTAAGCAGCTGTTTTATAAAAATTACTGGGAGTGTGTTGCAGTTTCACTAATTATGGGGATGTTTGCGACAGTGCCTAATTACAACGGTATGAGAGTTAATATAGAGGTCTATAAAAACGAATTAAATGATTTTAACGATATTTTTATGTCCTCTCCGGAAATCAGGAGAGGTTTTACGGCGGCCCTTGCTATATCTACAATGCTGGCACTGTTCCTTGCAATTGCCGGAGCGCTGCTTAAAATATTTTTGGGAAATGTGCTTGTGGTAGGGGGAAACAGTTTTTTTATTGAGAATAGGACAAAAAAGGCAGGAATGAAGACTTTATTATCCCCTTTTCGTTCAGGACATTATGGGAATGTCGTACTTACAATGTTTTTGATGAATTTATATATCTTTTTGTGGATGCTGCTTTTTATTATTCCTGGAATCATAAAAACGTACGAATATTTCATGGTGCCGTATATTTTAGCAGAGAATCCGGGGATGGATCGCCGGGAGGCATTTGCAATCAGTAAAAGAATGATGGACGGAGAGAAATGGAATACCTTTGTGCTTGGACTTTCTTTTTTTGGGTGGATTGTGATTGATCTGTTTACCTGTGGAATTTTGGGACTCTTTTTCGTGTCGCCTTATATACATGCGACATTTGCGGAATTATATGCATATAATAAGGTAAAGGCATATAATGAAGGATATATAAGATAAATTTCTGAAAATAAATAAAAAAAAGACTTACATTATGAAACTTCAGGTGATACAATGTAAATGGGTGATGAATATGTATGGAATTGGAGATTATGTAGCTCATTATAAAGAGGGTATCTGTGAAGTAGTTGCAATTGGAACATTAAATATAAGTTGTTCTGATAAGAAGAAGGAATATTATACACTGAAACCGGTATATGACAGCAGGGGAGTACTTTACACTCCGGTAGCTAATGAGAGAAGGCAGATTCGTGAGGTAATTACAGCCCAAGAGGCGGAAATACTTATCAAAGAGATGCCGAAGATAGAAGTGCTTGGAATATCCGAAGAAAAGAAAAGAGAAGCTCTTTATAAAGAGGCGCTGTTTAAAAATGAATGTCGGGCATGGATTTCGGTTATTAAAACATCCTATTCCCGAAAGATGAAGAGATTATCTTCCGGGAAAAAATCAATTAACATGGATGATAAATATCTTGGAATGGCAGAAAAATTTCTTTTTGGTGAGCTTGCAATGGCGCTTGGCATGTCTAAAGAGGAAGTAAAAAGATATATAACAGAAAAAATTGAGCATTAGAAAAAGAGAAGTCACAGGGTCATGTGACCTCTCTTTTTTAGTGCCTATACTTCAGTAATATGAAGCCGAATACTTTCATATTCTGTTTTTGCTGCCGGCAGAACAAGTCCCGCATTCATAAGCACATTTCCGGGATATTGTACTCCGTTTACATCATAGATACTGTCATTATTAAGTCCTTTCAGCCTGCACCAGCATCCGGGTCCGTTGGGATGAATCTGAAGCGAAACTGCAAAGAGCAGCGCTTCACTTCCATTTTCAGCCGCAAACTGCCAGCAGTGCCAGCTTTCGGACTTATCAGGGGATGTCAGACGGTAGTAGTCTCCATATTGGATTAAATCATAAGAATCCTTGAACTCTTGAATCTGGAGCTTTACAGCATTTTTTTCTTCCTCTGTCATTTCGTCCGGATCAAGCTCGTAGCCGAAGGTGCCGGACATGGCTACTGTGGCGCGGGTGTTAAGGGGAGTCATACGTCCAGTCTGCTCGTTGGGGCATTTGGATACATGAGATCCCACCATGCTTACAGGATAGGCAAAAGAGGTTCCGTATTGGATGCTGAGCCGTTCGATAGCATCGGTATCATCGCTGCACCAGATTTGCGGAGTATAATAGAGCATGCCGGCATCAAAGCGTCCGCCGCCGCCGCTGCATCCCTCAATCAGCATATCAGGATAGCGGACGTTTAATTTTTCCAGCATATCGTATACGCCGAGAACATAGCGGTGAGCGGTTTCCCCCTGCCTCTCTGGCGGAAGGGCGGCGCTGTAAAGGTCGGAAAGACTCCGGTTTAAATCCCATTTCAGATATTCGATTCGGGCGCTGTCAAGCACTTTGCATACGTGGTGCAGAATGTATTCCCGTACATCATCTCTGGAAAAATCAAGGAGAAGCTGGTAACGTGCCCGCACCGGCGGTTTACCAGGAATCTTAAGAGCCCAGTCCGGATGTGTGCGGTAAAGCTCACTATCCTCGCTTAAGCCCTCCGGCTCAAACCAGATTCCAAAATTCATACCCAGTGCGTGAATCCGCTCTGATACATCATGAAGGGAGCAGCCAAGCTTGCCCTCGTTTACAATCCAGTCTCCGAGACCGGATACATCGCGTTCCCGTTTTCCAAACCATCCGTCATCCATGACAAAGAGCTCTACCCCAAGGTCTGACACATCTTTTGCCATGGATACCAGCTTGTCGCCGTCAAAGTCAAAATAGACGCCTTCCCAGCTGTTTAACAGAACCGGACGCCTCTTTTCCTTCCAGATGCCCCGGCACAAATTATTCCGAAAGACTCTGTGAAGATTCTGTGAAAGCTTTGTAAGTCCCTTCTCTGAATATGCCAGAACAGCCTCCGGAGCATGGAAAGAGGCGCCGGGTTCCAGACGCCAGGAAAAATTTTCCGGGTGGATGCCAAGGACAACTCTCGTCTGATCAAACTGGTCGTGTTCCGCCGTACCAAGGAAGTCTCCACTGTATAAGAGAGAGAGTCCGAAGCAGTTTCCGGTATCCTCCGAAGTTTCTCTGTCAGAGAGAATCAGAAATGGGTTATACTGATGACTGGAGGTACCCCGTGTACTTCCAACGGACTGTATGCCGTGAGAAACTGGTACACGCTGATGTGTCCGCTCTTTCACATGCCTTCCGTAGAAGGTATGCAGATCAAATTTACCATGAAGAAAATCGACAGAAGCGCTCTGTACATTTTCCAGGTAGAAGGGTGTATCACTGTGATTTTCGATGCATACAGCTCTTGTAATAATATCCAGCTTTTCAAAAACACCATAATACAGGTGTACGTAGAAGAGACGTCTTGTATCTTCAAGGGTAATGATAAGCGTATCGGCCGCGGCCTGTTCTGTTTGATATACAGACGGAAGACCAGGAAGAGAATATTTATCCTTCCGTACTTCAAAGCTTTTGTATTTAAGCTCTGTGGAAAAGCTACCATCAGGATACCGTACCTTTAATGCACATGTACGGTAATCTCCGCTTCCATAGGAAGGGTATTCCTGGGGAAGGGCATCCAGCGAATATGTACGGTCGTCCCCGGCGTCATAAGGATTGCCGGAAAAGCCTCGGTCTGCGTAAGTAACCAGATAAGAATAGTCAAAAACAGAACCCCTCTTACCAAAGTAGGTATGGAGTAAAACTCCATACCTGTCTGCTTTCATCTGGTACATACTATGGTCTGTCTGCAAGGTAAATAAAGTATTTGTCTTGTCAAGTAGAATCGCCATAAGTCTGTCCTCGTATTCATTTTTCTTCGTATTTTTACTTTACCGCACCGTTTACAACACCGTTGATAATCTGCTTCTGGCATACCAGATAGAAGATTAAAATAGGAAGTAAAGCTAATAAGTAGGATGCAAACGCCAGATTGTAGTTTGTACCGAACTGCGTTTGGAAGGTAAGCTGTGCAAGAGGCAGTGTGTTAGCGCCTGTACCGGACATGATAACAAGCGGTGTCATAACATCATTCCAGGTTCCAAGAGCAGTAAGTACAGCAACCGTCGCGTGCATAGGTCCCATAATCGGGAAAATAACCTTCCAGTAGGTCTGCCAGGTGGTAGCGCCGTCTACAAAAGCAGCTTCCTCCAGTGCGATAGGAATGTTCTTTAAATAACCGGTGTAAAGCATTACATTCATCGGCATATAGAACACTAAATAGCATAATATAACACCAAACCAGTTGTCAACCCCCATTTGCGCAGTCTGTTTTACCAGAGGCATCATCAGAATTGCAAAAGGCACAAACATACCGCTTACAATGTAAAGGTATGAGACTTTATAAAATTTGCTCTTAGCCATGCTTCTTCCAATTGCGTATCCGGCAAGGGAGTGGAGCAGGATTGCAAGAACGACGGTAGCAACAGTGATCAGAATACTGTAGCCAAGGGAATGCCAGAAGTCTGTTACACGCATAGCCTCTGCAAAGTTTTCAAGACTGAAGCTCTTTGGAAGACTTAAGGCTCCGGCAATGTCATTGGTCATCTCTGACGGTTTTTTAAATGCGATCACAATCGCCATATAAAGCGGAAAGATAACGGTCACACAGCCAAGAATTAATAATATTGTAAGCGGCCAATTTGTGGTAGCAGCAACTTTATTTTTCTGTTTCATTATAACTGTTCCTCCTTCTTTCCTGTGAAATTAAGCTGGAATACAGAGATTGCTACAATAACGATAAAGAAGATAACCGCATTGGCGCTCTGAAAACCAAACTGTCCGCCGCCCATACCATTGTTGTAAATGAGGTAGGAGATGGACTCTGTACTCTGTGCAGGACCGCCCTTGGTCAACGCCATGATCTGGTCGAATACCATCAGGAAGTCTTTCATGCTGA
>CAOJQZ010000035.1 GCA_948441955.1 uncultured Lachnospiraceae bacterium | reverse complement strand
GAAGTCCTTAAGCTGGCCGAAACATTGCCGCTGAATTATAAAGTACGGGCTCCTAAAACAAAGGTTGCACTCAGAGGCGCTGCTGAAAAGGTAATACGCAGCAAGACGGCAAAAAAGAAAAAACTGGGATTCCCTATTCCTATCCGCGTATGGCTCAGAGAGGACAAATATTACAAACGAGTAAAGGACATGTTTACTTCGGACGCTGCAGAGCAGTTCTTCAATACAAAGCTGCTGGTAAAATTGCTGGAAGAGCATAAAAACGGACGAAATACGAACGAAAAAACAGATAACAGCAGAAAAATATGGACCGTATATATATTCCTTGTGTGGTATGACAGATTTTTTGGACATGGAAAGCCTGTACATCCACGGGCAGCATAATTTAGGGACAGGGTAAACTGCAATCCGGGACGTAGTAAAACTAGTTTTACTACGTCCCGGATTGCAGTTTACCCTGTCCCCGCTCTTAATATCTCCTGCTTCAGTCTCAATACTTCCATATCCTCCGGAAGAAGTGTCACAAGCTGTGTGCTGACTCCATAAGCCTCGTCCCATTTTTTATTATTCATCAAGTTGAAAAGCATCTGCTTTACCTGTCCGCCCAAACTCAGGAACTCCTCCGAAACATGCGGCGGCGGGTTTTTTATTATTTCATTCAGATATCTTGTCAAATGACTGACCGCACCGGACATCTGGGGGAAGATATGTACGGCCTCCGCTAAAAGCGGTACACATTCTGCAATTTTTCCATCATCAATAAGCCTAAGAGCGCCGCTCATCCTGACAGCGAATTTATATTTTTCAGGCTGCATATAGGAATCCCGGCTGTCCAGAATTTCCCTGCGGTACAGCATTCTGGCATCAGCAATCACACTTTCGCAATAGTCCCATAATAATTCTGTCATATACAGGGGCTCCAGCATTCCCTGTGTAAGCTTCTTTTCCAGAAATACCTGCTTCAGCCGTTCTGCAAACAGCGGGCGCTTCTCCAGCAGTTTCAAAATCTTCTCATAAAATTCTTTCATATCCGCAGGGATTATATGCTCCGAAAGTATCCTCCCACACGTATCCCAGTCTTCAAGGGACATTTTATTTAATAATATCTCCACCGGAAATCCGTTGTTCACTCCCATCCTGACAAGCTGAGCTTCAAAACCCGCCGGACAATTCTTTACACTTATTTCCCAAAACCGGCCTGCCTCTGTCATCTGCCTGCATTCTGCTGAAAAATATGCTTTCTGAAGATTCACATAAGCGTTATCTGTATCAAGGCCGCTGTAAGCCTTCAATATATTTTCCTTCTGCTCCCAATAGCGCTCTTTCCACTCTTCGAGATCCTTATACCTGAATGAAAGACAGCTGGGATCCTCCCACGGAATCCAGGATAGTATCTCTTTTACCGCCTTATGTTCTCCAGTCTCTGAAGCAAAAAACAATCCTTGAATATAGACATCTGCCGCCTGCAGCTCTGCGCCGGAAAATGTTGCTGTGATGCCGTTCTGCATCATAGCTTTTTCCGGATGCTCCCATAAATATTTCAACATGTTCCGATAACGCTGAACGTATCCAAGGCCTTTTTTATATTCCTTCAGGCGCCAGCAGATATTAACAAGCAGTACTGCCAGATTAATCTCTCCCACTTCCTCAAGACAGGATGAAGCCATCATGGACTCGCCTTCTTCAAGTGCAAGCCTGTCGTCACCGGCACAGGAAAGCACACGGGGAAGCTCCAGCTGCAGCCACATCTTCAGAGGGGCTTCTCCCCCTTCCCTCTCTGCAATATCAAGGCCCTTTCTGCAATAGGAGGCGGCTTCATCATATTTTCCAATACCTGCATATTCCTGTGCAAGCTGTGCATATAAGTGAGAGGATGCCTCCTCTGTTTTCAGTCTTTCAAGAAGCAGCGAAAGATTACGTTCTGATTTCCCTGCCTGCTCTTTGTCATTCCTTGCTCCGACATAACCAAAATGATGCACATAGGCGCTAAATTTTTTACATGGTTCCGGGTATGGCTTCAGATTTTCATGGATGGGATATACAAAGCGCGTTTCTTCCAGCCGGCGGCACATACGTCCCACATAAGCGTCTGACCATGAGGCTCCTTCCCAGTCCAGATAATTGCGCTGTATATAATCCGCCGACTGATACCTTCTGTATTCACCGGTTTTAAAAAATTGGATAATCTCCGATGGATCCTCAAACCACTCATCATCATCAAGATAAAGAAACCACTCTCCCTTAGCCTCCTTTAATCCCGCATTTCGTGCTTTTGAAAAATCATTACACCATGTAAACGGAATAACATGAGAGGTATATTGTTTTGCTAGCTCCAGGGTTTCCGGATTTTTTCCGGTGTAGATGACGATCAACTCGCTGTCAAGCTCACGCAGAAATGGTTTCAACGAAGCCAGACACCGCCCCAGTGTTTCCATCCGATCTGATACCAGAAGAGAAATTGTAAGCTGTATTTTCATAAATTAAATACTCCTTTTTAATTCTGCCTTATAATTCAAACTTATAGACATGCTTATATCTTCCGCCATTTTCTCTGAGCGCTTCTCTATAGGCTCCGCAGTCCCCTGAAGCAATCAGGCTGCCGCACTGTGCCAGGAGGCTGACCGCGCAAATGTATTCTGCTCCCAGACGGAAACCTTCTCCTTCTTTTTTCACCACATGTAAGTCCTGCAATATCTGTCCTGGCTTAATAACATATCTTTCCTGATCTGTAAATGTAAGACGATCCCCATAATGCTTCTTCATCTTCATACAGATCTCCTCATCTTCCGTCGCCAGGTATATCCGGTCAAAATCCCATGTATTCTCCGTCTCCGCTACCTTTTCTATGATCATCTCAGGAGTTGCATGCTCTGCATGACCAGTTAATCTTGTCTTGGTATAATCCGTTCCTCTTAATAAAACTCCTAATGTCCTTTCTGGATGAGGAAGAAAACGCTCTTTCCGTTCTCTGATATATTTTTTTATCTGTTCATTAAAAATCCCGTCCGGCCAGGAAAGGTCATATCCCTCCGATACCTCGTCCATGATATAGCGCATGATATTTAATACATTCATATTGGGAGAAAGAGCAAGATAATTGCTTTCCAGCACTTCTTCGATCGTATAACCTTCTGGCTGATAAAAGAATTTATTCCATATATCGTCATATTCATAATCTGAGTAAATATTTGAATCAGAAGAAACAATCTTAAATATGGGAATATAACCTTTCGAAAGCGCATATCTTGCAGCAGTAAATACCTTAAGACAGATACCATAAATACCTTCCATAACAAAGCGTCCGTCTATAACAAAAAATCTTTTCCCTGGATTCCTTGTTCCCGGATGGATCACGTAGGAAAACATAAAAGTCAGTGTCATAACCTCATCATAGCACATAATCCCTTCTTCATATCTGGAATTATCTTCATTCTGAGGAAGATTCTCCACAATATGAAGCGTCTTCTTATCCTCCGCCTCTTTACAGACAGCAAAAAAGTCCTCCACACAGTCCAGAACGTTTACCTGTATATCCGGAGGCGCCGGAAGTACATCCAGATACTCCCTCCATTCCATATCAATCAGGTAAACCTCCCTCCCCTGCCACAAAGGCAGAACTCTTTTATAAATCTCCACTGAATATTCATTTAATCCATGCAGAATGATACAGCTATATCGATTAAGAAAGCTCAGATCCAGCTCCCCGTCATAGCGGTAAAAATGATCATAATAGCTTGGAATTTTCTTTATAATACTAATGCAGTTCCCCTTACGATCCATCACAGGCGCCGGAACATAATAGGGACATGTCATTGCCGCCTTTTCAAAGGTATCCTCTGCCTTTTCAAATGCAAGATTTACAAAATCCCCCTGCACCTTTAACCATGTCTTACTTATATGGTAAATCTGTTCCTTCTGCCTGGGGTCTATTTTTACATGAAGCTCAAGCACGTCATTCTCACTCTTATCCTGAAAAAAGTCTTCCATTTCTTCTCTGTCTGGAAGCATACCGGTCTCAAATACGTAAAATTCTCCCGGGACGTTAATTATCATATTCCTTTTCCGCCTTTCGAAAAATTATCCTTACTCTTTCCTGTCTCTCAATCACAGGTGCCCCATAATTTCCTGCTTAAGCTTCAGCGCATCCAAGTCTCCCGGAACAAGGGCCGTAAGCTGTTCTGCCACGCCATAAGCCTGCTGCCACTGTCCGGCCTCCATAAGCCCTAAAAGCATCTGCTTCACCTGCCCTGCAAGAATGGCAAATTCTTCTGAAACCGGCTGCTTCGGCGCTTTTATCTTCTCCTCCAGACGCTCTGAAACACGTCCCACAATTACTGACATCTGCGGATTGGCCCGAATCGCCTTCTGAAGGTATGAAGCGCATTCTCCATAAGCCCCCTCCTCCATCATACACAATGCCTTCTCCATAAAGAGAACAAATTTCAATTGATAAGGAAGCGCGTAATGCTCCGGATTGGAAAGAATTTCTTCTTTATATAGTGTATCTGCTTCCTTGCGTACGCTTTCACAGTATCTTTTTAACAGCTCTATAAGATGTTCTGTGTCCTGAAATCCTCTGGAAAGCCGCTTTTCCATAAAATGCTGCTCCAGCCTTCCGGCACAAATCGGATAATCTTCCATAAGAGGCATAAGCCTTCGGAGACGCTCCGGCATAGCTTCATCCGCCGTCTGTTCTGTCATCACTTTTGTACACTCATTCCATGCCTCGATTGAATTCTGCCGGAAAAGAGGATTTAAGGAAAAACCATTTCTCTCTGCCAGCTCCACAAGCTGATACATATAGCCCTCCGGACAATTCCCCGCACAAATCTGAAAGAAAGCTTCTGCCTCTTTCATCATCTGCTTTTGCTCGGCATACAGCGCCTTCTGAAGATTTACATAAGCATTATCTGTATGAAGACAATAGTATCCCTCTAAAATTGCTTCCCTGTGCTCCGGATGCCCCCATTTCCAGCTTTCCAGATTCCCATACTGGGTCCGCAGTTCCTTTTCATCCTCCCAGGGAAACCAGGAGAGAATCTCTCTAATCTGGTCACTCTTATCAAGAGCCGCGGCAAATAAAAGACCTGCCACATATGCCGTCATCATACGTTCCCTGGCTGTTTCATAGGTAATCGTGCCTCCGCTCTGGTACTTGATCTTTTCTGGATGCTTATCCAGATACTTTAATTTCTTATGGAACGCCCGAGAATGCTTAAGTCCCTTTTCATATTCCTTAAGCTCCCAGCATACCTCTGCAAGAATCCCGTGAAGATGTGTCTCTGCCACTTCAAGGGTACGAAGTGAGAGAAGCAGACGTTCTCCTTCCTTGAGCGCCTCTTCCATTCTTCCCAGATCAACCAATATTATTGGCAGATGCACCTGCATCCACAGCTCGCAGTTTTGAACTCTTCCTTCCTTTTCTGCAAGCTTCAGACCTTCACGGCAGTATTTCAGCGCGTCTTCGTTTTCAAACCGGTTCCGATATTCCTGAGTGAGCTGCATGCATATATGGGCATCTGGTTCTTTTTCATAGATTCCAAGCAGCAGCGGAAGATTTCGTTCCGACTTTGACACTCCCTGCTCCACATAACCAAAGTGATGCACATAACTTAAAAGGCGTTTTTGAGGTTCCAAAAAGGGATCCAGATTTTCATGGATTGGATATACAAACTTTGTCTCCGGCGTCAGACGGCACATCCGTCCCACATGGGCGTCCGTATATTCTGTTCCGCTCCAGTCCCAATAATTACGCTGTATATATGTAGCTGAACCATAGCTTAAATATTCTCCGCTTTTGAAGAACCGGAGAATATCTGAAACATCCCCGAACCACTCGTCATCATCCAGGTAAAGAAACCACTCCCCGCCGGCCCTTTCAAGGCCTGCGTTACGTGCCTTTGAAAAATCATCGCACCATGTAAATGGTATGATATGAGAGGTATACTGTTTCGCAAGCTCCGTAACGGCCGGATCCTCTCCTGTAGTTACTATAATGAGTTCACTGTTTAGCTCCCGAAGAAGCGGTGTAATCGACTCCAGGCATTTTCCCAGAGTCTCTTTCCGATCCGATGCAAGCAGAGAAATGGTTAGCTGTATATTCATGGTCTGTTACTCCTTCTTTTTCCTTATAATAAACTAATCATACCACAAATCACTATTATATCCAAACAGAAAAAAGGCTCCTTTCGAAAAAGAAGCCTTTTCCCATATGAAAATTCAATCGATTACTGAAGTAACTGAAGAACTCCCTGCGGTACCTGGTTAGCCTGAGCAAGCATAGCCTGAGCAGCCTGAACAAGAATGTTATTCTTGGTGTAAGCCATCATCTCTTTTGCCATGTCTACGTCACGGATACGGGACTCAGCAGCTGTGATGTTCTCATTCTGAACACTTAAGTTGTTGATGGTGTGATCCAGACGGTTCTGCATAGCACCGAAGTCAGAACGCATGGATGAAACCATATCGATTGCGCCGTTAATTACAGAGATCGCATGTCTAGCTGTATCAGCCTTTGTAAGGTCGATGCTTGTAAGAGACTGACCAGTCTTCATTGTTCTCTTGTAGTTGTTTGCCTTTGTTCCTGGAGTTGAAGTATCAACCATACCAAGAGTAGATGCGCTCATCTTGTTGAATGTAACCTTTAACTGGTTCGTCTTCTCATGAGACTCACCAACATGAAGTGTGATCTTCATGCTGTCTTTCTCAAACAGCTTTGTTCCGTTGAAGTTAGAAGTCTTACCGATTCTGTCGATCTCGTCGTTCAGACGGTTAATTTCCTTCTGCATCTCTTCACGGTTAGCAGTAGAATAAGTTCCGTTAGCGGACTGTGTAGCCAGCTCAACCATACGGTTCAGCATGGAGTGAACTTCTGTTAAAGCACCCTCAGCTGTCTGTACAAGAGAAACACCGTCTTCAGCGTTCTTCTGAGCTGTAGCAAGACCGGTGATCTGAGCACGCATCTTTTCGGAAATAGCTAATCCGGCAGCGTCGTCACCAGCGCGGTTAATTCTGTAACCAGAAGATAACTTCTCTAAGCTCTTGCCTACTGCAGAGTTGTTGTTCGTTAAATTTCTGTGTGCATTTAATGCGGTAATATTATGTTGAATTCTCATGGTTTTTCCTCCTTGAATTTTTGCATAGGGAATTCCTTTTCCCTGCATAATTATAAATTTTTCTGTGTCTCTGAAAAGGATTCGGAGAAACTCTAAAATGTACATTCGGACGTGCCGGCAAATTGTCCAGTAAAGTACACTTAATTGGATTACTCCGAAAACTTCTTGACACCTATAATATCGTACATTATCTAAATAACTTAATACTTTTTCCCAAAAAATTTTCATTTTTTTCTTGCGTCATTTCTGCAGAAATTTATCCGGCATAAATCCTTTCGGTGTCGGCTGATATGCTTGTAAATCGTACTTCTTCCCATATTGCAGCTTCGGGCAAACTCTTCAAGAGATATGTGCGCTGCTTCCCACTCCTGATATAATTCCGGAAAGTTTTCCGGAAGCGGAATTGTCGGCTTTCCAAAACGGACGCCCTTTGCTTTAGCAGCCGCAATCCCTTCCGCCTGACGCTGACGGATATTGTTACGCTCATTTTCAGCAACAAAGGACAGTAGCTGTAAAACAATATCACTGATAAATGTGCCCAGCAGGTCCTTTGTTTTTGTCGTATCCAGCAGAGGCATATCCTGAATGCGGATATCCGCTTTCTTTTCTTTTGTGATAATACGCCATTGTTCCATAATTTCGTGGTAATTCCTTCCAAGCCTGTCGATACTTTTTACAATAATTAAGTCACCCTCCTGAATATTCCTCATCATCTCCTCATATGCCGGTCGCTGAAAGTCTTTTCCGCTCTGCCTGTCAATAAACATATTTTTCTCATCTACCTTTTCTTTGAAAAGAGAAACTATCTGCCGATCAATGTTCTGCTCCCTTGTGGAGACTCTGATATAGCCATATACCTTGCTGCTCATGCCGTACCCCCATGCTAAAATATTTTCTCTTTATTATACAGACATTTCCGCTTCTCACTGTTTTTATTTCCTAAATAAAATCTAATTAAGTGTACTTTTAAAAATAGTTCGCCGGCGTATATAAAAGTGCTTTTTAGGGTTTCCTTCAGAAAACAATCTATCAGACAAAAAATTATAATTATGCAGGGAAAAGGAATTCCCTATGCAAAAATTCAAGGAGGAAAAACCATGAGAATTCAACATAATATTACCGCATTAAATGCACACAGAAATTTAACGAACAACAACTCTGCAGTAGGCAAGAGCTTAGAGAAGTTATCTTCTGGTTACAGAATTAACCGCGCTGGTGACGACGCTGCCGGATTAGCTATTTCCGAAAAGATGCGTGCTCAGATCACCGGTCTTGCTACAGCTCAAAAGAACGCTGAAGACGGTGTTTCTCTTGTACAGACAGCTGAGGGTGCTTTGACAGAAGTTCACTCCATGCTGAACCGTATGGTTGAGCTGGCTACACAGTCCGCTAACGGAACCTACTCTACCTCTAACCGTGAAGAGATGCAGAAGGAAGTTAACCGTCTGAACGACGAGATCGACAGAATCGGTAAGACCTGTAACTTCAACGGAACAAAATTATTTGAAGCTTCTGCAGGCGTAAAGATCACGCTTCATGTTGGTGAGTCTCATGAGAAGACAAACCAGTTAAAGGTTACATTTAAGCAGATGAGTTCAGCTACTCTTGGAATGATTGATACTTCAGCTTCCGCTAAGGGTACAAAAGCTAACAATTATGAGAGAAAGCTGAAATCTGGTGAGTCTATCAGCAGTATCAGCCTTACAAGCGCAGACAAGGCAAGACATGCAATTTCTGTAATCAACGGCGCGATTGATATGATTTCATCCATGCGTTCTGACTTCGGTGCTATGCAGAACCGTCTGGAGCACACCATCAACAACTTAAGTGTTCAGAATGAGAACATCACAGCTGCTGAGTCCCGTATCCGTGACGTAGACATGGCAAAAGAGATGATGGCTTACACCAAGAATAACATTCTTGTTCAGGCTGCTCAGGCTATGCTTGCTCAGGCTAATCAGGTACCGCAGGGAGTTCTTCAGTTACTTCAGTAATCGATTGAATTTTCATATGGGAAGAGGCTTCTTTTTCGAAAGGAGCCTTTTTCTTTCTGGATATTTGCATGCGATTCTTTTTTCAATCTTTCCCAACGCCCATTGAGCTTATCACCATGAAAAAGTTTTAGCTGTGTGCTGTAAAAAAATGCGAAAAACCAGCGTGGTAGAACGTATGAGAAAACCGGAATAAACAGCAGTCTGGGCGATTCTCCGTTGCCTTCCTCTCTTCCATCTGATAAAATGTAAAATATAAATATTGCAAGGCGAGGACATACATTATGAGAATTGTATTATTTTATACAGAAACCGAATCCTTCAACTTTTTCACAAATCAATTAGACAAAGAATTAAAGCTCAGGGGCCACGAAACCTTTATTTTAGATTTTATGAATCCGCCTGCTGACAGCCCTCATTCCTATAAAAATTTTATGCTGTTTGCTTCCGCAAAAATAGATTTGGCGATCTGTTTTGATGGAATGTGCATTCGCGACGACACCATGATCCGTGTCTGGGATGCGTTACACACAATTGTTGTTGACATCCTTATGGATCCGCCTTTGCGTTTTCATCCTACTCTCAGAAAACACCCCCAAAATTATCTGCTATTCTGCTGTGACTATGATCATGTAGATTATGTGAAAAAATATTTTAAGGATGAGGTTGCGCATGTCGCTTTTATGCCCCATGCTGGCGCTGTTCCCATTCATGATACGGCTATCGTTCCATATGCCGAACGAAAATATGATATTCTGTTTTCAGCTACCTATTACCCTCCTGAGAGTAAACTGGCTGAAATGGAGCAGATTTTCTCCGAAAATAGTGATATGCAGCAATTTTACCATCTCATGTACCGCAATCTTATTGAAGACAGCGCCCTGACAACAGAACAGGCTGTATTCCTTACTCTGCAGCAGGCCGGATGGTCCGTGCCGGATGATACCTTAAAAACCATTTTCCGCTGCTCTGAATTTGTAGACTGGGCTATCCGTATGTATCAGAGGGAGCAGGTTGTATCCGTTCTGGCTCAATCCGGACTGGAGCTTTATCTTCTCGGCCGCGGCTGGGAAAACCACAGCTCTGCAAAGTACCCGAACGTCCACCGGCTCTCCGACAGGGTTCCTTATGCCCAGACTCTAACTGCTATGGCAGAGGCAAAAATTAATTTGAATGTATTCCCGTGGTTTAAATCGGGAACTCACGACAGAATTTTTAATACACTGCTTCAGCGTTCTCTGCCCCTTACCGATTCCAGCAAGTGGATTGATACACATTTTACGGATGGACAGGACATTGTTCTGTATGATCTGAAGCGCCTTGAGCAGCTTCCGAGGATTGCTGAACAAATGTTGGAAAATCCTGAAAAGGCCGAATGTATTATTCAAAAAGGCCATGAAAAAGTGCTCCGGGAATTTACATGGAGTAACTGTGTAGATTGGATATTCGCAAGCGTAAATACATTATAATAGGGACAGGGTAAACTGTAATCTGGGACGTAGTAAAACTAGTTTTACTACGTCCCAGATTACAGTTTACCCTGTCCCAGATTGCGGTTGCAGATTTAAACCTCCTTATGAAGAACCTGCTCCACCCAGTCAGTATGCTCCAAATACCAGCGTATGGTTTTGCGGATGCCTTCTGCAAACATTGTTTCCGGCTCCCATCCCAGTTCTTTTCTGATTTTATCCGGAGCTATCGCATACCTTCTGTCATGTCCTTTCCTGTCCTCCACATAAGTGATCAGTTCCTTACTGATTTTCTCCCGGCGCTTGTCCTCCTTTGGAAGAAAATCCAGCAGGGTATCAATAATAATATTCACAATATCCACATTTGTCTTCTCATTATGCCCGCCGATGTTATATGTCTCAAAAAGCCGCCCCTTTTCCTGAACCAGGTCAATACCTTTCGCATGATCCCTGACATACAGCCAATCTCTGACATTCAGGCCGTCGCCGTATACAGGCAGGCTTTTCCCGCAGAGCGCATTGTGAACCATTAAAGGAATCAGCTTTTCCGGAAACTGGTAGGGCCCGTAATTATTACTGCAGTTTGTAATATTTGCCGGAAATTTATAGGTATCGATATAGGATTTTACCAGCATATCCGAGGATGCCTTGCTGGCTGAGTAGGGACTGTGAGGCGCATAGGGCGTATCCTCGTAAAAATATCCTTCGTCTCCCAGCGATCCATATACCTCATCCGTCGAAACATGCAGAAACTTCTTATCCCTTTTAAAGGTTCCGTCGGGAAGCTCCCAGGCCTCCTTCGCTGCATTCAGCATAACCAGCGTTCCCAGAACATTTGTCCGGACAAAGATTTCCGGATCTACAATGCTTCTGTCCACATGGCTCTCTGCTGCAAAATGCACCACTCTGTCAATATCATTTTCTTTAAAAATCCGGCGGATCTTGTCCGAATCACAGATGTCTGCTTTATAAAATGCATAATTCTCCCTGTTTTCCACTGTTTTTAAGTTATCCAGATTTCCGGCATAAGTCAGCTTATCTACATTTAAAATGCGGATTTCATCCCCATATTTTTCCAACATATAATGAATATAATTAGAGCCTATAAACCCTGCTCCTCCTGTTACTAAATATGTTCTCATTCTGTTCTCCTCATCTTTTCTACAATATACCCATCACTTTTACATAGTCCTCTGTCTTATCTCTCATGATCTGAAGTCCCTTTTCCAGTTTCTCCATTGAAAATCTATGAGATATAAGCCTTTCCGGATTTACACGGCCCTTGGAAACCCTGTCGAGAACATAATTCCAGTCATCCGTCTTCTCCCCCGTAAAGGAGGAGTTCCAGGTTCCTGCCACTGTAAGCTGGTTTCGCAGAATCTTCCAGTAAATGTTCTTTTCAAGCTTCATATCCGTATAAGGATTTCCCACCAGCATAATACTGCCGCCGGGAGCCGTATATTCCACTGCCTGCACCAATGTCTCATTCTTTCCCACACATTCAAAAAACACATCCCCGCCGCAGCCGTTTGTATGTTCTAAAATCCATTTTCCGGCATCTTGTGTTTTGCTGTCGCAATAGCAGTCTGCATGCAAACCAATCCCCAGCGCCTCATGGCGCTGAGAATCCTTATTTCCCACTGCCAGTATATTTTCAATTCCTGCATCCTTAAGAAACATCAGTAATAACAAACCAATGGTTCCAAGCCCCCATACCACAACGGTATCAGACACAGCCGGAGCAATACGCCTCATGGAATGCACCGCCACTGCCATAGGCTCCAGCATAGCCGCCGCTTCAAAGCTTACGTTTTCCGGCAGCGCAATCAGATTAGCTGCCGGAACCGCAGCATATTCTGCAAAGCCTCCGTCTCTTCTCGAACCCAGATAGCTATAGTTCCTGCACATCTCATACTGCTGTTTCCGGCAGGGCGCGCACTTTCTGCACGGAATCAGCGGAAAAACACCGACACGTTTTCCCTTCCAGGCCATATCTGCCTTTTCGCCTGTTTCTTCCACCACCCCTGAAAACTCATGACCGGGAATTGTCGGAAAAGTATATGTTCCATTTTTGTACACCCGGGGAACATCCGATCCGCAAATACCCGCGGCCTTAACCTTAAGCAGTACCTCCGGCGCTTCAATCTCAGGCCTTTTTATATCCTCCAGACGGATATCCTGAATTCCACGCAGCACCCATGCCTTCATACTGGTCCCTCCATTCCCTTCTATCCTTCCACAATTTTATTAAACCGCTCCAAATCTGCCTTTGTCGTAATCTTAAAATTATTCTCATCTCCGGGAATCATGGCAATATCCATACCCGCCAAAATTGCAGGTTCCGTAGAACCGTTAATGTGCAGTATTCTTTCCGGAAGCAGGCGGATATTGGCCCTGTAATACTTCCCCAGCCGGAATATTTCCGGCGCCTGACCTGCATAGATCTCGCTGCGTTCCAGCAGAGCGCCGACACATTTCCCGTCTTTACTCAAGTAAACGGTATCCTTCATCGGCAGCGCCGGAAGCGCTCCGTCATGTCCCTCTATGCCGTCCAGACAGTCCGTAATCTGCCTGTGGGAAAGAAGGGGCCTTGCGGCGTCATGAATAAGTACACAATCCGATTCCTCTGCATACCTCCTGATATCCACAAGACCATTTAAGATCGAAAGCTGTCTGTTTCTGCCCGGTGTAGAAAATCCCCGAAACTTTTTTCGGAATTCCTCTGCTGTAATCCATTTCTCTATCTTCTTCTGCCACGCAGCCTCTGCAACAATCTGAATCCCATCAATTCTGTCATGAAGATACAGATTTTCAAGACTGTAGGCAATCAGGGGCTTTCCTCCGGCCGTCATATACTGTTTCGGGATATCCCCGCCCATACGCAGGCCTGCTCCCCCGGATAATATAAGTGCAATGTTCATATCCTCTCACCTCGTCAGAACCGCAATTCCCGAATATTCTGCAGGGTCTCTCCATATGGTTTGTCCTTGCCAAACAAAAGGGTTGTTCCAAGTACAAACCCCTTTACTCCCTTTGGGGCGTACTCTCTGATCTTATCCGCGCTGCAGGCGCCGTCCCAGTAAAGCTCAAACCCCATATCCTCTTTCATGGATAAAAGCTTCGTGTACTTCTTCCCCACGTAGGGAAGATACATCTGCCCTGCGTTTCCGGGATTCACCGACATCACAAGCACCTTTTTCACAATTCTGAGCATCTCCATTACCGTTTCCACACTGGTGCCCGGATTGATGGCAATGCCCGGAATCATTCCTGCATTAATAATGCTCTGCAGGGTTGTCGACGGATGATACTCTGCCTCGGGATGAATATAGACCGTATCTCCCTGCCGCAGATTACTTAAAAACAGATCAATCCGGTTATTGGGATGCTCAATCATAAGATGCACATCCAGCGGCTTCGGCGCTACGGATGCAATATACCTCATGTCATTTAACGACATAGCGAAATTAGGAACATACCGTCCATCCATAATATCTATATGAAAGGAATCTATTCCTCCCTCCGCCAGATTTCTTACTTCCTTCTCCAGATTACCATAATCAGCGCACATCATGGAGGCTGTTAATTCAAAGTTCATTTCTGTCATGTCCTCATTTCGTGTTTATTTTATGTAATGGTAAGACCGGCCATTTCTGATCCTTCTCACTCAGTATCAGCCTTGTTCCGTCCCTTAAACAATATCCTTCGGCGCCGGCATTTCCCGGGTACTCTCCCAGAAGCCCGGGCCACGCAATCCCGATTCCTGGATCATTCCACGCCAGCCCCTCTTCATCACCCGGATGGTAAAAATCCGTGGCCTTGTAATATACCTTCGCCGTATCCGACAGTACAAGAAAGCCGTGTGCAAAGCCCTCAGGGATATACATCTGTTTAAAATTTTCTTCTGTCAGGCGGATGCCGAACCATTCCCCATAAGTATTACTATTATGGCGCAGATCAACCGCAACGTCAAATATGTCTCCGTGAATGACCCGGATTAGTTTCCCCTGGGGAAACTGCTTTTGAAAATGGAGACCCCGAAGAACGCCTTTTGTACTCATGCTTTGGTTGTCCTGGACAAATGACATGCCAAGCCCAGCTTCCTCCATATCCTTCTGATTGTAAATCTCTGTAAAATATCCTCTGCTGTCCCCGTGAACCGTAGGTTCAACTACATACAGCCCTTCAATTCCCGTTTCTGTCACCTTAATCTGCCCCATACCTAAACCTCTGTTTCCATTTCTTTTAAATATCTCCTGAGCGCGTCCTGCCATACCGGAAGGGGTTCAAATCCGGCTTCCAGAAGCTTCCTTCTGTCCAGACGGCTGTTAAACGGGCGCGCCGCCTTATTGAGCCCATACTCCTCTGTCGTGACAGGAATCACCTCTACATTTCTGCCTGCCTGCCGGAATATCTCACAGGCAAAATCATACCAGCTTATGTAAGTTCCTTCATTCGTCGCATGATAACAGCCATATTTTTCAGTCTCATTCATATCAACTAAAAGCCGCGCCAAATCATATGTATAAGTGGGTGTCCCAATCTGATCCTTCACAACACGAATCATATCATGGGTCCTGCTAAGATTCAACATGGTCTTAACAAAATTTTTTCCGTTCTTTCCAAAAACCCACGCAATGCGAACTATGAAATATTTATCCAGCGTATTTCTTACCGCCAGCTCCCCCTCAAGCTTCGTCTGCCCGTATACGTTCAGAGGGCGGTAGGACTCGCAGTCCGGTTCCCACGGCTTAGTCCCCTCTCCGTCAAAAACATAGTCTGTGCTGAGATAGGTCATCTTTACATCCATCTTTTTACACACATCTGCAATGTTCTGCGTTCCATACACATTAACGGCCCTGACTAACTCAAGCTTATCCTCATCCTCCGCCATATCTACATCCGTCCAGGCTGCGCAGTGGATGACTGCATCCGGATGCACCGCCTGTATCACACGCTCTACGTCGCCTTTCTTTGTAATATCAAGCTGAACATACTCTCCCCCCGCAGATGCTGCGTCCCTGGACGCAACATCGGAACCAATAGTCTCATACCCGCGCTTTTTAAGCTCGTTCATCACATCATATCCCAGCTGTCCTCCTGCTCCCGATACAAAAAATTTCATCTGTCTTCCTCCTGAAATATTTATCTTATCCTTTATCTGCTGTATTGCCAGCCCTGGCGCGCTGTCTATTTTCAACTATAAACCGGAAGTAATTAAAAACAGTCCTTGCTGCTTATAGTATAACAACTTTGGACTGTTGATTCAACGCTAATCTTTCCCCACGATTTCCGCTGTTTTTTATATTTTACTCTGTTTTTATTCTGTCTATAATAGTATGGCGGCAGGTTCTTTTGCGGAATAAATCATTTTTCCCGCACAATCCGGGGCGCCTTAAAATCATCCCTATCCATATTTAATGCCACTGCCATATCAATCCCCGACGGCTTTCTGTCATTTACAACAATTCTTTCCCCCATCGGCATATCAAAAAGTATTTGATCATATCGAATATCATTTTTTCTCAGAAACTTACATGTGCTCTCCTTATATTCCTCAGTTCGGGAGGTAAATATGATAATCCGGTCTTCCGGCGGTATCGCCGCTAAGTATTCCTTTGCGCCTGCAAGCAGCGTATCCTTTCCGTCCAGCTTATAACCGTTATGCTTTACAAGGGTCCCGTCCAGGTCAAAAATCCATGTTTTCGGCAGCGTAGATAAAACTAATTTCTCCTCCATACAAAACCGTCTCCTACAACAATATTTTCAAAACTGTCAATTGCATAAATGTCAATTGACTTCCATCTTGTATCACAATAATTATAATCCGGATAAAGCGCAATTTTCCGGCAGTCTGCCGTTCGAATCACATCGCACATGCCGCTGCGGATTCCGATAAAGGTCCCCGCTCTCTCCACCACAGACTTCATCTCACAGATGGACGGGCTGATGGGTATTGTCCCTTTAAGAGGCTTCTCATCTCCCGCAACATTTGTAAAAATCTGATACCCTTGTTCCTGATAATCAGATACAATATCCTCCCATATTTTTACTGGCAAAGCTGTGACTGATTTTGCATATGGGGACAGAATCACTGCGTTATTTTTCTCAATGCGGTTCAAGTCTCCATATTCTTTCCACCGCTTCGGGACTGTCGGCAGCGTTTCCTTAGGAAGGCCGAACACTCCGCAGCAGTACATCTTCTCCAGCGGAATCTTTTTCATATACAATGCCTTTGATAAATTCACAACATATGGTCGATCCTGATGGGCAATAAAGGCATTCTCATCCTGCATATACAACTCCGCCTGAATGGCCGCATCCAGTTCCTTCTGCTGCATTATCTCAACCGGGCAGCCGTCAAAAAGTGAAACCACCTTTGCACAGGCATTTCCAGAAACACACATGATATAATCTGTTTTTCCTCGTTTCTCCAGAAAATATGGGAGATAGGACATACAGAAATACACGTCCCCCAATGCGGAAAACGGACAGAAAATGCGAAAATGCGCCGGATATTTCTTCTCTAGCTCCATAATCAGGGATTGCCCATGCTCCACACGATCCCATTTTCTTTTTAACGTTTCATCCGAAAGGGAATATTCGGCATATGTATTGTAATCCACCAGCTTCTGAATCTCACCGGTGAAGCCAAGCTTCCGAAGCTGGGCATGCATAGCTTCATAAAAACGGGTTACAATGCAGACGATTGTTTTATCCGGGTCCTCAGACAGGATTGCATCCGGCGGGACAACGGGAATCCCCTGATATACTTTGCCGTGCTTTGCCGTATTATTATCTAAAATTGCCGTGACCGCATATCCATTGCCCTGTAATAATGCTGCCAGCTCCTCGGCGGCGCTGCAGTGACCGAAGAGAAATACTTTCTTCCGTTCAAGAACTCCGCTCAGGCTTAATTTCTGAAAGCTGTCTTTCATTTCCTCATAGTACTGCCTGTCCATAATCCTATCACCCCGCCTCCCTGTCATATTCCATCGGTTCATTCTTTACCGAAAAAGAGCCTGTATCATTTCCTCTTTTGTAATCGTCCCGGTTTTTATATAATTGGGCAAACCTCCAAACTGCTGCTTATCTGATATCATAATAAATCGGTCGGAAAAATCATATGTAAAATATAAACGCTCCAATACTTCTTTCTCTTCCCTGTCCACTCTGCGGTATGCAAAGTTACTGCAGCTCTGATATGAAATATCCAGGTCAGAAAGAATCAGAACTTTCTTTAAGTTAGCTTCTAGTCTCATTGCTTCAGCAGCATGGCTAAGCCACTCCTCCGCAAATTCTCTCTCGCCTGTAAAAAACAGAATGAGAACAAACTGCTCTAAATCACGTTCTGTTCTCTTAATAACTTCTTTCATTACTGCTTTTTCACTCATTCTCAGCATCCCCTATACTGTCTGTCTCCTGTAAAAATCAATCAGCCGCGCGGCCCCTTCCTCAAAGCTGACGGCGGGCACAAACCCGGTATCCCTTTTCAGTCCGGAAATATCTGCTTTCAGATACATCACCTGTTTATCATTATACGCTCTCCTGCCAAATCCTATCTTCTTCGTATATCCCGTTAATTCTGCAATTACCTCTATATATTCGGAAAGCTTACGGGTCTCCCCGCTGCCGATCATATAAACCGCGCCGTTTTTCCCTTTCTCTCCCGCCATATAAATAGCGCGCGCGGCGTCCTCGCTGTAGAGATAGTCCCAGTTCTGATTACAGGGCGTAAAAATAGTATCCTTGTTCTCAAGCATATTTATAACCGCTGTACTAATCAGCGTCTCCTTCCTGTCATAAGGCCCATATACGCTGAGAATCCGCGTCCATATATGCTGCATCTCCATCTGCTCACACAGAAGCCGCGTCATCTGTCCCGCACACAGCTTAGAAATTCCATATCCGGTCTCCGGGTATGCCGGCGTATCCGGAGACAGCACACCCTCCGGCTGTCCATACTCCGCCTGGGATCCGGTTCCCACAAAAGTCCGGCAGCCCATTTTATGCGCAAGCCTTACGGCGTCCAAAGCCGCCTGTACATTAGCAAGCTGCAGATCCAGATTATTCCTGTCTGCCCCAAACGGAGCCATCCAGGCAAGATGAAAAAAAATATCATAACCGGTGCCTTCTAATCCCTGCATTTCCATAAGCTCCGGTATATGTGGGTACTCGAAGAGATCCGCCTCCAGCACTCTGCATCTTTTCATCTGCTTTAACCCCTCCGCCCTTTGCGAATTCCTGCGGACGATTACAAGTACTTCCTCATGATATTTAAGCGCTTCCGATACCAGCGCATGCCCAATTGCTCCGGTTGCCCCGGTTATGACCGCTCTTCCCATAGTACAAATGCCTCTTTCCTGCCTCAATAATGAAAAATAATGTCTGCAATCTGCAAGGGATTCCTCGCACTTCCTATATTGCTATACTCGTCAGAGTCCTTTTCATCTTTAAATCCAAACCCGTACGTAACCGCAATAAATGGAATCCCCGCTCTTTCCGCCGCCAGTGCGTCGCCTGAGGTATCCCCGGCCAAAACGGTATCCTCTGTGCAGCCCTTCATTTCTTCCATACACAGATGTACAATGTCTTCCTTTTTTAATCGGTTATAATGATCCGCTCCATGCATGGGACTGCAGTATTGGTCAAAGTGATAATGTTTTAAAAGTGTAAGTGCATAATCCTCTCTTTTATAAGTGGCCACCGCCATTTTTATCTGATTCTCTTTTAAAATATCACAAAGCGCATAGATTCCATCATACGGAACGGCCCGCAGCAATGTTTCCGTTTTATAGTGCGTCCGGAAAATATCCGCCGCCTTCTGTGCCGTCTCCTGACTGGCCCCATAATATGTCATAAACGACTGCTGAATCGGAGGCCCTATAAATCTCAGCAGCTCTTTCGGCGGAAGAACCGGATATGCCAATTTTTCCGCCGTATATTTTACGCTTTCCAGCACGCCTTCTGTTGTATCCAGAAGAGTTCCGTCCAAATCAAAGATAACGTTCTTAATCCTCATTTAATCACCGTCCCTGCGGCATGCACAATATCGCTCATAATTGATTTCCTCAAACAGCTCCCTATCCAGAAATGGTTTCATATCATCCAGTGATGGAGAGATAATTCTGCCGTCCGGCAGAACCTTAGATGCAGATTTTGGTTCAAAATTCTGTTCCGTGTCAACCAAAACCTCACATATGCAAGGCCCCTCTGATACAAGTACAGCTTTCATAACCTCATCGCACTCCGGCTCATTTCCAATTTTAAAATATGATATTCCAAAGGATTCTGCAAGCTTTGCAAAATCCGGAAATCCAATCCCGCTCTCCGAATCAATACCGATAAGCGGCGGCTTAAAAAGGTTGGTTTGCGTCTGCCGGATAGACAGATAGCCATTGTTATTCAAAATTATTAATTTAATATTTAACCGATTATAAGCAACCGTGGCCAATTCCTGAAGATTCATCATTACACTGCCGTCTCCGTCGACGCATATCGTCCTGCGGCTGTTATCCGATACCGCCGCTCCTATGGCCGCCGGGAACCCGTAACCCATCGCCGCACAGCCTGAATTGGTAAACATTCTCTGTCCCTGTTTTACTTTCGCCGCCTGGAAAGTTATCACACAGGCGCTGCCGTTTCCGCAGATAATCCGCTCATCCGGCCTAAGCCGGGTAAACAATTTATCAATAAAAACGTATGGATTGACCGGCTTCTCCCCATCCGAATGGTACTGCGGAAGTACCGCCGGAAAACGATGCAGCAGGCTGCGGCACCAATCCGTCCATCTTTTGTGTGCCCCGGCAGGCTCATATTCCTGGGCCAGCATACGGTCCAGGAAGCTGTTCACATCTGCATGCACCGGCAGATCCGACCGGACTGTAGGCTTTACAAGCTCCCGGGCGTCAATGTCAACGACTACTTTGAAGGCATTGCGGGCAAAATCATAATGATTATATCCGATCATACGTATATTCATCCTGCATCCAAGACTGATAAGCAAATCACAGTTCTGTACGGCAAAATTACCTGCACGCGTCCCTACTGTCCCCGGCATCCCCACATAATATGGATTATCATATCCTACCGTATCATTGGCATTCCATGCGGTTACCGCCGGAATCTGGTATTTTTCCAGAAAGGCAAGAAGCTTCCCTCTGGCATCTCCAAGATTAATACCTGTACCAGCCAGTACAAGCGGCGCCTTCGCTTTCTTAATCTTTTCCAGAACAATCTCAATAGCTGATTCCTTTACCTCCGGCGCCTTCCACGGATTCTCCTGTTCCGCGTCAAAATGAAGCAGCGCGTCCGTATCAACCGCAGCCCCCTGTACATCCAGCGGAATATCCAGCCAGACAGGACCCTTTCTTCCATAAAAGGCAAGATACAGAGCCTTTTCCAGATGATAAGCAATCTCAAGAGGATTTGTAACCATTACGGCATATTTCGTCATATTCCTAACAGAATCAATCACATTAAACTCCTGATCGCCTAACTGGCGAAGATGAAGCTCGGGGCACGACCATACCGTTGTTTCCCGTTTTACCTGTCCGGAAATTACAAGCATAGGAATCGAATCCAGCCATCCCCCCATGACTCCGGTCATGGCATTCGTACCGCCCGGTCCGCTTGTTACGCAGACCGCCGCAATTTTTCCCGTTATTCTTGCATAACCCTCCGCCGCAATGGCGCACGCCTGTTCATGATGATTAAACGTACAGCGCATTCCCTCCTGATGTCCGATGGCATCGTCTAAATGCATAGCGCCGCCGCCAGTAACCATAAAACAGTCCGAAATTCCATTCTTTACTAAAAATTCTGAAATATACTTTGCCACTTTCATTTTCATACGCTCTTTTCTCCCGCCTCTTCACTTCCGATTAAATTGATGCAAGATGAATATCAATCTCATCCAGATAATGGGAATACGTGATAAACTCTACTTCCAATTCATCCCGCATGTCCTCAAGAATTTCCTTAATATGCGAATTTAAACCGGCTGCCTCCTCTTTGACAAACGCGTACTCCATCCCAGGCTTAAAATAATTATCCTCGTTGGGAGAATACCCGTCAAAGCCGGCGCACCAGACCTTTCTTACGCCGCAGGATTTGAGTATCTTTAGCAGCATAAGGAAAGAATTGTCCTTGATTCTCTGCCCCTGCTCCAGCAGAGGCTCCCGGGAAACAATATAGTGAAAATCCCCGTTCTTGGCCTCAACATTTGACGTCGCTATAAGCCTTGTCTCACGGTTCTTAACCTCCAAAAGATCCTCTGTCATCTCCAGATACCTTTTGCTCTTTGTAATAAATATATAATCCACTTTCAGGGCGCCCGGTATATAGTTAATCGAAAGAATGACCGGCTCCTGCTCCTTTACAAACTCCTGTACCCTGTCATTTTGAAGCTGGATATTTTTTCCCGGCCCCACAAGCAAAAGCTTTCTGTCTCTCAGTTCATCTCCAAGAAGACGGAATGTCTCCCTGTCGTTATATATCTCCTCTTTAAAAGACTTATAAAGCGCTTCCCCCGCTTTCCGGTCGTAGAGAAGCTTTTTGTCCTCCGGCTCAATTCTTCCAAGAAGATTATTCACTGCTGAAACCGAGAAGTCTTCCTTGTCCTGAAACTGCTTTACATAATTGGGGTGGCACCGATTGAGCGCGCTGAGATAAAAGCAGGGCTTATACCCCCACGGCGATTTCCTGTAGAAAGACAGAATGCTCTCGTCAATTGCTTCCAGCATAGGATTAATCTTATAGTCTGTGCCATGCTCTCTGTTCAGATACATTGCAATCAGCTCAAGGGGCGCGTTTCCTGCGCTCTTCCCCATTCCAAACAGCGTGCCGTCGGCAAGAATGTTCCTTCTGCTTAAAATCTCCTTCTCCTCGGAATCTTCCGGCGTATACCCGGCAAAAGACATCACGTTCGAAAATCCCAGCTGAAAATTATTGTGGGCATGGTAGCCGATACAAACCGATGTATCTACATACCGGTTTAATAGGGAAAAATAGTTTTTCAGCATCCCGGCATCCATAAGCCCGTAAGTATCCACCATAGAAACTGCGTAAGGCTTCACATCATTGACTAATTCAATCAGCCGCATCAGCTCTTCTTCATTATAGCTCGTTATAGAAACCAGCTGGGAAAAGACAATATAGCCTTTTTCCTTTAAAGCCGCGCAAAACTCCATCGCCTCCCGCATAACATGCTTTTTAAAAATCACACGAATCCCGTCAATAAAGGTTTCTTTGGCATGCTGTATGTTTTCAAGGCTGCAGGTGCCATAATCAATCATTCCAAGAACCACGGCTCTGCCTTTGTCAAGCTTCCCGTAAATCCGATTAGCCGACCGGGTATCCGGCATAATGCTTCTGTTTCTGTCAAAAGGCCTTCTCTCATCAAGAAAACCAATCTCTATAAAATCAACGCCTGTATCTGTTAGCCGCTGAAAGATACTGCAAAGATGGTTATGGCCAAATTCCCAGTCGTTCATATATCCGCCGTCTCTCAATGTACAATCCAACAGTTTGATATTTCTCATATGCTCCTCCGATCAGATTTTAACATCGCTTATTTTCTCCATACCTTCCAGGGCGCTTCTCCCGTCATCCACAGCGCCTCCAGCTTGTCCTTTTCTCTTTTCGTATCCATACACTGCCAGAAGCCGTCATGATAATAGCTTTTCAACTCCCCGTCCAATGCAAGCCTCCGCATCGGTTCTTGCTCAAAAACAGTACCGTCGTCTTTAAGATAATCAAATACTTCCGGATTGCAGACCATAAATCCTCCGTTTACCATTGAACCGTCTGCATCTGCTTTCTCCCGGAACGCCTGCACCGTATTATCCTGATCTATGCTTAACACACCCTTCTGCTGCGCAAGACTGACGGCCGTCAGTGTCACGCATTTCCCGTGGCTGTTATGATAGTTCAGCAATTGTTCCAGATTCACATCCGATACCGCATCGCCGTAAGTGAGAAAAAACGGTTCATTTTCTATGTACTTTCTTATCCTCTTAATACGACCCCCGGTCATGGTATCCAGTCCGGTATCCACAACCGTCACACGCCAGTGCTCCGTATACTGATCATGCACTACAAGTTTATTCCCATCGGTAAAATCAAAGGTAACGTCCGAGGTATGCAGAAAATAATCGGAAAACCATTCTTTAATTACATGCTGTTTATAGCCGGCACAAATTACAAATTCTTTAACTCCATAGTGGGAATATAATTTCATAATATGCCAAAGAATGGGCATTTCCCCAATTTCAATCATTGGCTTCGGCTTTAAAAAAGATTCTTCTGAAATACGGGTGCCGTAGCCTCCCGCTAAAATTACTGCTTTCAAC
>CAOJQZ010000034.1 GCA_948441955.1 uncultured Lachnospiraceae bacterium | reverse complement strand
AGCAGAGGACTGAAAATCCTCGTGTCGCTGGTTCGATTCCGGCTCTGGGCATTTTTTTTATATAAATAATTTTAAAGATGTATTCTTGTATTCAGGGAGAAACAGTGATAAAATTCAAATGTCGAGATATAGGGAATGCTGGGGGTTTTTATCATGTTTTCGAATATGAATTACGTATATGAGGTTTATAAAGAGGGCAGCTTTTCAAAGGCGGCTGATAAGCTTTTTATATCACAGCCGGCTCTTAGTGCAACTGTAAAAAAGGTTGAAAAAAAGATAGGTACCTCTCTTTTTGACAGGAGCAGAAATCCTGTCCGTCTTACAGAATGCGGAAAAAAGTATATAAAAATCGTAGAACGGATAATGGATATGGAAGAGGAATTTGCGGGCTACGTAAGCAATTTAAATGAATTATCTACAGGAACATTATGTATCGGGGGAACTTATCTTTTTGTTTCTTATATATTTCCAGGGATTCTGAAGAAATTTCATCGTCTGTATCCTAATGTGGAGCTCAGCATGGTGGAGGGACATACCTCACAGCTTGAGCAGAAGCTTTTTTCCGGTGAGATTGACCTTCTTATGGACAATTACCCTATGGATGAGGAGTTGTATGAAAAACAGTATGTAAAAACAGAGCATCTCATATTGGCTGTTCCGGCGGCATTTAAAAGTAATGCGGCTGCAAAATCCTGGAGTCTGAGCGTAGCCGATATACATAACGGCGTTCACAAGAGAAAAGAAACCTATGGGGTTCCTCTTAAAATGTTTGAAGATGAGTTGTTTGTATTTTTAAAGGAACATAATGATACGAGAGAGCGGGTGGAGGATATCTGTAAACGTGCAGGCATTATTCCCAAGGTCGCCTGGAAGCTGGATCAGATGCTTACAACATACCATTTGACAGAGCAGGGAATGGGTATTTCTTTTATTAGTGATACAGCTATAAAATATCTTCCGAGAGATTTGAACGTTTATTATTATAAGATTGACGACCCCGCGGCAGAAAGAAATGTTTATTTTTATTACCGCAAAAACAAATATTTTACAAGAAGTATGGAGGAATTTATGAAATTGGCGGTTTTAGAGATGAAGCAATGTTAAAAATTGCCTTTTTCCATATTTATGTGATATAATATTTATTAGCAGACAGAAATTGAGATGGAGGAGAATTACATATGGATAATCAATTTGTGTGGCAGGATGAATTCAATATTGGAGTAGATGTCATCGATAAAGAGCATAAAAGGCTTTTTAAGATCATCAATAAACTTCTTGCATTTGGAGAAGAGGAAAAGAAAAGCCAGTGGGCGTGTCAGGAAGGCATTAAGTATTTCAGAGAGCATGCTGTGAAGCATTTTGCAGAAGAAGAAAAATATATGGCGTCTATCAATTATGAAGGGCTGGAAACACACAAGCATATTCATGATGGCTTTCGTAAAAAAACCCTTCCAGCCCTTGAAGAAGAATTGGAGCGTACCGATTACGCGCCGGATGCAGTAGATCACTTCCTGGGAGTATGTGCCGGCTGGCTGATCGGACATACCTTGACAGAGGATCGTGCAATTGCAGGCGAGGGAATGAGTAAGTGGGAGAACCTTCTTCCGGAAGAAGAGCTTAAAGCCATGGAGAAGGTAATTGTTCAGCTTTTGTACGATATGTTCCATCTAGAATCTCAGGTGATCAGTGAGACTTACAGTGGGGAGAAATTCGGAAAGGGAGTATATTACCGTTTGGTTTATGGAACGGAGAGAGAGGATGTGGACTGGGAAGTTATTCTGGTATTTGAGGAAAAGCTTCTGATTAATACGGTTGGAAAGGTCATGGGAATTCAAACGAATAAGCTTGACAGCATGTTAATTAACGCTGCCAGATATACAGCGCAGCAGTTTGTAGGCCGCGTCAGGGAACATCTTCCGGATACAGAAATGTATGGTATGAAGGAGGATAACCTTCTTACCTACGAGCAATTTCAGGGGATTTTTGAGAAGCAAAAGCTGCAGGTCAGCCTGTTGTTTGATACCGGTGAGGGATATTTTTCATATTGCGTTATTGCACCTCATCTGCTTCAGAAAGGGGTGGGAACGCCTCTTGAGATGAATAATGAGATATCTGAGATCGAACAATACCTGATGAAGAGGGAAGAGGCCCCAAAACAGAAGGTGCTTATAGTAGATGATTCCATAACGATACGGCAGGGAATGAAGGAACTGCTGGAAAAAGATTATGATGTCTCAATGGCGCCCTCGGGTATGTCGGCAATCCGGGCAATCACTTTGGATAAGCCGGATTTGATCCTGCTGGATTATGAAATGCCGGTGTGCGACGGAAGACAGGTATTGGAAATGATTCGTTCAGAGGAAGAATTTATAGATCTTCCTGTGATCTTTCTGACTGGAAGGACTGATCAGGAGAGTGTGAAAAAGGTAATATCTCTGAAGCCCGCAGGATATTTGTCAAAATATTTGAAGCCGGAGGATATTAAACGGAAGATAGATAATTATTTTGAAGTAAATAAGCTTTAGGCCTTTAAGTATAAACGGGGGAGAAGTATGGATTACATACTCCTTCCCCGTTTAAAGATATAAATAAGTTATTCAGATTTTGTAAATTAATGTTTTGCATAAGCGGCTTCTCTTTTTGCTCCGGGTTCTGGAGAGAACTGTCCGTCATTGGGGACATTTTCTATTTTACGGCGGCTTAAATTTCCGACTTCCATAGCATCTGCAAAGTTGATTGGATGATTCCGCATGTGTACCTTTAATAATTCAAATAGTCTGAGTGTCGGACGCTTGGACGTGAGAACACCGGAAATGTCAATGTATTTGCATCCTGTCTGTGCAGCCAGCTCTTTCAGGCGCTCATTGATTCTGCAGGCTGTCTGGCAGTCTGAGACAATTGGAACGATATAGATGGAAGCCTGTGTCTGCGTGTGTATCATATAGAGCAGCCATTCATATTTGGAAATAAAATTTTCTACGTTCATATTTTCATCACGGATATCCACATCCCCCATATTTACGAAGATTTTACGAGGATTCAGATCATAGAGGCATACTTTCAGATAGCTTTCTATATGCTCAATACGGATATCCTTTATACTTCTGTTATAGATGGGTTCTGTAATACGGAAGGCCTGTGTCAGCTCTCCGATTGGAAGAGAGGCAAATGTGTTGGAACCAAAAAGTACAACACCGCCTGCCTCTGTAATACTGTTAAGTTCGCGATAGGTTTCCATTTCGTCTTCTCCTTGTTTTTGAATTGAAGGTTTACCAGGTACATTTGTGCGTCCGGAGATATCACTGCAAAGTTCTATGTTTGCTGCCTGTGCCTGTCTGTCATATCGTCGGTTAATAAAGTAGACGATTACGTTAGCGGATACGACAACCAGGTTTAAGAGATATACTGCCAGTACATAATTAAATCGGTGACTGTAAATTTTTGCAGAGATTCCAGCAATATATCCTGTAATAATAAGAAGGATAAACTGGAGACTCATGTTTCTTGCTGTTTTGGCTTTGATGTTTTTGGCAAGATTCATAGGCCAGGATAAACCGAAGCAGATCAGCATGGTAGATTCGAGAAGCTCAGCCATTTTCATTCACTCACTTTCTTTTTTCAATTCTCTTTTTGTCATCCATAGTCTATCATTGACTTATAATTATGTCTAATATATAATATTTATAAAATTCATAATGTGTACATTATGAATATAAAGCTATATACATAATCCTTTGTGGACAAGGGTAACTAGGACGGGAGATAAAAAGATGGAGCTGATGCAAATCCGATATTTTTTAGAGGCAGCGAGAACAAAGCATATGACTAACAGTGCAAAAAACCTGCACATTACACAGCCGGCCTTGACACAGGCAATACGAAGGCTTGAAAAAGACCTGGGCGTGCCGTTATTTACAGCCAGAGGACGGAATATTATGCTGACAGAATACGGGAAATATTTGCAAAAAAAGCTGGGGCCTTTACTGGAACAGATTGATGATATTCCGGAGCAGCTGAAGATGATGGTAGCGTTGGAGAGCGAGACGATACATATGAATGTGTTGGCAGCGTCGAGCCTTATTATGGAAGCAATCATTGAATATAAGAAGGAACATGGGGAAATTAATTTTCAGCTTTACCAGAACTCAGAAAGTGAATTATATGATATTGCTATTACGACAAAGCTTTTTTATCAGGGAGCAGGTGAAAAAAACAATTTTGCATGTGCGGAAGAGATCTATCTTGCTGTTCCGAAAAATAAGAGATACCAGGGAAGAACGTCTATTTGCCTTGCGGAGGCGGCGGAGGAGGGATTTATAAGTCTTTTAGGTTCAAGAGAATTCCGCTATATCTGCGACCGATTCTGCCAGCATGCAGGATTTACGCCTAAGATCATATTTGAAAGTGATAATCCTTCTGCCGTAAGAAATATGATTGCTGCGAATATGGGAGTTGGATTCTGGCCGGAGTTTACCTGGGGAAGTGAGCAAAATGAACATGTAAAGCTTTTGAGAATTGACGAACCGGTATGTCAAAGAGATATTATTATTAACTTTAATCAGAATAAGACAGATAATCGTAATGTGATAGAATTTTATGAGTTTTTGACAGAATTTTTTAAAAATCGGAAATTTAAAACGTAACGTTGCTCGAAAAATTCTGATAAAATCATTAAAAATTTGTATTGTCTGCTAAAATTTGGTATATTATTGATATAAATGCAAGGAGGGATGAGTTATGAAGGTTGAAATCATTAAAAGCGAGGCAGAGTTGGAATCTGTAACCCCCTTTCATGTAGATAAGCTTTTGTGGGGGACAAGAGGTATACCGGAAACCTATGGGTATATAGGATTCGTACCAGGTGATGCATTTTATCTTAAAATGGTATGCCGGGAGAGCGAACCCTTGCGTACATATACACATGACATGGAACCGGTATACAGGGACAGCGCTATGGAAGCTTTTTTTCAATTTGAGGCAGGTATCAATAGATTGCAGGCGATTTATCTTAACTTTGAGTCCAACTCCGGCGGTGCACTTCTGGCGGGTTATGGGAAAGAGCGGGTTTACCGGTCATACTTTTCCAAAGAGATCTGTCAGCAGTTTCGCAGTACTGCAAAGATAGAGAAGGATTATTGGACATGGAATATACGGATACCTGTCAGTGTATTGGAGGATATATACGGGCCGCTTCATCTTAAAGAAGGGAGCACATTTACCTGCAATTTTTACAAAATATCCGAGGCCAGGGAAATAGAACACTATGCGTCCTATGCTCCAATTCTTTCAGAGACGCCAAGCTTCCATTTGACTGAGTTTTTTGAAACAGCGGTTATTACAAAGAAGCATTAGAAATCATGCTTTATTCTTGACGGAGCAGGAAAAAATAGGTATGCTATTTATAGACAAGATATGGTAGAAAAGGAGTACACGAATGAGTGAACGAACAAAGGGGAGAGTTACAATTCCGACAGACGTGGATGTGGTGCCGGAGACACTCGAACTGGTAAAAAGATGGGGTGCGGATGCAATACGTGACTGCGATGGCACAGAGTATCCGGAGGAACTTCGGGAAGCAGATGCAAAGGTGTATTCTACGTATTATACGACGAGGAAGGATAACGCATGGGCGAAGGCAAATCCGGACGAAATCCAGCAAATGTATATCATGACTCCGTTTTATAATGCGCCAGAGGACACCTTAAGAATTCACCTTATGAATCATCTATATCCGGATATGCTTGCGGTAAACGACCGTGATGACATTAAGAGGTGGTGGGAAGTTATTGACCGAACCACAGGGGAGGTAGTGCCTGAGTCTGACTGGGCATACGAAAAAGAGACGGGGGATGTCATTATTTTTCACACGAAAGCATTTCATGATTATACGGTGAGCTTTCTTGCCTATATTATGTGGGATCCGGTGCATATGTATAATGCAGTAACGAACGATTGGAAGGACGTGGAAAAACAGATTACCTTTGATGTGCGTCAGCCCAAGACAAAAGCATTTTCTATGGAGCGTCTGAGAAAATACATAAAGGATAATCCTCATGTTGACGTTATTCGTTATACAACATTTTTTCATCAGTTTACGCTGATCTTTGACGAGTTTGCCAGGGAAAAATATGTGGACTGGTACGGTTATTCAGCGTCAGTAAGCCCATATATTCTGGAACAGTTTGAAAAGGAGTGCGGATACCGGTTTCGTCCGGAATTTATCATTGATCAGGGCTATATGAACAATACCTACAGAGTACCGTCTAAGGAGTTTCGTGATTTTCAGGATTTTCAGAGAAAAGAGGTGGCAAAGCTTGCAAAGGAGATGGTGAATATCACCCACGAATGCGGGAAAGAAGCTATGATGTTCCTCGGTGACCATTGGATAGGTATGGAGCCCTTCATGGATGAATTCAAAGAAATCGGTCTGGATGCGGTTGTGGGCAGTGTGGGAAATGGGGCTACCCTAAGACTGATCAGTGATATTGAAGGAGTAAAATACAGAGAAGGACGTTTTCTTCCTTATTTCTTTCCAGATACTTTCCACGAAGGCGGCGATCCGGTAAAGGAAGCAAAGATCAACTGGGTGACGGCAAGACGGGCGATATTGAGGAAACCCATAGATCGTATAGGCTACGGCGGATATTTAAAGCTTGCTATGGAATTTCCGGATTTTATTGATTATGTGGAGAGCGTATGTGAGGAATTCCGTACTTTATATGAGAATATTAAGGGGACTACGCCTTTTTGCGTAAAGAAAGTTGCAGTGCTTAACAGCTGGGGCAGAATGCGGGCATGGGGGAACCATATGGTTCATCATGCGATCTATTATAAGCAGAATTATTCTTATGCAGGCATAATAGAGGCCCTTAGCGGAGCGCCGTTTGACGTAGTCTATATAAGCTTTGACGATATCAGGGAAAATCCGGCGGTTCTTAACGATATTGACGTAATTCTGAATGTGGGCGATGCTTATACTGCATACAGCGGCGGTGAAAACTGGAAGGATGAGAAGATCCTGACGGCAGTAAAGAGGTTTGTTTACAGGGGAGGAGGCTTTATCGGCGTGGGCGAGCCTTCCGCATATCAATGGGAAGGGCGTTTCTTTCAGCTGTCCGGCGTACTGGGTGTGGAGGAGGAAAATGGTTTCACCCTGAATGTAGATAAATACAATTGGGAGGAGCATGCCCACTTTATTATAGAGGATTGCGAAGAAGAGATTGATTTCGGAGAAGGAAAGAAGAATATTTTTGCTTTGGAGAGTGCGGCTGTAATCTGTGAAAAGAATAAGGGAGTACAGCTTGCAGTTAACGAATTTGGGGAAGGAAGGGGAGTGTACATCAGCGGACTGCCGTACAGCTTCAGCAACAGCCGGCTTTTATACAGAGCAATTCTCTGGGCATCCGGAGGTGAGGAGAAGCTGCATCAATGGTTCAGCAGTAATGTAAATGCGGAGGTTCACGCTTATATTGAGAATGGGAAATACTGCGTGGTGAACAATACATATGAGCCCCAAAAGACAACGATCTATAAAGGCGACGGAACAAGCTTTGACTTAGAGCTTGAAGCAAATGAGATTATCTGGTATACAATTTAGTTTTAAAGGAGGATTTTATTATGGATAAACCAGTATTGGTGATTATGGCGGCCGGAATGGGAAGCCGGTACGGAGGGCTTAAGCAGCTTGATCCGGTGGACAAAGACGGGCATATTATTATGGATTTTTCTATGTATGATGCAAGAAGAGCAGGCTTTGAAAAGGTGATTTTTATTATAAAAAAGGAAATCGAGGACGATTTTAAAGAAGCAGTAGGAAACCGGATGGCAAAGTACATGGAGGTGGAATATGCTTTTCAGGAGGTCAGCGCCATACCGGAGGGCTATACAGTGCCGGAGGGAAGAACGAAGCCGTGGGGAACCGCCCATGCAGTTCTCAGTTGTATCGACAGCATTAACGGTCCCTTTGCAGTAATCAATGCGGATGATTATTACGGAGCAGAGGCTTTTCAGCTTATTTATGATTATCTTGAAACTCACGCAGATGATGAAAAATACCGTTATACCATGGTTGGCTATAAGCTCGGTAATACCGTAACAGATAATGGTCATGTATCACGGGGAATTTGTGAAACAAATGAAGCAGGAGAACTTACAGGAGTTCAGGAACGCACAAAGATTGAAAAAAGAGAAGGGGGTATCGTATATTTGGATGATGATGAAACCACGTGGGTTCCGGTTTCTTCTGATGTAACAGTGTCTATGAATATGTGGGGATTTACCAGAAGTTTTTTGAAAGAAATTAAGGACGGGTTCCCGGCATTTCTCGATAAGGGATTAAAGGAAAATCCGATGAAATGTGAATATTTTCTTCCGTCTGTAGTCAGCAGGCTTTTAGAGGAAGGACGTGCATCTGTGGCGGTACTTAAGTCATCAGACAAATGGTACGGAATCACATATAAAGAGGATAAGCCCGTTGTTGTCAGGGCAGTTCAGAATATGAAGGATGAAGGGCTCTATCCGGAGCATCTGTGGGAGGAAGAGTAATGAAAAAGGTGAAGCAGGAGCAGCTTAAGGAAGTGATTGAAAATTTTAAATATAAGGGCACGCTTAAAGACAGCATGCCCTACGGGAGCGGGCATATTAATGACACGTTCCTCCTTATCTTTGAACAGGAAGAGGGCGGGGACAGCCGGATTATTCTCCAGAGGATGAATAAGCAGGTATTTCCAAAGCCTATAGAGCTGATGGAAAATGTTATGCATGTCACATCCTATCTTCGTGAGAAGATTATTGAAAAGGGCGGCGACCCATTAAGAGAGACGCTGAATGTGATTCCGGCAGCAGACGGAAAGGCATATTTTGTAGATTCAGAAGGTGAATACTGGCGTTCGTATGTGTTCATTACAGACGCTACAAGCTACGATCAGGTAGAAAAACCAGAGCACTTTTATCAGAGCGCCGTAGCGTTTGGAAATTTCCAAAGGCTTCTTTCAGAATTTCCTGCAGATACCCTGCATGAAACGATTAAAGGATTTCATGATACGAAGGCAAGATTTGCGGCGTTCAAACAGGCAGTAAAGGAGGATAAGCTGGGGAGGGCAGCAGATGTCCGCGAGGAGATAAAGTTTGTGCTGGAGAGGGAGGACGTGGCAGACTATTTTGGAGAGCTTCTAAAGAAAGGAGAACTGCCGCTCCGCGTTACCCACAATGATACGAAGCTCAACAATATTATGATTGATAATGAGACTGGAAAGGGAATCTGCGTGATTGATCTGGATACAGTCATGCCTGGCCTGGTTATGAATGACTTTGGAGATGCTATACGTTTTGGCGCCAGTACTGCAGCGGAGGATGAGCAGGACTTAAGCAAGGTGTCCTGCAGCATGGAATTATTCGAGCTGTATGCGAGGGGCTTTATTAAGGGCTGCGGCGGAAGGCTTACGGCAAAGGAGGTCAGCCTTATGCCGATGGGGGCCAAGGTGATGACGTTTGAATGCGGGATGCGTTTCCTCACGGATTATCTTAATGGAGATACCTATTTTAAGATTCACAGAGAGCATCATAATCTGGATCGCTGCCGGACACAGTTTAAGCTGGTTGAAGATATGGAAGCGAAGTGGTATACTATGCAGGAGATTATAAAAAATGTAAGTAGTCAGGAGGAAGGATAGCATGGCAAAGATATTGATTACAGGCGGCGCAGGCTATATTGGGAGCCACACTGCACTTGAGCTTCTGAAGGAAGGGTATGAGGTTGTTGTTTATGATAATCTCAGTAATTCTTCAAAGGAATCTCTGAAAAGGGTAGAGGAACTGACTGGTAAGAAGCTCAGCTTCTATGAAGGGGATGTTCTGGACTCGTCAGCGCTTACGAAAATGTTTGAAGCGGAAAAAGTAGACGCAGTTATTCACTGCGCAGCGCTTAAGGCCGTGGGAGAGTCTGTTCGGAAGCCGTTGGAATATTATCATAACAATATTACGGGAACATTGACTTTGATGGATGTTATGCGAAAGGTGAATGTGAAAAATATTGTATTCAGTTCTTCCGCAACCGTTTATGGAAGTCCGGAGATAATGCCGATTACAGAGGATTGTCAGAAGGGACAGTGCACAAATCCATATGGATGGACAAAGTCAATGATGGAACAGATCATGACGGATCTGCAAAAATCAGACCCGGCATGGAATGTAATCCTTCTCCGCTATTTTAATCCGGTGGGAGCACACAAGAGCGGACGTATCGGGGAGGATCCCAAGGGAATTCCTAACAATCTGATGCCTTATATTTCCCAGGTGGCAGTAGGGAAGCTTGAAAAGCTGGGAGTATTCGGCAATGATTATGATACTCCGGACGGCACGGGAGTGCGCGATTATATCCATGTGGTTGATCTGGCGGTGGGACATGTAAAGGCGATTGACTATATTCTTACGAATCCCGGGCTGGATGTGATCAATCTGGGTACAGGCGTGGGATATTCGGTGCTGGATATGGTAAAAGCATTTGAGAAGGCGTGCGGAAAGGATATTTCCTATGAGATTAAGCCAAGGCGTGAAGGAGATATTGCTATGTGCTATGCAGATCCTTCCAAGGCGCTTAAAGTTCTGGGTTGGAAGGCAGAGCACGGACTCGATGAAATGTGTGAGGATACATGGCGCTGGCAGAGCCAGAACCCGAACGGATACAATTAACTTTCTTTTTATCTGAAAAGGTGCTATAATAAACCTACTGTGACATGCGGTAGGTTTTTTTGAGGATTGACAAAATGAAAGAAGAAAAGAAAGTAGGAAAAAAGACAAATCAAAAAGTTCAGTTAAAGGGACAGCTGCGTCTGTATATGCAGTGGCCGGTTGTTATGGCAGTACTCCTTGTTGCAATGAACATCTGGGTTTACAGAGTCGATAAGAGAGCAGGCATTCTGTTATTTATTTTTGTGGCAATCTATATTATGGTTACAGGAGTCCTGTATTTTTACAGTAAGTCACTAATTGTGAAGGATCTTGTGGAGTTTGCGGCCCAGTATGGGGTTGTGCAGAATACGCTTTTAAGGGAGCTTGCCGTGCCGTATGCGATTCTTCTGGAGGATGGAAAGACGATCTGGAAAAACAGCCAGTTTGAACAGGTTCTGGGGGAAAAAGGAGCAAGGGAGCCATATCTAAGCAAGCATATGCCGGAGCTTAATCAGAGCATTTTTCCAAAGGAAGAAAATGACATTGTTGAGATGAATGTCTATTACGAGAACCGGGAGTACAAGGCGGAGCTTCGAAGGGTGTCTGTACAGGGCTTTAACGAGACGGAAAAGATTTTGGAGCTGCCCACAGAAAAGGAATATTTTATTGCGGTCTATCTTCAGGATGTAACAGAACTTAACCATTATATTAAGCAGAACGAGGAACAACGGCTGGTAGCGGGTCTGATTTATGTTGATAATTATGACGAAGTAATCGGAAGCGTGGAAGAGGTGCGTCAGTCCCTTTTGATGGCATTGGTTGATCGGAAGATCAATCAGTACATAGCGAAGGTAGACGGCCTTGTAAAGAAGATTGAGACAGATAAATATTTTATTGCCATAAAGAAGCAATATTTTAAGGAGCTGGAAGCAGATAAGTTTTCGCTGCTTGAAGATGTGAAGTCCATTAATATCGGAAATTCTATTGCTGCAACATTAAGCATCGGTCTCGGCCTGAGTGTGGAATCCTATGCACAGAGTAATAATTATGCCCGCGTCGCCATTGATCTTGCCCTTGCAAGAGGAGGAGATCAGGCTGTAATAAAAGACGGCAGGGGTATTACATACTTTGGAGGAAAGCGGGAACAGACAGCAAAGAACACCCGTGTTAAGGCGCGTGTGAAAGCAGAGGCGCTCCGTGAATTTATTACGGTTAAGGACAGTATCTTTGTTATGGGGCATAAATTTATGGATGCGGATTCCTTTGGGGCGGCTATTGGTATTGGAAGGGCGGCTGTTGCACTGGGAAAGAGAGCGCATATTATTATTAACGAAGTGTCGGCGTCCCTTCGCCCCCTTTATAATCTGTACATGGATGCGGATTCTTATCCGGAGGACTTGTTTCTAACCTCCAAGGAAGCTCTGGATATGGCGGATGAGAATTCACTGGTGATTGTAGTGGATACGAACCGGCCGAAAATGACAGAATGTGAGGAGCTTCTCCACATTGCCAAGACCATTGTCGTCCTTGATCATCATAGACAGAGCAGCGATAATATAGAAAATGCGCTGCTGTCCTATATAGAACCTTATGCATCCTCTGCCTGTGAGATGGTTGCAGAGGTGTTGCAGTATATTGTGGATGATGTGAAAATACCGAGTATGGAAGCCAGCAGCATGTATGCCGGGATCATGATTGACACGAATAATTTTGTGAGCCGTACAGGTGTACGAACTTTTGAAGCCGCCGCTTTTCTCAGAAGAAACGGGGCGGATATCACGCAGGTGCGTAAAATGTTCCGGGACGATATAGATGCATACCGTGCGAAGGCAGAGATTATCAGCAGCGCAGAAGTCTACCAGGAGAGATTTGCCATTGCAAAGGGGATGGAGCTAAACATAGAAAGTCCCACAATCGTCGGCGCTCAGGCGGCCAATGAGCTGCTTGATATCAGCCAGATTAAAGCATCCTTTGTTCTTACGGTGTATAGTGGTAGAATTTATATCAGCGCCCGCTCAATTGACGAGGTAAACGTTCAGATTATTATGGAAAAGCTGGGCGGCGGCGGGCATATGAATGCGTCAGGCGCACAATTTGATCATACAGATATGGATAAGGCAATCATTGCCCTGAAAGCAGTACTTGACGATATGACAATGAAAGGAGATATCTAGATGAAGGTAATATTAACAGAAGACGTAAAATCTCTGGGAAAAAAAGGTGAAGTTGTTGAAGTAAGCGACGGCTACGCCAGAAATTTTATTTTAAAGACAAAAAAAGGCGTAGAGGCCAATAGTAAGAATTTGAATGAGTTAAGACTTAAGAAGGCAAACGACGCGAAGCAGGCACAGGAACAATACGAGGCGGCAAAAGCGCTGGGAGAAAGGATAGAAGCAGGCAGGATAACTTTGTCTATTAAGACAGGGGAAGGCGGCAAGGCATTTGGTTCCATATCTTCCAAGGAAATAGCGGCGGGGGCAATGGAGCAGTTGGGACTTGAAATTGATAAGAAAAAGATTCAGCTTAAGGAAACGATTAAGGTTCTGGGGACACAGGAGGTACCTGTTAAGCTTCATCCGAAGGTTACAGCGAAGCTTACCGTAATCGTAACAGAAGAAACGTAGGGGGAAGAGAAATGGAGGAGGCGCTCATAAAAAGGGTCATGCCCCATAGTATTGAAGCGGAGCAGGCGGTTGTAGGCGCCATGCTGATGAATAAAGACGCCATTATGACAGCGTCAGAGATCATCAGCGGAAAAGATTTTTACCAGACAGCTTACGGAATTATATTTGATTCGATGGTTGAACTTTTTAATGAGGGAAAACCTGTTGATCTTGTTACACTTAAGGTACGTCTGACGGAGAAAGATGTTCCTCCGGAGATCTCAAGCCTTGAGTTTGTCAGAGATCTGCTGGAGTCTGTTTCCACCTCGGCGAATGTAAAATATTATGCTGATATTGTAGCAGATAAGTCCGTTCTGCGGAGGCTTATTAAGTTTAACGACGAGATATCTAATATTTGCTATGCGGGAAAAGAGCCCCTTGAGTCAATATTAGAGAAAACAGAAAAATCCATATTTGATTTATTGCAGAAAAGAAATATAGGAGATTATGTTCCGATTAAGAACATCGTATTAAATGCATTGGACCGGATTGAAAGAGCGTCTAAGAATAGAGGAGCGGTGACAGGAATTCCAACCGGCTTCATTGATTTGGATTATAAGCTGTCCGGACTTCAGCCGTCAGACCTTGTGCTCGTGGCTGCAAGACCGTCTATGGGGAAGACGGCGTTTGTTCTTAATATTGCGCAGTATGTTGCGTTTAAGAAGGAAAAGGGCGTGGCTGTCTTCTCTCTTGAGATGTCAAAGGAGCAGCTGGTAAATCGTCTGTTTTCTTTGGAGTCGCAGGTAGATTCTCAGGCAATCCGTACAGGGAATCTGAAGGACTCTGATTGGGAGAAGCTGATCGAGGGCGCAGGGATTATCGGGAAATCGAATTTGATTATTGATGACACTTCTTCAATTTCTGTATCAGAGCTCCGTTCTAAGTGTCGGAAATTTAAGCTGGAGCATGATATAAAACTGGTGATTATCGATTATCTGCAGCTTATGTCGGGAAGCGTTGGGAGACGGGCAGAATCCCGGCAGCAGGAAATCTCTGAGATTTCCCGTTCTTTAAAAGCTCTTGCGAGGGAGCTGAATGTACCGGTTATAGCCCTTTCCCAGTTAAGCCGCGGGGTTGAGTCAAGACCAGACAAGCGCCCTATGCTTTCAGACCTTCGTGAGTCCGGTGCGATTGAGCAGGATGCAGATGTGGTAATGTTTATATACCGTGATGAGTATTATAATAAAGACTCGGACTACAAAAAACAGGCGGAAATCATTATTGCCAAACAAAGAAACGGTCCGGTAGGGACCGTTAATCTGGGATGGCTTGCGGATTATACAAGATTTGTTAATTTAAGCCGGCAGGAATAGCCGCTTAAGCTTTTCAACCGGACCGCTCTGGGCGGCAGACTTTCGAAAGGACTGCTGCTGCCTGATGAGCTGGTCCAGTTTTTTAAATTGCTCTTCTTCCTGTCTTTCTTTGGCATCAAGAAGAAAAGACATTTCCTTGCTGAACATGGAGAGCAGAACTGCATTGTTATTTTCCAGCATCCGTTTCATGTGAAGCAACTCTCTTGTTCTCTTAATATCAGGTATCAGTCCTTTTAATTCTTCAAATGGAATCCCCTGTTCATATAATTCCTTAAGACAGCCATATAATTTGGCGTCATCTTTTGTTTCCTTTTTCAGCTGTTCAAGTGCATGATCCATAATAAACCCCCTTATTAGTGAATGCTTGTCTAGTATCGAGTATAGGATAGCATAAGGAATCTAAAAAGAAAGTCAAAAGAAGTCGGGTGCAAAAAAAAATCGGGGACAGGGTATTTCCAATCCGGGACGGAGTAAAACTAGTTTTACTCCGTCCCGGATTGGAAATACCCTGTCCCCATTCTACATATCTTTAGCCCTGGGAAATAGCTCCCGTTGGGCACTGAGCAGCACATGCGCCGCAATCAACACAAGTGTCTGCATCGATCTCATAGTGGTCTGCACCCTGAGCGATAGCACCTACTGGACATTCACTTTCGCAAGCTCCACAGCTTACACATTCATCACTAATTACGTGTGCCATTGGTATGTACCTCCTTTTTTTTCTACATCCTATGATAATACAAAAGCGTAAAATATACAAGAAGAAATCTTGGACTAAATCAAATACAGAAAAAATTAAGAAAGTTTTCACCAAATTAACGGAAAATTGGTGTATAGTGATTGATGTCAGTAAATGATTATAAAAGGTTGATTTAAAATCGGGAGGCGTGATTATGAAAAGACGTATAAATTTGACTGCAATTATATTGTGTTTTATAGTTGGTGTTTGTGCATGTGCCCGGAAGGAAGAGGAGAAGGATCATAAGACAGATGCACAGAAGAAGCTGGAGGAAACAAAAGGGGACACAGAAGAAACGCAGGAAAAGGAATATCAGAAGAAGCTGGATGCCATAGAGCCGTCAGCCTATGGAGATATATCCGGACTTAAGCTTGAGCCAGGTTCCTACCTTTCTGTCATAGGAAAGGGCAGCGACGGGGAATACTGGAAGCAGGTACAAAAGGGGGCGGAGCAGGCTGTCTCTGATATGAATAAAGAACTTGGCTATAAGGGAAAGGATCAGATTAAAGTAACATACAGCGGCCCCACAGAGGCAGGAAATGTGGATGAGCAGGTAAATATTCTTGATGAAGAGCTTGCGAGATATCCGGTAGGGCTTAGTATTTCTATAGCAGATGCGAAAGCATGCGGCGTACAGTTTGATCTGGCGGCGGAGAATGGAATTCCGATTGTCGCATTTGATTCGGGAAGCGATTATCAGGGATTGATGGCAACAGTTTCTACAAATAATAAAGGAACAGCACAGATGGCGGCTGATAAAATGGCAGAACTTATTGGTGAAAAAGGAGAAGTGCTTCTGTTTATCCATGATTCCAGCTCGATGTCAGCAAAAGAGCGTGAAACTGGATTTGCGGAAGGGATGCGTGAATCACATCCCGAAGTACAGGCCTCGGAGGTGTACTATATGGATCAATGGGAGGAATATAAATCCAGGCTTGCAGAAGAAGAGAAGATAGAAAATCCAGAGGAAATTACAGAAGAGGAGGTTATAGATTCTTTTTTTGAAAAGCATCCGGATGTAAAAGGAGTTTTTGCCACGGATGGAGACAGTGTACAGAAAGTATTAGAATCGCTTGCGCGTCTGGAAAAAGAGGATGTGAGGGTGATAGGCTATGATGGGAACAAGGAAGAGCTGGAGGCTTTGAAAAATGGAGAAATTGACGGGCTTGTTATACAGAATCCCTTTGGTATGGGGTATGCATCGGTGGTGGCTTCTGCAAGAGCAGCCCTGTCTATGGGAAATGAAGCATATGTAAACACCGACGCAATGTGGGTGACAAAGGAAAATATTGACAGCGGCGAGGTGAAGGACTGGTTATACTCGCGGTAAGGAGAATATGAATTCTGCCCCCACTCCCTCCGTACTGACAACATTGATATTTTCGCCGTGTGCCTGAATGGCTTCTTTAACGATGGCAAGTCCCAGCCCGGTTCCTTTTTTATCCTTTCCACGAGAAAGGTCGCTTTTGTAAAATCGTTCCCAGATTTTATTCAGGGCGTTCCGGGGGATACCGATCCCATTATCCTTAATGGAGATATAGACTTTTTCTCCCCGTTCTGTAGTTTCAACAATAATGAAAGAATCAGAATCGCTGAACTTGACTGCATTATCCAGCAGGTTATATAAAACCTGCTGGATTTTTCTTTGATCAGCGAAAACATTTAAATGCTTTGTTGCGAAGAGAAGCTCGATAGAGATTTTCTTTTGTTTGCAGACGCCCTCAAAGGATTCGGCTACATTTTTTATCATTTCGTGAATATTAAAGGTCTCCTTGTTAAGAAGAAGATTCTGTGTATCGAATTCATTCAGTGTAAGAAGATCTTCCGTAAGATCTGTCAGTCTTTCTGTCTCAAAGAGAATGATTTTTAGATATTTTTCCTGAAGCTCGGCAGGTATTGTTCCGTCCGCAATGGCCTCTACGTAGCCTTTGATAGAGGTAAGAGGAGAACGGAAATCGTGGGATACATTTGCTACGAATTTTTTCTGATAATCTTCCATATCCTGAAGCTGGGAGGACATATAGTTGAGAGAAGCAGAAAGATATCCCATTTCATCCTCTGTGTTTACGGGTATCTCATACTCCAGATTGCCGGAAGCATACTGCTTGGCCGCTTCTGTGATCTGGCTTAAAGGTCGGTATACAAAAAACTGAAATGAAAGCAGTATGACAAAGGATAGTGCATATATTACAAATAGTGTAATATATGCGGCACGCATGAGTATCTCCAGGACATCATCCAGGTCGGAGAGATTTTTATGTATCAGAAGATACCCCTGAGGCAGATAATCCTGAACAACAGGGGCGATTACAGTAATAACGTCATCTTCAAAGTAACCGTGGTAGTCACCCATCAGATATTTGGAATTTCCGGCTTCGGCAGGATTAAATTCTTCAATTACAGAGGGAGCCGGAAAGTAGTCCTCAGACTGTGCGGAGGTAATCATGGTTCCTTCCCGGTCCACAAACCAGACAGAGGCATTTAAGTGTGTTTCAATGCCCGTAAGCTGCATACGCACATTATTCAGGGTAAGCTGCTCTGAGAAAAAACCGGGAAGATAATCAGAAGCAACCAGATTGGCTTCTCTGTACATATTCATAGAAACAGCTCTGCTTAAAGGCGCCGACACCAGTCCGGAGGTCAGCGTTGCAACGCTGAATACACTCAGAAAACCGAAAATGATATATATGATAATAAATTTAAGATAGAGAGTGCTCCTCATAACGGACTCCTTTTATTTCGTTTCAAATTTATAGCCTATTCCCCATACTGTAGCAAGGCTCCAGCCATTGTGATCTTTTACCTTTTCCCGGATTCGCTTGATGTGGACGTCCACTGTCCGCGTATCTCCAATATACTCATATCCCCATATCTGATCCAGAAGCTGTTCTCTTGTGAAGACCTGATTTGGGGAGGAGGCAAGGAAATATAAAAGCTCCAGCTCTTTTGGCGGCATTTCTATATTCTGCCCGTCCACAATAACGGAATAATTTGTAAGGTTAATCACAATACCCGGATATTCTACACGTTTGCTCTTATCCGGGGCAGAGCTTTCTGTTTTTGGAACATGCTGATAGCGTCTTAATACAGCCTTTACACGAGCGACAAGCTCTTTGGAATCGAAGGGCTTTAGAATATAATCATCCGCGCCCAATTCCAGCCCCAGAACCTTATCGAAAACTTCACCCTTTGCAGAGAGCATAATAATCGGAACCGCAGAATGGCTCCGTATTTCGCGGCATACCTGATATCCGTCAATGCCGGGGAGCATAAGGTCCAGAAGTATAAGGTTAGGCTGATAGGAATCGAAAGCAGCAAGCGCCTCTTCGCCATCGTGAACCATTATTGTATCAAAGCATTCCTTTGTAAGATACAGGGAGATAAGCTCAGCAATATTCTCATCATCGTCTACGATTAAGATTTTTTGTTTATTTACCATTATGATCCTCCATGTGAGCAAAAATTTATTTTAGTTCAGCAATCGTCACTCCTGCATCTCCTTCTCCGAAGGCGCCAAGACGGAATGATTTTACATGTTTTTGTCGTTTCAGATAATTGTGGACTCCATTTCTGAGAGCGCCGGTTCCTTTTCCGTGAACAATACGGACAGACGACAGATGGGCAAGGCTTGCATCATCAAGATATTTATCAAGCTCTGCTATGGCCTCGTCAACCGTCTTTCCAAGCAGATTAATTTCAGGACTTACAGACAGGGATTTTCCCATTTTCATTTTTCCTTTTCCGGCCGGCCGAGCCGTTTTTTTCAAATAAGAAGGCTTCTCGTCTATAATCTCCAGATCAGAGATATGCACCTGGGAACGAAGAATTCCCATCTGTACAGCTACATTTCCTTTTGTGTCTGGCGTGGAGGAGACGATTCCGGTCAGGTTCATGCTCAATACCTTCACTGTCTCTCCGGGCTTAAAGTCTTCTGGTTTGTGTGTCTTTCTGGGAGCCTGAGGTTTTGTTTCCATGCCGGAGCGTGCAGCTTCCATTTTCTTACGCAGCTTTTCCCGTTCCTTTTCCATCTCGGCAGCCGAGATGGCCTCTTTTCCGAATTTATGAAAATTACGCATGGTTTCGTCAGCGGTTTCCTTGGCATCCGCCAATATGGCATGGGCCTTTTCATTGGCTTCCCGAAGAATACGCTCACGCTGTTCTTCAAGTTTGCGGTGTTTGCTTTCGGTTTCTTGTTTTAGACGTTCCAGCTCACGCCTGTAGCCGGCGATTTCTGCCTGCTCCTTTTCTATGGTTCGTCTTCCTGCTTCAAGATCTGTCAGCAGATCCTCAAAGGACTCATCTTGCTCACTTAAGCGCAGACGGGCGTCCTGTATAATATAGTCCGGGAGTCCGAGCTTTCCTGCGATGGCAAAGGCATTGCTTTTCCCAGGGATACCGATCAGAAGATGGTAGGTTGGGCGTAAGGTTTCTACATCAAATTCGCAGCATGCATTCTCAACGCCTGGAGTGGTAAGAGCATATACCTTCAGCTCGCTGTAATGTGTGGTTGCCATGGTACGGATTCCCCGCTCATGTAAATGCTGCAGGATTGAGGCGGCAAGGGCTGCGCCCTCTGTCGGATCGGTACCGGCGCCCAGCTCATCGAAAAGCACAAGGGAATCTTCATCAACCTTTTTTAAGAAGGAGACAATATTCGTCATATGTGATGAGAATGTACTTAAACTCTGTTCAATGCTCTGTTCATCTCCGATATCTGCATAGATATCTGTAAATACAGCAAGCTCTGAGCGATCCAGCGCCGGGATATGAAGCCCGGCCTGACCCATCAGGCTAAAAAGCCCCACGGTCTTTAAGGAGACAGTTTTTCCGCCTGTATTTGGTCCGGTAACAATAAGGAGATCAAAGGTATCTCCAAGAGTTATGGTGATGGGCACCACATCTTTTTTGTTCAGCAGGGGATGTCTGCCCTCTCGTATATGGATTCTGCGTTCCGTATTAAAAAGAGGCCGACTTGCATTCATATCAAGGGCCAGCGCACCTCTGGCAAAGATAAAGTCCAGCGTTGCAAGTATCGTATAATCTGTCCGAATATCCTCAATATGCTCCGAGGCATCGGCGCTTAATCGGGCAAGAACAGCCTGTATCTCTTCCTGTTCTTTTCCATAGAGTTCTTTTAGGTCGTTATTTAATTTTACAATTGCCATGGGCTCTATGAAGAGAGTGGAGCCGGTGGAGGACCGATCATGGATCATACCGGAAACCTGGCTTCGGTATTCTGCCTTTACTGGAATACAATACCGGTCGCCCCGCATAGTAATAATGGCATCCTGCAGATAGGTACGAAGAGACCCGTTTACCATACCGGAAAGAGTGGAGTGTATTTTGTCGTTAATCTGACTTATCTGCCGGCGGATGTGCCTGAGGTTTGGACTTGCATCGTCGCTGAACTCCTCCTCATCAATAATACACCGGTTGATTTCACCGGTAAGGGCCGATATGGAAATCAGCTGTGTAAAATATGCATCAAGACAATCTTCAGTGTTGTCGGCGTTATCATGGCGGCCATATGCCTTTGCCCGCGCCGCTGCCTCAAGAAGCCTGCAGATGCGGAGTAGTTCACCGCTTCCAAGCACGCCGCCGATCTCCAGACGGCGTAGAGAGTCGTTCACCGGATTTACTCCGCTGAAGGAAGGGCGGCCCTTTTTTACAATGCGGGTAAAAGCAGCCGCGGTTTCGTCCTGTGCGGTTCGTATTGTTTCAATGTCAGTATAAGGCTTAAGTCTCCGGCAGCGTTCTTTTCCGCTAAAGGAGGAAGCATGGCCGGCTAAAAGCTCTATAATTTTGTCATACTCTAATTTTGCAAATGTTTTTTTATTCATAATTATCACCTAAACTTATTCTAACCTATTTGCAGAATAAAGAAAAGGATAAATATTGAACATTTGCGGGCTATCATGTATACTTATAAAAGGAGTGTAAAGGAGAATGGTCGGATATGGATGAACGAAAGATTTCGGAAGACGAACAGAAAGAGCCGGGAGAAGAGTATTCTTTTTTGCAGGAAGTAATTAAAGATGAGAGGAGCGGGAAGAGGCTGAGAAGCGGAATTCTGCACATGATCGCGCTGGGTTTTGTTTTTGGGATCGTTGCCTGCTTCAGTTTTCAGATATCAAAGCCGTGGATAGAAAATAAGCTGGGGGGAGATCCGGAACAGGTTACAATTCCCAGGGACGAAGAAGAGGAAACAGAAGAAGGAACCGGAAAGGATTCGGAGAATGGAGAAGATGTGCAGCAGACAGTGACGGCTCCGGAAGAACGGCCGGTTCTTGACTCCGAAAGCTATCGGCAGATGCTTCAGTCTTTGAAGGATGTTGCCAGAGATTCTGCAGATAGTATTGTAGAAATTACCGGTCTTTCGGAAGGGGAGGACTGGGAGGAAGAGCTGAGCGGCAGCAGACATAGTGTGTCAGGAATTATTGTAGCTGATAACGGACAGGAGCTTTTGATATTAGGAAGAGTCTGTCCGGTGAAAAACGCAGAACGTATCCGTGTGACGTTTGCCGGGGGAGACAGATACGAAGCAGTCATTAAGGCAAGTGATCTGAACCTTGGCCTGTCGGTTTATGCGGTACCCCGGGCATCAATCTCAGAGGAGACATGGACAAAAATTGGTACGGCGGTGCTTGGAAATTCGAATCTGGTGACTGCAGGAGATACTGCAATTGTATTGGGAAAGCCTTTTGGCTATGCGAATGCATTTACTTATGGCATCATATCCCTGGACAGAGCAGATGTGACATTTCTTGACGGACAGTACGAGGTAGTATATACGGATATTTCCGGTTCCGAAGGAGCCAGCGGAGTGCTTGTAAATATGCGGGGCGAAGTCATTGCAGTCGTGAACCAGGAGCTTTTGGAGGAGGACGGAAGAGGCCAGATTGCTGGTTATGGGATCTCTGATATTAAGGATGTAATTGAACGTCTGTCCAACGGCAAGAGCGTGCCCTATATTGGAATATATGGAATAAATGTAACAGAGGATATGGAAGGAGAGGGGCTTCCCAGAGGGATTTATGTAAAGGAAGTGGAGACGGACTCACCGGCTATGGCAGCAGGGATTCAGAACGGAGACATCATTACGCTGATGGATAATATAGAAATTTTTGATATTGACGGGTATCATAATATATTAAAGAAAAAGAACCAGGGGGACAGAGTCGCGCTTAAAGGATGCCGTCAGGGGGCGGGCGGCGAATATGTGGACATTGATTTCTCAGTTACCGTCGGCGCAAAAAAATAAGACTAAAATGTAGAAAGAGGAATATAGAACATATGAGATATATTAACACACTGATACCAGGAGAGCTGATCCGAAATGTATACTTATGTAAGGGGAAACGCTCTGCGGAGACGCGTAACGGGAAACCCTATGATAATTTGATTCTGCAGGATAAGACAGGAACACTTGACGGAAAGGTGTGGGATCCTAATTCCAGCGGAATTGCCGATTATGATGAGAAGGATTTTATTGAAGTATACGGTGAGGTTACAAGCTATAATAATAACCTTCAGCTGAATATACGTCAGATCAGGAAAGCAGGGGAGGAAGAATATAATCCGGCAGACTATATGCCTACGACAGAGAAAAGCACAGATGGTATGTATCAGGAGCTATTGAGATATATAGGGCAGATTGAGAATACATATCTCAGGCAGGCGGTGGAGTATTATTTTGTTAAAGACGCCTCTTTTGTTAAGAAATTTAAAGCGCATTCTGCGGCAAAAAGTGTCCATCATGGTTTTTCAGGAGGACTTTTAGAGCACACGTTAAGCGTAGTGAAATTTTGCGAATATATGGCAGGAGCGTACCCAATATTAAACAGGGATTTATTGTATGCCGCGGCTGTATGTCATGATATGGGAAAGACAAGGGAGCTGTCGGCTTTTCCAGAAAATGATTATACCGACGATGGCCAGCTTTTGGGACATATCGTAATCGGTGTGGAAATGGTAAGCGATGCTGTGCGGGAGATTCCGGAGTTTCCGGAAAAGCTTGCAAGCGAGCTTAAACATTGTATTATTGCCCATCATGGTGAGCTGGAATATGGTTCGCCTAAGAAACCGGCCCTTGCCGAGGCCCTTGCCCTTAATTTTGCAGACTGCGCGGATGCCAAGATGCAGACACTTACGGAGATATTTAAGGAAAAAAATTCAAATGACTGGCTGGGGTATAATCGATTGTTTGAATCAAATCTCAGGAAAACAATTATATAAAATATGAAAAAGGGACAGGGTTATTTTAATCCGGGACGGTGTATTTCTGGAAATACACCGTCCCGGATTAAAATAACCCTGTCCCCAATTACCAGGCGGGGGGATAATTATGAAGAAAAATGATACAGTTCAGGTAAGAATTGAAGACATGGGAATTGGCGGAGAAGGGATTGGACGAGTAGACGGATATACACTTTTTATTAAGGATGCGGTTATAGGTGACGTAGTGGAAGCAAAGCTGATGAAAGCCAAAAAGAATTATGGATATGCCAGACTCATGCGCATACTTACTCCTTCAGAATACCGGAGGGAGGCAAGATGCCCCTACGCCAGAAAATGCGGAGGGTGTCAGATTCAGGAAATGTCTTATGAAAAGCAGCTGGAGTTTAAGGAGCATAAGGTGCGGGAAAACCTTATGCGTATTGGCGGGGTTTCGGGGGAGCTGTTAGATAAGGTTATGGAGCCGGTTATAGGAATGGATGTGCCCTTTGCATATAGAAATAAGGCACAGTTTCCTGTGAGAACAGATAAAGAAGGGAATTTGGTTACAGGTTTTTATGCAGGCAGAACTCACAGCGTTGTTCCCAATACGGATTGTGTACTGGGCGTTCCGGTAAACAGGGAAATATTAGAGTGTATTTTAAATTTTATGAAGGAGTACAGAATTCCGGCTTATGATGAGGAGAGGCATACAGGTCTTGTGCGTCATGTGTTGATTCGTTATGGTTTTACGACGAAGGAAATTATGGTCTGTCTTGTGATTAATGGAGACAGTCTGCCCGATAGTGAAGAGCTTTCAGAAAGACTGGCTAAAATCGAGGGTATGACAAGTATTACGATAAGCGTCAACAAAGGAAAAACAAATGTAATTATGGGTCCGGATATAAAGCCCATATGGGGACAAACCTATATTACAGATTATATAGGAAAGGTGAAGTATCAGATATCGCCCCTTTCCTTCTATCAGGTAAATCCGGTGCAGACAGAAAAATTATATGGACTGGCTCTTGAATATGCGAATCTTACAGGGCAGGAAACTGTATGGGATATGTACTGTGGGATTGGAACCATTTCTCTGTTTTTTGCGCAGAAGGCAAAGCAGGTTTATGGCGTGGAAATTGTGCCGCAGGCAATTGAGGATGCAA
>CAOJQZ010000033.1 GCA_948441955.1 uncultured Lachnospiraceae bacterium | reverse complement strand
TTATCTATGGCAGCCATTGATATAGAAAAAGCGGAAGCAAATCGGTGGCTGCCGGCTAACATGTTTCCGCTGCGGACACATCGTATTGCCACAGCCGGAGGGACCGACGATTGCTACGAATTCTCCTTTTCCGAGAGCAAAGGAGATGTCCGTGAGAGCAGGGGTTTCTCCTTCAAGGTTATGATAGGCATAATGGATATTCTTCAGTTCTAATACTTGCTCCATAGAAAACCTCCTGTAAAAGTTTACATATACCTTATATTATGTAGATTCTTAATTTCCGTGCGTGTTTCCTCTTGTCAGATGTATTAGGAAAAGTTATAATTTTTAAGAGAGAATACCTGTCAGGGTGATTCCTTAAGGAGAAGTATTATGAATTACCAGAAAGAATTAGATAAATTAATTGAAAGGCTTAAAAAAGAAGAACGGGTGCCAAGGCTTCTGCTGCATAGCTGCTGCGCGCCTTGCAGCAGCTATGTGCTGGAATATTTGAGTAATCATTTTGAAATTACAGTATTTTATTATAATCCCAATATTTATCCGGAAAGTGAATATACAAAACGCATATTGGAGCAGCAGATGCTGATCAGTGATATGAAGGTGAAGCATCCGATAGCTTTCATGGCCGGAAACTATGACAGAGACAGATTTTATGAAATTGCCAGAGGTATGGAGCATCTGAAGGAAGGCGGAGAGCGCTGCTTTAAATGCTATGAGCTTCGTCTCAGAGAAGCAGCGGAGCTTGCGCGGAAGGGTGCGTTTGACTATTTTACCACAACGCTTAGTATCAGCCCCTTAAAAAATGCCGAGCGCTTAAATGAAATCGGAGTTAGGCTGGGGAAGCAGTACGGTGTGGAATATCTGCAGTCTGACTTTAAGAAAAAGAATGGATACAAGCGGTCAATAGAGCTTTCCAGGGAATACGGCCTGTATCGGCAGAACTATTGCGGATGCGAATTTTCCTATCTGGAGTCGCAATAATATATGAAACCGTATTCCATTTTCAGACGTAATATGCTAAAATGAATGACATATTTTTTGAGAAAGGATGAACATATATGGCACAGCTTTGGGGAGGGCGTTTTACAAAGGAGACGGACCAGTCGGTATATAAGTTTAACGCCTCAATAGAATTTGATAAAAGACTTTATGCGCAGGATATCAAAGGAAGTATTGCACATGTCATGATGCTTGCCAGAAAAGGAATTATAAATGAGACAGAAAAAGAAAAAATCATTACAGGCCTTACAGGGATCATGGAAGATGTGACAGAGGGACGCCTTAAAATAACAGATCAATATGAAGACATCCATAGTTTTGTGGAGTCCGTTTTAATCGAAAGGATTGGAAACGCGGGAAAAAAGCTTCATACCGGAAGGAGCAGAAACGATCAGGTGGCACTGGATATGAAGCTGTACGTGCGGGACGAGCTTCTTCTGATAGACAGACTTATAGAGGAGCTTTTGTATGCCGTTCTTGGAATCATAGAAGAAAATCTAGAAACCTATATGCCGGGTTTCACACATCTTCAGAAAGCACAGCCCATTACGCTTGCACATCATATGGGCGCTTATTTTGAGATGTTTAAACGGGATCACGAAAGGTTGAGGGATATTAGTAAAAGGATGACGACCTGTCCGTTAGGCAGCGGTGCGCTGGCGGGAACTACCTATCCTCTTGACAGAGAATACACGGCGAAGCTTCTTGGCTTTGAAAGCCCCTCCCTTAACAGCATTGACGGGGTTTCCGACAGAGATTATCTGATTGAATTGTTGTCTGCATTATCTATCATTATGATGCATTTGAGCCGATTTTCAGAGGAAATTATTATGTGGAACTCCAATGAATATCAATTTGTTGAAATTGATGATGCATATAGTACAGGAAGCAGTATTATGCCTCAGAAGAAGAATCCAGATATTGCGGAACTTGTGCGGGGGAAAACCGGACGCGTTTACGGTGCGCTGCAGACGCTCCTTATAACAATGAAAGGCCTTCCCCTTGCATATAATAAGGATATGCAGGAAGATAAGGAAGGGTCATTTGACGCCATAGACAGTGTGAAGGGATGTATTTCCCTGTTTGCCGGGATGCTGCGTACCATGCAGTTTAGAAAGGATCGTATGAAGGAAAGTGCAAAGCAGGGGTTCACAAATGCGACAGATGCGGCAGACTATCTGGTGAACCGCGGCGTACCCTTCAGGGATGCGCACGGAATCGCAGGGCAGCTGGTTCTTAAATGTATTGAAAAAAAAGCAGCCCTTGACGATTTGCCGCTGGAGGAATATCAGAAGATATCGCCGGTATTTAAAGAGGACATTTATGATGCCATAAGTCTTGGCGCCTGTGTGAGCAGGAGGATGACAACCGGAGCACCCAGCCCTCTTGTAATGAAGGAGGCCCTGCTTTTATATAAAAGATATATGGAAGAATATGAAACGGCTCAAAGCGTGTAATAGGAGATGGGAAAGGGAGGAAATAGGAAAATGGATAAAAAATTACGTGTGGGAATTTTAGGCGCGACAGGGATGGTGGGCCAGAGATTTATTTCTCTGCTGGAAAACCATCCGTGGTTTGAGGTGGTAACGGCGGCTGCAAGTCCAAGATCCGCAGGAAAGACATACGAGGAGGCGGTGGGAGGCCGCTGGAAGATGAAGAAACCAATGCCTGAAGGCGTAAAGAGGCTGGTTATTTCCAATGTAAACGAAGTGGAGAAGGTTGCGGCTTCTGTAGATTTTGTTTTCAGTGCAGTTGATATGTCGAAGGACGAAATCCGTGCAATTGAGGAAGCTTATGCGAAAACAGAGACGCCGGTGGTATCAAATAACAGCGCTCATAGATGGACCCCGGATGTGCCGATGGTAATTCCGGAGATCAATTCGGAGCATTTTGAGGTGATTAAGGCTCAGCAAAAAAGGCTCGGGACAGCCAAAGGTTTTATTGCCGTAAAGCCAAATTGTTCCATTCAGAGCTATGCTCCGTGTCTTGCAGCATGGAGAGAATTTGGCCCTAAGGAGGTTATAGCTACTACCTATCAGGCAATCTCCGGAGCCGGAAAAACTTTTAAGGACTGGCCGGAGATGGTAGAAAACATTATTCCCTATATCGGAGGCGAGGAAGAAAAAAGCGAGCAGGAACCGCTTCGCGTATTAGGACATATAGAAAACGGTCAGATTGTGAAAGCGGAATTTCCGAAAATTACCTGTCAATGTATCCGTGTTCCGGTGCTTGACGGACATACGGCGGCAGTGTTTATTAATTTTGATAAGAGGCCGTCAAAGGAGGAACTGATCCGAAAGCTTTTAGAGTTCAGAGGCTTTCCACAGGAGGAGAATCTGCCCAGCGCACCGAAGCAGTTTATTCAGTATCTTAAGGAGGATGACAGACCGCAGGTAAGTATGGATGTGGATTATGAGAATGGTATGGGTATTTCCGTAGGGCGCCTCCGGGAGGATACGATATTTGATTATAAATTTGTAGGATTATCACATAATACGGTGCGCGGTGCGGCAGGCGGAGCTGTTTTATGTGCGGAGGCTCTTACAGCAAAAGGATATATTCAGCCAAAATAGATATTTTATGAGATGGGGGCACGAGTATGGATAAGAATATCTTAAATTATACGCAAAACAGGGAATTATCATGGCTTAAGTTTAACCAGCGGGTACTTGAGGAGGCGCAGGATCCTTCCGTACCTCTTCTGGAACGTATGAAGTTTGTGGCTATATTCACAAGCAATCTGGACGAGTTTTTTATGATTCGTGTGGGAAGCCTTTTTGATATGGCTCATACAGATGAAAATACGAGGGACAGCCGTTCCGGAATGACGCCCCATGAGCAGCTGGAACAGATATTTAAGGCGGTAGCGCCTCTTTATAAGGAGTGCGATAAAACCTACGCAGAGATTAAGAAGCAGCTGCACCCTTACGGCGTATGCGGCCTTGACTTTAAGGAACTGGAACAGCAGGAGAAAAAGTACGTAAAGAAATATTTTAAGGATCAGATCCTTCCGATACTCTCACCGCAGATTGTAGATGCAAATCATCCGTTTCCGCATTTGCTAAACAAAGAAATCTATGTAACAGCTACTTTGAAGCATAAGGATAAGTCTATGTTCGGTATTGTGCCGGTGCCGCAGTTCGTGTCTGACGTGCTTTATCTTCCGGGGCATGATATTCGTTATATCCGGATGGAAAAAGTGATTATGGAGTATCTGGGACTTGTATTTTCACAATATGAGGTGTCGGAAGCGAATTATATCTGCGTTACAAGAAATGCTGATGTGGCTCCCGACGACGAGGCTTTGGAGGTAAATGATGATTTCCGCTATCTCATGCGTCAAACGCTTCATAAGCGCCGCAGGATGTCGGTAGTGCGTCTGGAAACTGCTGAAAAACTGTCGCCGGAAAATGAGAAATATCTCTGTGACCGTTTTAAGATTAAGCCTAATCAGATCTTTCGTACAAAAACACCAATGAAGCTGGCTTACATATTTACGATAAGCGGCGAGCTGCCGGAGGCTATGAAACGTCCCCTTGCCTATCATTCGTTTATGCCTCAGAATTCTCCCCGGGTCCAGGAGGGAAGCCTGATGAAGCAGATTAAGAAAAAGGATATTCTGCTCTTTTATCCGTATGAGAGTATGAATCCGTTCCTGAAGCTTATAAAAGAGGCGTCGATGGATCCGAATGTCATGACGATAAAAATTACAATTTACCGTCTGGCAAAAAAGGCGAGACTGGTGGAATATCTCTGTGCAGCAGCAGAGAATGGAAAAGAGGTTACGGTGCTGATTGAGCTTCGGGCCAGGTTTGACGAGCAGAATAATATCGGCTGGTCGGAACGGCTGGAAGAGGCGGGCTGCAGGGTGATTTATGGATTTGAGGGTTATAAGGTGCACTCAAAAATCTGCCTGATTACATACCGCAGCAGGAATGAGATTCAATATATTACGCAGATTGGGACAGGAAATTATAATGAAAAGACGGCCGCTATGTATACGGACCTGTCATTGATGACTGCAGATCCGGCAATCGGAAGGGATGCCTCCGAATTTTTCAAAAATATGTCTATAGGGAATCTGACAGGCAGCTATGATTATCTTATTGTGGCTCCTACAAGCCTTAAACAAAAGGTGCTGTACCTTATGGATGAGGAGATCCGCAAGGGTACAAACGGGCGGATCATTATGAAGATGAATTCGCTTACAGATGTAGATTTTATTCGGAAGGTGTCGGAGGCCTCCATGGCAGGGGTGAAGATTGATCTGATCGTAAGAGGAATATGCTGCCTGCTTCCAGGAATAGGAGGATATACAGACAATGTCCGGGTTATGAGCATCGTGGGAAGATATCTGGAGCATTCCAGGATATTCAGCTTTGGCACAGGCACAGAGCAGAAGCTGTATATCGGTTCGGCAGATATGATGACCCGCAATACAGAAAAGCGTGTGGAGGTTGCGGCCCCGATTCTTGATCCGGATGTGAAAAAGCAGATCAATCATTATCTAAAAGTTATGCTGAATGATAATGTAAAAATGAGAATATTGCAGAGCAATGGAAAATATAGAAAGAGAGAGCAGAAGGAGCCTTATATTGACTCACAGGCAGCATTTATGGAGGCGGCAGTTCATGCGAAGCCGGAAGCGTCCGTGGGGGAGAGCAATATCCTGAAAAAATTCCGAGAGGTTTCTGTTTTAAGGAATTTAAGAGGCCTGCTGCGCAAGACAGATAGATAGGAGTAAAATGGAATATGGGGAAGTCGCTCTATATAGCAGAAAAGCCAAGTGTGGCACAGGAGTTTGCAAAAGCGCTGGGGCTAAATCTAAGAAGGCGGGACGGATACCTGGAGTCAGAGGATTCTATTGTAACATGGTGCGTAGGACACCTTGTTACAATGAGTTATCCCGAGGAATATGACGCTGGGCTGAAACGGTGGAATCTTGAGACGTTGCCCTTTATCCCGCAGGAATTCAAATATGAGGTAATTCCGGCTGTGGCAAAGCAGTACCAGACTGTGGCAGGGCTTCTCACAAGAAAAGATGTAGATACAATCTATGTGTGCACAGACTCCGGACGGGAAGGAGAATATATTTACCGCCTTGTGGAAAAACAGGCAGGAGTGCACGGAAAGGAAAGAAGAAGAGTCTGGATTGATTCCCAGACCGAGGAGGAAATATTAAGAGGAATCCGGGAGGCAAAGGATTTAAAAGAATATGATAATCTTTCCGCCTCCGCCTATCTTAGGGCAAAGGAGGATTACCTGATGGGAATTAATTTTTCCAGGCTCCTTACTTTGAAATACGGGAACAGCATTTCAAACTACCTTGGTACAAAATATTCTGTAATCTCCGTAGGGCGCGTTATGACCTGCGTGCTTGGTATGGTGGTGCGCAGGGAGCGGGAGATCCGGGAATTTGTGGAGACGCCCTTTTACAGAACATTAAGTCACTCCGGGGAGGCGGGGCAGACCTTTGAGAGCGAATGGAGAGCCGTGAAGGGCTCCAAGTGGTTTGAATCCTTTGACTTGTATAAGGAAAATGGTTTTAAGGAGGAGGAAAAGGCAAAAGAGCTTATCCGTTTCCTAAAGGAGGAGACACCGGTAACCTGTGCGGTGGAATCGGTGGAGAAGAAAAAGGAGAAGAAAAATCCGCCTCTGTTATTCAACCTGGCAGAGCTTCAGAATGAATGCTCCAGACGGTTTAAAATCAGCCCGGATGAGACTCTTCGTATCGTACAGGAGCTGTATGAGAAAAAGCTTGTGACCTATCCGAGAACAGATGCCAGAGTATTATCCCAGGCAGTGGCAAAGGAGATACACAAGAACTTAAACGGCCTTATGAAATATGAGCCGGCAGTTCCATATTTAAAAGAAATTGTAAGCTTCGGAAGCCATAAGGAAATCGGAAAAACAAGATATGTAAACGATAAGCAGATAACAGACCATTATGCAATTATTCCTACAGGACAGGGAATGCATGTACTGGAAGGTCTTCCAGGTGTATCAAAGTCAGTATACGATGTGATTCTTAGAAGGTTTTTAAGTATTTTTTATCCGCCTGCCGTTTATCAGAAAGTGGCGGTTACAACAAAAATACGGGGAGAATTGTTTTTTGCAAATTTTAAGGTACTGACAGAGGAAGGTTATCTGAAGGTAGTGGGCGCTCCGGGAAAAAAGACGCCCTTTGACGGAAATGAAGGCGTCCCGGAGAAGGACACAGATAAGGCTTTTTTTGAGAAGATACGGACTCTGAAAAAAGGAATGGTTGTTCCGGTACAGTCTATTAAGATCAAGGAAGGTAAGACCTCGCCGCCTAAGCGTTATAATTCCGGCTCTCTGATTCTTGCAATGGAAAACGCCGGACAGCTTATTGAGGATGAGGAGCTTAGGGCGCAGATTAAAGGGAGTGGAATCGGCACCAGCGCTACCAGGGGCGAAATACTAAAGAAGCTTTTTAACAATAAGTATCTTGCGCTTAATAAAAAGACACAGGTTGTTATGCCGGCCATGCTGGGCGAAATGATATATGACGTTGTGGATAATTCCATAAAATCCCTTTTAAACCCGGAGCTTACGGCCAGCTGGGAAAAGGGGCTTACCTATGTGGCGGAGGGTGAGATTACGCCGGAGGAATATATGGGAAAACTCCGTAACTTTATCGTCACTAGAACGGAAGGGGTAAAGGGGCTTGCAAATCAAGGCAGGCTTAGGGCCTGTTATGACTGCGCCGCCCGTTTTTACAAAACCGGCAGGACGTCGGCAGAAGCCCGGGAACAGAAAAAATAAGGAGGTTTATTTCATTTATGAAGAAATTAACGGTGAAGGAGTTATACACCCTGGAGGAAACCATTGCAAAGGATATTTTTGAGGGAGTGGACTATCCCTGGGAAGTGCTTCCGAAAATCGGAGAATTTATCCGAAAGCTTGGAGAGACGCTTCCCGAGGAGGAATATGAAAAGAGAGGAGAGAACGTATGGGTTGCCAAGTCCGCAAAGGTTTTTGAATCTGCCTATATTAACGGTCCCGCTATTATCGGAAAAAATGCAGAGGTAAGGCAGTGTGCGTTTATCCGCGGCAATGCGATTGTGGGAGAGGGTGCGGTGGTAGGTAATTCTACGGAGCTTAAAAATGTGATTCTCTTTAACAAGGTGCAGGTTCCCCATTATAATTATGTGGGAGATTCCATTTTGGGCTACAAAGCTCATATGGGAGCCGGATCTATTACCTCCAATGTAAAATCCGACAAAAAGCTGGTAGTAATAAAGACTGAGGAAGGAAATATCGAAACAGGAATGAAGAAATTCGGCGCCATGCTGGGAGACGAGGTGGAGGTAGGCTGCGGAACCGTGCTGAATCCCGGAAGCGTTGTAGGAAGCCGCACGAATATCTATCCTTTATCCTCTGTGCGCGGGTTTGTACCGGCGGACAGTATCTATAAAAGACAGGGCGAGGTTGTGGAGAAGATTGGAGATTAAGACGTATGACAGGAGGTACGAGATATGAGTGATAATTATGTGACATTTGAGATTGAAAAGGCAAAGCATATTGCTTTGGTAGCTCATGACGGAAAAAAGAAGGAGCTGGTGGACTGGTGCGACAGAAATAAGGAGATTTTAAAGAGCCATTTCCTGTGCGGAACCGGCACAACAGCCAGACTTATTGCGGAGAAAACCGGTCTTCCGGTGAAAGGATACAACAGCGGACCACTGGGAGGCGATCAGCAGATTGGCGCTAAGATTGTGGAGGGGCAGATTGATTTTATGATTTTCCTCTGGGATCCCTTAGAGGCACAGCCTCATGATCCGGATGTGAAAGCGCTTCTTCGGATTGCAGTGGTGTATGACATCCCTATTGCAAATAACCTTGCAACGGCGGATTTTATGCTGAATTCCAAATATATGACGGAGAGTTACAGCCGGAGAGTGCAGAATTTCAACAAGACGGTGCAGGAACGTGTGGAGAAGATGAAATGATGCAGCGGGCATAGCGTATGACGCTGTGTCTGATTTAAGCTATAATATAGCATATAGGATAAAAGTAATGAAAGAAGGGTAAAAAGATATGGAAAAGCAAAAATGTATAAAAAGGTATGCACAAGCTTTTGGAGTCAGCGGAAAGGAAACACAGATTTCCGATATGATTATACAGGACATAAAGGAGTATGCCGACGAGATTATCCGGGATGCTATGGGGAACCTCATTGTTTTAAAAAGAGGCTGCGGAAAAGATAAAAAAAAGATTATGTGCGCCGCACATATGGATGAGATCGGTCTGTGTGTTGTGAAGATTATGGATAACGGTCTTTTACGGGTGAAGCGTGTCGGCGGTGTATCAGCCTTGTGTTCCTTTATGAACAGAGTCCGTTTTGAAAACGGAACAACAGGAACAGTAGGAGCGTTTGAAAAAATTGAGGATTTGAAGCCTTCCGATGTGAATAAGCTTTATATTGACATCGGAGCAATGACAAAGGAGGAAGCACAGCGATATGTTTCCGTCGGAGACTGTGCGGTGTTTTTGGGGGAATATGTTCCGCTTGCCGGAAAAAATGTGATGGCAAAAGCGTTTGACGACAGAATTGCCTGTTTCATTCAGACAGAGGCTGTGAAGAGAATGGATACGCCGTATCATGATGTTTATTTTGTGTTTACAGTGCAGGAGGAAGTAGGCCTGTTCGGGTCAACAACAGCGTCTGAAACCGTGTGTCCAGATCTGGGAATTGCGGTCGATATTACAGGATCTTTTGATGTTCCGGGTGAGGAACACGGGAATCCGGTTCTTGGTAAAGGAGCGGCGGTTAAGATAAATGACAGCAGTGTGATCTGTGACGCGGGGATGACGGAAGATTTGATTGCTTATGCAAAGACGCATCATATTGCTTTCCAGAGGGACGCTTTGGCGGCAGGTGGAACAGACGCCGGGGCAATGAACAAATCGGGAAGAGGCGTGAAGGTTCTTGGAATTTCAATTCCTACAAGATACGGTCATTCGCCTAACAGTATTGTAAATCTGGATGATGTAGAGGCGTGTATCGAGCTTTTGAAAGGTTATGTTTCCTCAGAAATTAAAATTGTTACCAGTGAAAAAATAAAGTAGAAAGGGAAAAGAATGGATTATTCAGCATTAAGAGAAAAAATTGACAGCATGCAGGAGGAAATCCTGGAGGGAATTAGAGGCTGCGTACGGATCGAAAGTGTGGGGGGAACGCCGGAGGAAGGCGCGCCCTACGGCAGGGGGCCGAAGGAGGCGCTGGAATATGCGCTGGACTTAGGAAAGAGGCTGGGCTTTAAGGCAGTGAATGTGGATAATAAGGCAGGATATATAGAGATGGGGGAAGGAGAAGAAATGGCGGCAGTGCTGGGACACCTGGATGTGGTGCCGGCAGGAGAAGGCTGGAGCCATCCCCCCTTTGCCGCAGAAATTCAGGATGGCTGTCTTTACGGAAGAGGCGTTGTGGACGACAAAGGACCAACCATTGGAGCGATTTATGGGCTGAAAGCGATCCGCGACCTTGGGCTCCCTCTGAATAGAAGACTCCGCATCATTTTTGGGACAAATGAAGAGCGGGGCTGCGGCTGTATAAAGCATTATGTGAAAAGCGGTCAGGAGCTTCCGGTAATGGGTATTACACCGGATGCAGAGTATCCTATGATTTTTTTTGAAAAGGGCATGACAACCGTGGAAGGGGGACTTAAGAACCCTTCTCAGGGGGAAATAAGGGTGTTGGAATTTGGCGGAGGAACAGCGGCAAATATTGTTCCCATGTACAGCAGGCTTGTACTTGAGGGTAAACATCAAATTCCAGATAAAGAAGGGATTACGGTAAAGTATGAGAAAGGAAATACAGTGATTGAGGCAGAGGGCGTCAGCGCCCATGCCAGTGTTCCAGAGCTTGGAATTAATGCGGCGGTGCGCCTTTTAAAGGCAGTAAGTTCATTGAAAATAGGCGGGGATTTCCAGAAGTTTTCTGACTTTATCTGCCATGAAATTGGGGAAGAAACAAATGGAAGCTCTCTTGGTATTTGCTTCCGGGATGAAGAAACGGGGGAGACAACTGTAAATCTGGGGCTTTTCTCTTATACAGACGAGGAAGTGTATCTGAATCTGGATATCCGATATCCAAAAAACGGAAAGGCGGAGGAAGTAAGGAATAAACTGGACAAAGCCCTGTCTGCCTATGGACTGGAGTTTTTCGAGGGCCGCTCCGTAAATATGCTCTATATTCCGAAGGATTCGGAGCTTATACAAAAGCTCATGGCAGTCTATGAGGAGGGAACAGGAGAGATAAGTGAACCGAAGGCAATCGGAGGAGGGACCTATGCGAAAATGTTTTCCAATATGGCGGCTTTTGGTCCGGTATTTCCGGGGGATGCAGAGGTTGCCCATCAGCCGGACGAGAGAGTGGAGATTGCAAAATTAATGAAATCTATTGGTTTGACGGCCGCTGCAATGGCAGAAATGTCAAAAGTTGTATAAATCTGGACAAGTGGAGGGGAAAATGAGCATACTATTTGAGCTGGAAAGAATGGAAAGGCTGGCAGCAGATATTGAAAAACTGATATATCCTATAAGTATTCCGGTAAGTAATTATAAGATGTACGAGGGGAAACTGGCAGACGGACAGAGCTGTGATACAAGCAGCTGGCAGGATTATCAGATAGAAACACCCTGGAGGGAGCTTGACGCCCACCGATGGCTTAGGACAACCATTGTAATTCCGCAGGAAATGAACCGCAGACATGTGGAGTTTCAGCTGATTTCGGGAAGAGAGGGACAATGGGACGCAACGAATCCGCAGATGCTTTTTTATATAAACGGAGAGCTGATACAGGGTGTGGATGTGAATCACAGAGAGGTTACGGTTTCCGGCTGTGCAAAGGCAGGAGCGGAATATGAGATTGCAATGCTGATCTACAGCGGATCCGTTCCCGGGGATCTGATATTTAAAAGCAGCCTTATCGTAATAGATGATGTGGTACAGAAATTTTATTATGATTTTTCTATTCCGTTACAGAGTGCAAGGCTTTTGAAAAACAGTGATGAAGAAAACAGCAGAAGGATTATTCTAAAGCTTACTGGTGCAGCGAATCACATTGATCTAAGGAAACCATACAGCAAAGAATTTTTCCGTTCGCTGGAAAGAGCAGATCAGCTGCTGGTTCAGGAATTTTATACAGAGACGGATGAGGACGCCCCGCTGGTAAGCGCCATTGGACATACCCATATTGACATTGCATGGCTATGGACGGTTGAACAGACAAGAGAAAAAGTACTTCGGAGCTTTTCCACAGTGCTGCGTCTGATGGAGCAGTATCCAGATTTCAAGTTTATGTCCAGCCAGCCGGTTTTATATCAGTTCGTAAAAGAACAAAATCCTGAAATGTATGAAAGAATAAAGGAAAAAATAAAAGAGGGACGCTGGGAGACAGACGGCGCCATGTGGCTGGAGGCAGACTGCAATCTGACTGGCGGGGAATCCCTGGTAAGACAGATTATAAAGGGCGAAAGCTTTTTCCAGGAAGAATTTGGAGTCCGGAGTAAATCCTTATGGCTGCCGGATGTATTTGGATATTGCGCATCCCTGCCTCAGATATTGAAAAAGTCAGGGATTCCCTATTTTATGACAACGAAAATTGCGTGGAACCAGTATAATCAGCTGCCCAATGATACTTTCATGTGGAAAGGGATTGACGGAAGCGAAGTATTTGTATTTATGCCTACGGCATGTGACTTTGATAAATCACTGGGAAATAATATCGCCTTTACAGACACGAGGAACACAACGACCTATACAGGAATCATCAATCCCAATATGGCGCTTGGAACATTTAAAAGATTTCAGAACCGGGACTTGACGGAAAATACGATTATGCTGTTTGGATTTGGAGACGGCGGCGGGGGCCCCACAAAGGAAATGCTGGAAAGCGCGGAGAGACTCCGCTATGGGATACCTGGTATTCCAAGAATCCGGCAGGAGTTTGAAAGGGATTTTTTTGACAGGACCTATGAGAGGATCGCAGACCATCCGGATATGCCGAAATGGGACGGGGAACTTTATTTCGAATATCACAGAGGAACCCTGACTTCTATGGCAAAAAATAAAAGGTATAACAGAAAGAATGAGATCTTATACATGCAGCTTGAAACATTGTCTTCTATGCTTGCGGATAAAGGGATTGCATATCCGGAAGAAGTAATTGAACGCGGGTGGCAGATTCTGCTTCAAAATCAGTTTCATGATATTATTCCAGGAACCTGCATTGAAGAGGTATATCATCAGACAGACCGGGAATATGAAGAGATTTACAGGCAGGGAAAGGCGGCGCTTCAGAAAATTGCAGCAGAGGGGGCAAAGTCAGTTTATACAGATAACAATGCGATTGTTGTTTATAATACCCAGTGCTATGTTAGGGACGATGTGGTCTTTGTAGATGGTCTTGAGGCCGTAGAGGCTGTAAGAGCAGCAGGCGAAAAGGGAAAATACATACCTGTACAGAAAACATGGGATGGAAGGACTGTGTTCTATGCAGAAGGAATACCAGCGCTGGGGCATAAAGTGTTTTATTATGTTCCCGGGGAGCCGGTTCAGCCTGCCCGCCAGTGGGACGGGTATTTTGAAAATGAATTTTACAGCGTTATTTTCAACGAAGAGATGGAAATTACTTCATTGATTGAAAAAGACACGGGCAAGGAATTGATTCAGAAGGGGAAAAAGGGAAATGAGCTTGTAACCTATGAAGACAGGCCCATGAACTGGGATAATTGGGATATTGACGCTTATTACAAGAAAAAGCCTTACAGTGCAAAATGGGTATCAGACGTTAAAATTTTGGAGGATGGGACGGTAAGGAAAACATTAGAGATAAAAAAGCAGTTTGCAGATTCTGTTATTACCCAGAAAATCCATCTGTATCATATGGTTCCGAGAATTGACTTTGAGACACATGCCGACTGGAGGGAGCATCATGTATTATTAAGAGTTAATTTTCCGGTAGAGATGAATACATCAAAAGCCGCTTATGAAATTCAGTTTGGAAACATAGAAAGGGAGACGACGAACAATAACAGCTGGGATACCGCCAAGTTTGAAGCATGCGGACATAAATGGGCGGATCTGTCTGAGGATAACAATGGCGTCAGTTTATTAAATGACTGTAAATATGGATATGGGATTAAAGAGGGCAGCTTATCTCTGACATTGATAAAGGCGGGAACGTATCCAAACGAGAATGCAGATATCGGACCGCATGACTTCACATATTCCATTTATCCACATTCCGGAAGATGGCAGGATGCACAGACGATTGAGATGGCATATAACTTAAATGTTCCCCTTGTTACTGTACTGCAGGGGGCAAATGAAGGGGAACGGCGGCAGGAGAGCTTCCTGACATGCGAGGCAGGAAACTGTTTTGTAGAGGTGATAAAGCGTGCGGAAGACGGGGACGGAGTGATTGTCCGTATGTATGAGAATAAGAACCGGCATACGAAAACAAAAATACATTTTAAAAACCGAATTTCGCATATATATGAATGCAGCCTTTTAGAAGAGAACGAAAAAGAACTGCAGATAACCGGGCAGTCTGTGGAAATTGTGTTCAAACCGTATGAAATAAAAACATTTAGAGTTATAGATTTGTTTATATTGACATAAAAACAGGAGCATTGTATAATATTTTTTAGAATACAGGACAGGAGTTTATATGACGGCGCCAATAAAGAGGATTTCTCTGCAATCTGAAATAATTAAATATATTCAGTCCTATATTGAAGAGCAAGGGTTAAAGGAAGGCGACAGGCTTCCGTCCCAGGGAGAGTTTATTGAGATGATGCAGGTCAGCCGCACAGCCTTAAGAGAGGCATTTAAGACGCTGGAGGCTGATAAGATTGTAGAGGTCAAGAACGGAAAAGGGATATATGTAGGGCCTGGAGAACAGGAGAAACAATCCGTGGAGGCATTGCTTGGTTTTACCTTAGAAAAGGAAAAGCTCCTGGAGGTACTGGAAGCAAGAAGAGCTATGGAGAACGAGCTGATTCATATGATTATCCGTACGGCGACAGAGGAAGAGCTTGATGATTTGGGAAAAAGCTTGGACGCCCTCATGGAGAAGCTCGATTCCGGCGAGCCGGATACGGCGGAGGACAGGGCTTTTCATGACAAGATATATAAGATGTGCCATAATGAAGTGTTTTATAAACTGCTTCTGCTGCTTAGCGAGTATACAGACAGATTCTGGCAGTTTCCGCTGGACATGAAGGAGCCGTTTAAGGAAAGCATGCCTTATCATAGCCAGCTGTATTTCGCTTTGCGTGAAAGAAATGAAAAAAAGGCGCTTAGAATAAATCATAAGCTTTTAGACTGTATTTATCAGGATATTGTACGGCAGCTGCGTAAAGATTAGTAGTTTTTATTCAAAGCTATATTATAGCATATAGATTATAGCATATAGGAGGTGAAGGGATACGAAAACGGGATTGATTTTGGAACATTGGGGGGAGGAATATGAGCGTTATTACAATGCGGTTGTACCGCCCATATTTATGAATTCTCTGCATATATTTAAGACAATTGATGATTATTACGACAGTGACAAAACAGATAAGCATACGTATTGTTACGGAAGAGTGCAGAATCCGACGGTGCGGATTCTTGAGGAAAAGATAGCGGCGCTGGAGGAAGGGTGCGCAAGCTATGTGTTTTCTTCCGGAATGAGTGTGGCTGTGGCTGCGGTTCTTGCGTCCTGCAAAGTGGGGGGACATGTGATCTGCGTCCGTAATGCCTATGGACCGCTGCAGAATTTTCTTGTGGGCTACTGCAAGGAGCATATGCATATTGAAACTACCTTCGTGGACGGCGACACGATCGCGGAATTCCGTGAGGCCTTTCAGGAACATACGCAGCTTGTAGTGCTGGAAAGTCCTTCTTCCGTTATTTTTTCTGTACAGGATATAAGAGGGGTAAGTGAGCTTGCAAAAAGCAGAGGGGCAAGAGTGTATATCGACAACACTTTCTGTACGCCCATTTACCAGAAACCCCTTGCGATGGGCGCAGATTATGTGATGCATACTACTTCTAAATATATGGGAGGACACAGCGATTTAATAGGCGGTGTTCTTACCGTTAAGAATGAAGAGCTGGGGGAGGAAATACGGATCTTAAGAGAACAGCTGGGGAGCATTATCGGACCGATGGAAGGATGGCTTATTCTCAGGGGAATGAGAACTCTTGAGGTGAGGGTAAAGGAGCATGAAAGAGTGGCAGGAAAAGTAGCCGGGTATCTGGAAAATCACCCGAAGGTGAAAAAGGTATATTATACAGGATTAAAATCACATCCTCAGCGTGAGCTTATTGAGAAACAGCAGTCAGGGAGTACAGGCCTTTTAAGCTTTGAGATAGACGGAAGCCTTGAGCAGGCAAAGAAATTGTGTCAAAGCCTTCAAATATTTAAAATAGGCGTTTCCTGGGGTGGATTTGAGAGTCTTGTCATGATGCCGTATGCAAGGCAGAGCGAAGAAATATCCAGAACCATGAGAGGGGCAAGCAGCATGATAAGAATTCACTGCGGGCTGGAGGGAGCCGAGCTGCTGCTTCAGGATCTGGAACAGGGCCTTCAAAAAATATAAAGGATAGAAGAGGAAAGATTATGGGGATCGTATTTCATGAGAGGACAAAGGAGTTTCATTTATATAATCAGGATATCAGCTATATTTTAGGAGTTTTGGAAAACGGGCAGCTTGGCCAGATTTATTACGGAAAGAGAATCTGCGATTCAGACAGCTTTCAGCACCTGATAGAGTATGGGATAAAGGATATGGCCCCCTGCGCGTTTGAAGGGAACCGTCTGTTTTCGATGGAATATTTAAGGCAGGAATACCCTTCCTACGGGCGAGGGGATATGAGATATCCGGCTTATGAGCTTCACCAGGCTGACGGAAGCAGGGTGTCAGAGTTTATTTATGACGGATATTGTATTTTTAAAGGAAAAAAGAAGCTTTCCGGTCTGCCGGCCGTTTATGTGGAGGAGGAAGATGAGGCGGAAACGCTGGAAATTTTTCTGAGAGACAGGGAGGCAGGTACAAAACTGACCTTGTCCTATACAGTTTTTCGGGATTTTCCGGTTATATGCAGAAATGCCCTATTTGAACAGGAAGGGGAAGCGCCGGTTGTATTGAAAAATGCTATGAGTCTCAGTCTGGATCTGCCGGATGCGGAATATGATATGATAACCCTTACCGGCGCGTGGGCAAGGGAACGATACATAAAAACCCAGCCTCTGCATGAAGGGGTGCAGGCAGTATATAGTATGCGCGGACACAGCAGCCATCAGTTTAATCCGTTCTTTGCGCTTAAAAGACATGAAACAACAGAACATACAGGAGAAGTTACGGGCTTAAGCCTTATATACAGCGGTAATTTTATCGGGCAGGTGAACGTGGATACATTCGGAGTGGCAAGGGTGATGGCAGGGATTCATCCGGAAGGGTTTGCATGGACTTTGCGAAAGGGAGAAAGTTTTCAGACTCCGGAGGCTGTTCTAGTGTATTCCCAGGAGGGCTTAAATGGAATGAGCCAGGTTTTCCATAATCTTTACAGAAAGAGGCTGGCAAGAGGAAAATGGAGGGACAAGGTACGTCCGGTGGTTATCAACAGCTGGGAAGCGGTTTTCATGGATTTTACGGAAGAAAAGATTTTGAAAATTGCAGAAGCAGCAAAGGAGCTTGGAGTGGAGATGATGGTTCTTGACGACGGCTGGTTTGGAAAGAGGGATGACGATACCTCCTCTCTTGGCGATTGGTATCCCAACCTGAATAAGCTGCCCGACGGAATTAAGGGACTGGCAGAGAAGGTGAAGAAGCTTGGAATGGGGTTCGGACTGTGGATTGAGCCGGAGATGATAAACCGGAACAGCCAGCTGTACAGGAAACATCCGGAATGGTTGATCCGGGTGCCTTACCGTCAGATGTGCCACGGAAGAAATCAGTATGTGCTGGATTTTTCCAAGGAGGAGGTTGTAAGGGGAATCGGAGACGCGATTATTTCTGTTCTGAAAGATGCAGCGGTTTCTTATATCAAATGGGATATGAACAGAAGTATTTCAGAGGCCTTTTCCCAGAACTGCGAGCCGGAGGCGCAGGGGAAGCTGTTCCACAAATATGTACTTGGAGTATACAGGCTGTATGAGAGACTTGAGGAGGAATTTCCGGATATTCTTTTTGAGTCCTGTGCAAGCGGCGGGGCAAGGTTTGATCCGGGAATGCTGTACTATGCTCCCCAGTGCTGGACATCCGACAACACCGATGCAATCGAACGTATCCGGATTCAGTACGGAACCTCCGTTGTGTATCCCTTAAGCTCCATGGGCTGTCATGTATCAGCTGTACCAAATCAGCAGACTTTTCGGAATACGCCCCTTAAGACACGGGGGGAGGTGGCATATTTCGGATGCTTTGGATACGAAATGGATCTAAATCTTCTTAATGAAGAAGAAAAGCAGGAAATAAAGGAGCAGATTGCATTTTACAAAGCATACAGAGGTCTCATAGCAGAAGGGAGATTTTACCGCCTCATAAGCCCCTTTGAAGGGGATGAAGCAGCCTGGATGGTTGTTTCCGAGGATAAAAGAACTGTCCTGGCGGCATATTACAGAATGCGCCAGCCCTCCAATGCACCGTATAAAAGGCTTCGGTTAAAAGGACTTGAGGAGTGCGCAAGATATGGCATAGAGGGGAGAGAGGGGAGCTATTTCGGAGATGAGCTAATGTATACGGGAATGGTTATTTCTGATTATGCTTCTGGAATACGTCCCGATACGACGAGGCAGGGAGATTATCAGTCAAGGCTCTTTTTATTAAAAATGCTGTAGGAGGCAGATTATGAAGAAAATAATTACATGTGCAATTGCGGGACTTGGAAACCGCGGGAATGATGTTTATGGAAACTACGAATTTGTAAGGCCTGATGAGATGAAGGTAACCGCGGCAGCAGATCCGGTAAAGGAAAAAAGGGAAGCGGCAAAGGAGCGGTACCAGCTTAGAGAGGAAAACTGCTTTGAATCAGCAGAGGAACTTTTAAAGAGGCCGAAGCTTGCGGATGTGCTTGTAATTGCTACGCAGGACAGGCAGCACGTGGCTCAGGCCATAGAGGCGCTTAAGCTAGGGTATCATGTTCTGTGTGAAAAACCGATTTCTCCATCTCTTGAGGAGTGCCGGAAACTTCAGGAGGCGGCACACGAATATAACCGGATTGTAGCAGTGGGACACGTCCTCAGATATACGCCGTTTTATACAAAGGTGAAGGAGCTGATTGATTCGGGAAGAATCGGCCAGGTAGTTTCCATGCAGGCAATGGAAAAAGTATCCTACTGGCACCAGGCACACAGCTTTGTCAGAGGGAACTGGAGGCGTAAGGACGAGACAAGCCCCATGATCCTGGCGAAATGCTGCCATGACTGTGATATTTTTGTATGGCTTCTCGGAAGGAAGTGTAAAAGGGTATCTTCCTACGGCGGGCTGTATCTGTTCAGACCGGAGATGGCTCCAAAGGGAGCTGCAAAGCGCTGCCTTAACGGGTGCACAGCAAAAGAGAATTGTCCGTACGACGCAGAAAAAATATATGTTACAAATAAAAAGACGGGTGTCCGTGAAGTGATAAAAGACGGAAGAACCGGCGACGAGGCATGGCCAATCTGTGTAGTATCACCGAACAATCTGACGGAGGAAGGCGTCTACAGAGCACTGGAAGATGGGCCCTACGGCCGCTGTGTGTATGCCTGCGACAATGATGTAGTGGATCACCAGGTAGTGAATATGGAGTTTGAAGACGGAGTTACTGTGGATTTTCAAATGACTGCATTCACAGGACGCGGCGGAAGGACCATTCATGTCTGCGGCACAAAAGGTGACATTTATGGAGATCTGAAGGACAATGAGGTTACAATAGAGGAATTTGGAAAGGAACCGGAGACATATGACACGGCAGAAGGGGATATGAGCGGACATGCAGGCGGGGATAACCGGCTGATCCACGATTTTCTTGAGGCAGTCAGAGAAGGAGCAGACGAGGATAAATTAAAGACCGGAATTGACGTATCTATTCAGAGTCATATCATTGCGCTGGCGGCGGAGGAATCACGTTTGGCAGGCGGAAAACCGGTGGAGATTTAAAATTGCATTCTTTGTGCAAAAGCACATTGAAAAATAAAAAGAAAGAGAGGTAACATTATGAAAAAGAGAGTTCTGGCAGCTATTTTGTCGGCAGTGATGGTATTTTCACTGACAGCATGCGGCGGCAGTAATTCAGAGCAGTCGTCAAAAGGAGGAGACGAAAAGTCTGACGGAGACAGCGCAGGTACGGCCAAGGTAAGTACGGTTATGCTCACAGACCCGGACACTATGGATCCGGGACGTGCAGATGACGAGCAGAAAAACGCGATTGTTTTGGAATCTCAGGAAACACTGCTTCGTCTGATTGACGGAGTGCTAACGGAGGCAGGTGCAGAAAGCTACGAAATTTCAGATGACGGGCTTGTTTATACGTTTCATTTAAGAGACAATAAGTATGCCGATGGAGAAGAGGTAAAGGCACAGGATTATGTGAATTCCATCCGCAGAATTTTTGATCCCGAGGTAAACTGCCATAATGCAGGTATCTTCTACTGCATCAAAGGCGGAGAAGACTTTAACACAGGAAAAGGTTCGAAAGAGGATGTGGGAGCAAAAGCAGTGGACGACAAGACTCTGGAGATTACTCTGGTAGAGAGTCTGCCGTATTTTCCACAGCTTCTAACCTTCTCGAATGTGACTCCGGTGCCGGAATCAAAGACAGAGGGCGAGAAGAATTCCTCTTACGGCGCGACAGCAGAAGAACTGTCCCAGTGCGGGCCATTCTACATTACAGAGTGGACAAGAGGATCCAAGGTGGTTCTCAAAAAGAATCCTAATTACTGGGATGCTGAGAATATCAAGCTGGATGAAATCGAAATGGTTCTTGCACAGGATGAAAACACAAGACAGCAGTTATTAGATCAAGGCCAGATTGACGTGCTTAGAAACGCAAGTGCAGAATATGTAAATCTGAAGCAGAAAGAGGTTGATGCAGGGGAAATCCAGCTGATTTCAGGCCCGCAGCCAAGAAATGCATATATCTGTTTTAACAACACAGATCCAAACGGCATTTTTACAAATGAAAAAATCCGCAAGGCATTTGCAATTGCATTTGACAGAGACGCATATGCAGAGCAGGTATTAAAGAAAAATAAAGCGGCTGACGGAGAGATACCTCCAGGAACCGCAATCGGAGAGGACATTTTCCGCGACTTGTATGAAGGACCGATGGATGCGCTTTTGAGTCAGGACGCAAAAAAGCTTCTTGAGGAAGGCCTTAAGGAAATCGGCAAAGAAGGAGAAACTTTAGAGATTACTTTCCTTCAGAAAAACTCTGATAACGAAACAAAGGTTGCAGCCGAGTACTATCAGGATCAGTGGCAGAAGAACCTTGGCGTAAAGGTTAATATTGAGACTGCTTCTGACAACTCTGCATTTAATAATCAGGTATCAAAAGGACTTTACCAGGTATGTGAGACAGGATGGGGAGCAGATTATAATGATCCGATGACCTTTATGCAGTGCTATACGACAGGAGACGGAAATAATCCGGCATTCTTCTCTGACGAAGAGTATGATGAGCTTGTTGAAGCATGTAAGACCGAACAGGATCACAAAATCCGCGCAGAAAAATTCGCCCGTGCCGAGGAGATTCTTACAGTAGAAAAATGCGGGATTTCTCCGGTAACGTATACATACAGCAATGTACTTGTATCAAAAAATTTAAAAGGAATTTATATAAACGGAGCAGGCGGACCGGCAATTGAATTCAGAGACGCATATGTTGAATAGTTAATGTAAAAAACAAGGTATCTGACAGCGGGAGGTTTTTATCTCCCGCTGTATTTAAAAGAGGACAAATGGACAGGAGCTAAGAATGGTAAAATATATTTTGAAAAAAATTATTTACATGGTTGTTACATTGTGGATTATCCTGACAGTCACCTTTTTCCTCATGTATTCCATGCCGGGGGATCCGACACAGGCATCTGCAAAGGTGCTGCCAGAAGCAGTGCAGAAGAATCTGGAGGCAAAATGGGGCTTAGATAAACCGCTTGGAGAACAATATGTGATTTATTTGAAGAATCTGATTCACGGAAATATGGGCGAATCTTATATGACGCCGGGCCTGACGGCAAATCAGGCTATAGAGGAGCGTTTCCCGGCATCCCTTCAGCTTGGCCTTCAGGCAGTGGCGATAAGCTTGATTCTGGGCTTGATTCTGGGAATTCTTGCTGCTTTTAACAGAGGAAAGTGGATTGATTTTGTGACAATTTTTATTGCAATTCTAGGAGTATCTATTCCAAGTTTTGTGTTTGCAGCGTTGCTGCAGAAATACGCGGGGGGTGGTATTTTTCCCATCATTGGATGGGTGACGGAAGGAATGGGGCTGTCTGATATATTTAAATATACGGCGCTTCCCACAATGGCTGCGGCAATCAGCGGAATTGCAACCTATTCCAGATTTATGCGTTCTTCTGTTCTGGATGTGCTTGGTGCGGATTATATTCTCTTGGCAAAATCAAAGGGATGCTCCAGATTCCAGATTATCTGGCGCCATGTCATGCGCAATGCGATTACACCGATTATTTCGATTGTAGCTCCGCAGATAGCGGCAATCGTAACAGGTTCCTTTGTAATTGAAAGAATATTTTCGATACCAGGGCTTGGGCGGTATTATGTTGACAGTGTAAATGGACGAGACTATCCTATGATTCTTGCAACGACATTATTTTTTTCCATGATTTTTATTATCTGCATGGTAGGAATGGATATATTGTATGCAGTTGTGGATCCGAGAGTTCGTAAGAGCATTATAGATGGAAACTAGGAGGTGCATAGGAATGACAGATTTAAATAACAGTATGACAGAGGAGATGTTTCAGAGGCTGGGCGTGGATGAGCAAAGCTCTGAAACACTGGTGCGTCCCAGCATTTCCTACTGGCAGGATGCAGTGAGAAGGCTGAAAAAGAACAAGATAGCAATGCTAAGCCTTTTTTTCCTGATTTTTATGATTTTGATGTGTATTTTTGCACCTTATATTTATCCGCATCCATATAACGAGCAGAATATTGCAATTACAAATCAGGGCCCCACTGCAGAACATATTTTTGGTCTGGATGACCTTGGGCGCGATATTTTTGCAAGAATCTGGGTTGGAGGGAGAGTATCTCTGACAATCGGTATTGTGGGGGCTCTTGTTTCTCTCGTGGCTGGAACCTTATACGGGGGTATCAGCGGATTCTGCGGCGGAATTGTGGATGATGTAATGATGCGTATACTGGAAATAATTGTAGGTATTCCGTACATGGTAGTTGTTATTATTGTTTCTGTATTTCTTGGGAAAGGCATGACGTCCCTTATGATAGCCCTTTGTATGACAAGCTGGACCGGGCTTGCCAGACTTGTCAGAGGAGAGATTATTGAGCTGAAGGAGAGCGAATATGTCATGGCGGCAAGAGTTCTTGGAACTCCGTCATTCCGGATCATTACAAAACATCTGATTCCAAATACGCTTAGTATTATCATTATTAATACAACGTTTTCCATTCCAAGCTTTATTTTTTCTGAAGCATTTTTAAGTTTTCTTGGCATGGGAATCCAGCCGCCTCTTACAAGCTGGGGAGCAATGGCGGCTCTTGGACAGCAGCAGATGACGTATTATCCACATGAGCTGATTTTCCCGGCTTTGGCAATTTCCGTTACGATGCTGGCGTTTAATCTTTTAGGCGACGGGCTTCGTGATGCGTTTGATCCAAAGCTGCGTCAGTAACAGGAGGTAGCAAGATGAGTGAGCATTTATTAGACATTGAGAATCTGAAGGTTTCCTTTCATACATATGCAGGAGAGGTACAGGCCGTACGGGGAGTTTCCCTTAAGGTAAACGCAGGAGAATGTATCGCGGTTGTGGGGGAATCCGGTTCGGGAAAAACAGTAACCTCTAAGGCAGTGCTGGGACTGATTGCCGAGCCGCCGGGAGAAATCAAAAAGGACAGCCGGATTCTGTTTGAGGGAAAAAATATTCTTGATTTTACGGAGAAGGAATGGAGAAATTTCAGAGGAAAAGACGCGGCAATGATTTTTCAGGATCCTATGACATCCTTAAATCCTACCATGAAGGTTGGAAAGCAGATTATGGAAAGTATTCTGCTGCACAATAAGATCAGTAAACAGGAGGCAAAGGAGCGGGCAATCGAGCTCTTAAGGCAGGTAAATATCCCCAATCCGGAGGACAGGCTGAACCAGTACCCTTACGAATTTTCCGGCGGAATGAGACAGCGGGTTGTGATTGCAATTGCATTGGCCTGCAATCCGAAGCTTATGATTGCCGACGAGCCTACAACAGCTTTGGATGTGACGATTCAAGCTCAGATTATGAAGCTTCTTAAGGAAATTCAGAAGAAAAATAATACGGCGGTTATCATGATTACCCATGATCTTGGCGTTGTGGCAGGTATGGCAGAGTATATTACGGTTATGTATGCGGGCTGTGTGGTTGAATCCGGAAAAGTGGAGGAAATATTTCACAATCCCCAGCATCCCTACACAAGCGCCCTTCTTAAAGCAGTACCGAATATGGAAAATGAAAACAAATCAGAGCTTCAGATCATACCGGGAACTCCGCCGGATCTTATTATGCCTCCAAAGGGCTGCGGCTTTGCAAGCCGGTGCAGGTATTGTATGGGAATTTGTAAGCAACAGCCTCCTGCTTTTACGTATGTGTCCGAGACACATAAGGCGGCATGCTGGCTGCACCATCCGATGGCAAAGAAAGCGCTGGGAACAGAGGATATAAGGAGGGTGTTGGAAAATGAGTAACGGGAAGCAGGAAGTATTAGTTCATGTGAAAGACATGAAAAAATATTTTAATATAAGGAATAAAGGTATTTTAAAAGCAGTGGACGGCGTTTCTTTTGATATCTACAAAGGAGAAACACTTGGACTGGTGGGGGAGTCCGGGTGCGGAAAAACAACATGCGGACGGACGATACTTGGCTTATATCCTGTCACAGAAGGAACAATTGAGTATGAAGGAAGAAATGTTACGAAGCTTGAGAAAGGGGATCTGTCCTGGTTTAAAAAGCGCGCTCAGATGATATTCCAGGATCCTTATGCGTCACTGGATCCCCGTATGACCGTAGAGAGTATCATAGCGGAGGGAATGGAGAATTTTGGCCTGTATCAGCATTCGGAGGAAAGAAAGGAGCGGATATATGAGCTTCTTCAATTGGTAGGGCTTAATAAGGAACATGCGTCAAGATTTCCCCATGAATTTTCAGGAGGGCAGAGACAGAGGATTGGAATAGCGAGAGCCTTGGCGGTTGATCCGGAGTTTATTGTATGTGACGAGCCAATCTCTGCCCTTGACGTATCCATTCAGGCGCAGGTGGTTAATCTCCTTGTGAAGCTTCAGAAGGAGCTGGGACTTACATACCTCTTTATTGCCCATGATTTGTCTATGGTAAAGCATATTTCCGACAGGGTGGGCGTTATGTATATGGGGCATATTGTGGAGCTTTCGTCAAGCACGGAACTGTATGCCAATCCGCAGCATCCCTATACGAAGGCGCTTTTAAGTGCAATTCCCATACCGAATCCGGAAAAAGAGAAGAATAAGGTGGTACTTCCTCTGGAAGGCGAGGTGGGAAGCCCCATAAACTGCGGTCCGGGGTGTCGGTTTGCAAGCAGGTGCAAGTATGCAGCAGAAAAATGCAAAACGGAAACGCCAGAATTAAAGGAAATAGAAAAAGGCCATTTCGCGGCATGTCATTTATTTTCATAACCAGCAAAATCCTGTCACCCAAATGCAGTTCTGAAAGAACGGCGTTTGGGTGATATTTTGTTTTATAATCTGCATAGTTCCCATTGGTAAATATCCTTTACAAATTTGTCATCATATGGTATTCTATTTAAGGATTGCTTCAACGCTTTAAAGCGCAACGGTTTAAAGTACAGCAATTTGAAGAGAAACACTAATAAGAAAGATGAGGGATGATTATGTTAATCAAATTAGTATTGCTGGTGGTATTCTTTGCGGTAATGGTATCCGTAGGGCTCTATGCCAGGAAGCATGCTACAAGTGTGGACGGATATGTGTTAGGCGGCCGCTCGGTGGGTCCGTGGCTTACGGCTTTCGCCTATGGCACTTCTTATTTTTCTGCAGTTGTATTTGTAGGCTATGCAGGGCAGTTCGGATGGAAATATGGACTGGCAGGCACGTGGATTGGTATCGGAAACGCGGTAATCGGAAGCCTCATGGCATGGGTGGTGCTGGGGAGGCGTACCAAGGTTATGACGCAGTATCTGAATTCAAAGACCATGCCGGATTTTTTTGGTTCCAGATATGGAAGCAGGGCTCTTAAGATTGCGGCGTCTGCCATTGTATTTATTTTTCTTGTTCCCTATACGGCGTCTGTTTATAATGGATTGTCTAGGCTGTTTGGAATGGCTTTCAACATTCCTTATACATACTGTGTAATCGGAATGGCGGTATTTACAGCGATTTATGTTATCTTGGGGGGCTATATGGCAACAGCAATTAATGACTTTATTCAGGGCATTATTATGCTGGGGGGGATTGCAGCGGTTATTGCAGCGGTTCTTTCCGGGCAGGGGGGATTTATCTCTGCTATACGTAAGATGGCAGAAATTCCAAGCGATGTTCCGGTTACGATGGGACAGCCGGGAGCCTTTACTTCCTTTTTCGGTCCGGACCCATTAAACCTTCTTGGCGTTGTGATTCTTACGTCACTTGGAACATGGGGACTTCCACAGATGGTGGGGAAATTTTATGCCATTAAGGATGAGAAATCTATTAATACCGGAACAGTAATTTCTACTTTATTTGCGGTTGTAATTTCCGGCGGCTGCTATTTTCTCGGAGGATTTGGAAGGCTGTTTGATAATCCCTCTCTTTATGACGAAGGAGGAAATATGGCTTTTGACGGTATTGTGCCATATATGCTTTCTACTTTACCGGATATTTTAATTGGTGTTGTTGTAGTGCTTGTATTATCGGCGTCCATGTCGACGCTGGCGTCTTTGGTTCTGACTTCAAGTTCAACGCTGACACTGGATTTCTTAAAGGATAATGTTATGAAGGATATGAGCGAGAAAAAGCAGGTAAAGGTTATGCAGGGGCTGGTTGTATTTTTTATTGTTCTGTCACTTGTGATTGCCCTTGACCCGCCAACCTTTATCGCACAGCTTATGGGTATTTCCTGGGGAGCGCTTGCAGGAGCATTTCTGGCGCCGTTCCTGTATGGTCTTTACTGGAAAGGCGTGACAAAGGCAGCCGTATGGGCAAGCTTTGGGGCAGGCATCGGCATTACGGTTTCGAATATGTTCCTGCATTATATCGCCTCCCCCATCAATGCGGGAGCCATTGCCATGATCGCAGGACTGATTATCGTTCCGGCGGTGAGCCTTGTTTCACCGAAGATGGAGAAGAAAAAAGTAGATGAGATGTTCGACTGCTATGAAGAAAAAGTGACCATAACCAAGAAAAGGTCCCTTCCGGCGAACTAGAAAAGAGGATTTGGTTCTGAAGGACACATCCATGTAAAAAATAAATAGA
>CAOJQZ010000032.1 GCA_948441955.1 uncultured Lachnospiraceae bacterium | reverse complement strand
CTGTGCGCCCATATTTTCAAATGCGTCCTCAAGCTCAATCTCTTTTGCAATCGTAACACCGTCATTTGTTATAAGCGGTGCGCCGAAGGACTTGTCAAGGACAACGTTGCGGCCCTTTGGTCCAAGTGTTACTCTTACGGTATCTGCCAGCTGATTTACTCCTGATTCCAGTGCGGCTCTCGCCTCTGCACCATACTTAATTTCTTTTGCCATAATTCATACGCCTCCTGATTTTTTTCTATAATTTAATTACTCTACAACTGCAAGAATATCATCCTGCTTTACAATAATGTATTCTTCTTCTTCAATCTCTACGGTAGTTCCTGAATATTTGGAATAAATAACTGTCTGTCCCACAGAAATATTCATCTTAACCTCTTTGCCGTCTACGGTTCCTCCCGGTCCAACTGCAAGGACCTCTGCCTGCTGCGGTTTCTCTTTTGACTGCCCTGGAATGACGATTCCGGACTTTGTAGTCTCTTCAGCTGCTAACTGCTTCAATACAACTCTGTCTCCTAATGGTACTAATTTCATCTTTGTTTCCTCCTTAATTAATCTAAATTTATTTTGTTAGCACTCACAAAAAGAGAGTGCTAAAAACTTCTAGATATAAAATAGCACTCTCTTCCTGTTTTGTCAACACACTTTTATTCAGTTTAGATTATTTTTATAAAATCCATTTTCCACACGGAATACGATTACTCTTCCTGCCTTACTCCAATATCTCTCCCTGATTGTGCCGGTACAGACCAGCGGACCATCCTTTGTATGTATGGTACATTCATATATTCCATCCAGCGAAAACGTAGGGAGATCCACCTTTCCTGTTAATAAGTATATGCTCTCTTCCTCCTCAATATACCGGATTATTTTACAATGATAAGAAAGATCATCAAAAAAGCCGTCCTTCAATATCACTCTTACCATTCGAAGGTCTGCAGAACATTCCCCAAACATAGCGTCTCTCCTTTAAGTAAAAATATTAACTTCTGATGCGATCCAATTTGATACGTTCAAGCTCTGTAAATACGTAGTCATTTACAACTTTAATGTATGTTCCCTTCATACCTGAAGAACGGGATTCAATCACTCCGGCGCTCTCAAACTTTCTAAGCGCATTTACAATTACGGAGCGGGTAATACCGACTCTGTCTGCAATTTTGCTTGCAACCAGAATACCTTCCGTACCGTTAAGCTCTTCGAAAATATGAATAATGGCTTCCAGTTCCGAATAAGAAAGCGTGCTGACCGCCGACTGCACAATATGCTCCTTTCGGCTTTCCTCCGCATTTTCCTCATTTACAGAACGCAGCATCTCAAGTCCTACTACTGTTGTCCCGTACTCACTTAAAATAATATCGTCAATCTCATACATCTGTTCCTTTTTGTAAATAAACAGTGTTCCCAGACGTTCCCCTGCAATGTCAATAGGCGTGATAATAGCCTGATATCCCTTCACCTCATTCTCCGAGAAACCCAGTGTCTGCAGGTTCACATTTTCTTTCGTGGAAAGAATACTCAGAAGTCTCTCATTCAGCATATTATCGATATGCTTTCCAACTTCATTTACAATCAGTTCCTCAATAAATGGTACTCCTTCACATTTGCTTTTTCCAAGCACTTTTCCTTTCTTGCTTACTACCAGCACATTCGAGTCCAAAATTTCTGTCAGAACTTCACATATATCATTGAACACTACCTTACTCGAATTGTTGTTGTGCAGTAACTTGTTGATTTTTCTTGTTTTGTCTAACAATTGTACGCTCATCAGCAATCCTCCATTTTTTAAGTGTATATTATCATACAATTCCCTAACATTCAATTAATTTCGTAATTAATTTTCGTTTTTTTCTTTTTTATCGGCATAACCGCATTGTTCGTCACTGCAAAGCAGTCTGTTTCCCTTCTCTATCATATAATTTCCGCATTTCGGACACCTTCTGCCGGACGGTTTCTGCCATGACATGAAATCACAGTCCGGATTATCCTCACACCCAAAATAGCGTCTTCCCTTCTTTGTTTTTCTAACAACTACCTCCTTGCCGCAAAGAGGACATTTTACCCCGATCTTTTCCAGATATGGTTTTGTGTTACGGCATTCCGGAAATCCGGGACAGGCGAGAAATTTCCCGTGAGGCCCATATTTTATAACCATGTTGCGTCCGCATTCTTCACAGATTTCATCACTTACTTCATCTTCAATCTTAACATTTTCCAGCTCCTTCTGCGCCGTCTCCACAGCCTCCTCAAGATCCGGATAAAAATTTTCAATAATTGTCTTCCACTTTACTTTACCGTCAGCAACACCGTCCAGAAGACTTTCCATATTGGCGGTAAAATTTACATCCACAATACTCGGAAAGGACTGCTTCATAATATGATTTACAACCTCACCCAGCTCCGTCAGATACAGATTCTTATTTTCCTTCGCCACATACCGTCTTGCGATGATTGTTGAAATCGTCGGAGCATACGTACTAGGACGTCCGATTCCAAGCTCCTCGAGGGTCTTAACAAGCGCCGCCTCCGTATAATGGGCCGGCGGCTGTGTAAAATGCTGCTTTGTCACAAACTCTTCCGGTGAAAGTATACTGCCTTCTGTAAGGCTCTTTAGCAAAACACCGCCTTCCTCCTTTTCCTCCCCCGCTTCCGTATAAATCATCCGAAAGCCTTCAAAAGCTATTCTGGACGCAGAGGCCGTAAAACGATATTCTCCCGCCGCGATTCTTACAGAAGTCGTTTCATATCTGGCCGGCTGCATCCGGCTTGCAACAAATCGTTTCCATATCAGCTGATACAAGCGGAATTGATCCCTTGTAAGAGAATCCTTCATCATAGCAGGCGTACGGCTTATATCTGTAGGCCGGATCGCCTCATGCGCATCCTGTATCTTGACATTTCCATTTCTTTTGGCTGCTTCCGCCGCTGCATATTCTTCCCCGTACTGCTCCTGTATGAACTGTCTTACACTGCTTTCCGCCTCATCGGATACGCGGGTAGAATCCGTTCTCAGATAGGTTATAATTCCAACGGTTCCATTCCCTTTGATGTCGATTCCTTCATAAAGCTGCTGTGCAATCCGCATTGTCTTTGAAGTGGCAAAGTTCAGCGCCTTTGAGGCCTCCTGCTGCAAAGTGCTGGTAGTAAATACTACCGGAGCCTTTTTGATCCTTTCTCCCTTTTTTATATCCGCAACGGAAAAGCTCTTTCCTTCAAGCTCCTTCATAATACCTGCAAGCTCGTCTTTGGAGCTTATCGTAATTCTTCCTTCCTCTGTTCCGTAAAACTTTGCATTCAGGATCTTTTTCTCCCCCGGCGCACTTAAATTCACATCCAGGCTCCAATATTCCTCCGGAATAAATGCATTGATCTCTTCCTCACGGTCGGCAATGATACGAAGCGCCACCGACTGCACACGTCCTGCGCTTAACCCCCGTTTTACTTTGGCCCACAAAAGCGGACTGATGCGGTATCCTACGATGCGGTCAAGAATCCGGCGCGCCTGCTGTGCATCTACCAGATCCATATCAATTTCCCGAGCATTTTTTAAAGATGCCTTCACTGCATTTTTTGTTATCTCGTTAAAGCTGATCCTATATACCTTCTTATCCTCCAGCTTAAGCGCCTGACTAAGGTGCCATGATATTGCCTCCCCTTCGCGGTCAGGGTCAGTTGCAAGATATACTTTGTCCGCACGCTTTACTTCCTTCCTAAGATTCGCCAGAATTTCTCCCTTTCCCCGAATCGTAATATATTTCGGCTCATAATCGTGCTCTACATCGATTCCGATCTGGCTCTTGGGCAGATCTCTTACGTGTCCGTTGGATGCAGTAACCACATAATTACTTCCCAGAAATTTTTTAATCGTCTTCACCTTTGCCGGTGACTCCACAATTACAAGATAGCGTGCCATACAACTACTTCCTCACTTTTATATAATAATTCTTTGCTATTTCCTTAATTAAGCCTTCTATTTCCAGTGTTGTAAGTATTTGAAGAAGCTCTTCCGGCCGAATATCCGTACGCATTATAAGCTCATCAATACTTTTCGGAAACAAATCAAGGCAACTATACACCATATTTTCAAGAGTTTCAAGCACTTTTTTATCTTTGTTATCATTTTGTCTCTTTTTTATCATATGAATATCAAGCTCCTCGAGGAGATCTCCCGGGGAAAGAAGAATGCCCGCCCCCTGCCCGATCAGACGGTGGCACCCATAGCTTAACGGACTTGTTACAGGCCCTGGCAGGGCATAAATGTCTTTCCCCTGTTCAAGGCCCAGATCAGCTGTAATTAATGAACCGCTCTTTTCCTTTGCCTCCATTACAAGTATGACATCCGCAAGTCCGCTGATGAGACGGTTTCTCAAAGGAAAGTAAAAGGGAAGCGGAGGCTCTCCCGGACGCTGTTCCGAAACGATCCCTCCCTTCTTTTGTATGTCCATATAAAGCCCGATATTCTCTCTCGGATAGCATATATCCACTCCGCAGCCAAGCACTGCGCAGGTTCTTCCGCCGGCGTTTAAGGCTCCCCTGTGTCCGGCGCCGTCGATTCCCCTTGCCATTCCGCTTATCACCGCAACGCCTGCTTTTGCAAGCTCCTGGCCATATTCCAGCGCCATCGCCTCTCCGTAAGCAGAACATCTTCTCGCACCGATAATTGCCGCTGTTCTTTCCTCTTCATCCGGAAGCCTGCCTTTTACATAAAGCGCATAGGGAAAATCCTTTATTTCCTTAAGCCTTTCAGGATAGTCCTCCATAAAATAAGGCAGAAAGCGAATCCCCAGCTTTTCCATGTTACGGTAGCTATTCTCAAAATCTCTTTCCTTTTTCGCCTTTTTCAGCGCCGCTATATCCCGTTCTGTCAACAATCGGGACTGCTCAAGCTTTTTTTCTTCTATATAAAAGATTTCCTTCCCGCTGCCAAATATATTTCTCAGTTTCTTTTTCTTTTCATCTGAAAGGGATTTGATACCGGCAAACCAGTGTTCATATATCATCACTTCACCTCCCCCAGTATTTCTTATCCAGAGTCCGATATCCTATGGCCTCCTTAAGATGGGAAGCCAGAATTCTCTCTTCTTCGTCAAGATCTGCAATCGTCCTTGCAACTTTTAAGATTTTATGATATGTGCGCGCTGTAAGCCCAAGTACTGCAAACGCTTTTTTCATCAGGAGCTCTCCTTCCTTGTCAAGGCCGCAATACTGTTCCAGTTCCTTTACTCCCAGCATGGAATTAGACAGAATACTTTTTCCCTGATACCGAAGACTTTGTATCCTTCTTGCTTCTATAACCCTTGCACGTATTTCTGCCGATGTCTCCTCCTTTTCCTTTCTGCTCAACGCCTCGTATCTGATTTTAGGCGTTTCCGCGCAAAGATCTATGCGATCTAAAAAAGGCTGGCTGATTTTTCCAAGATACTGCTGAATCTGGCTTTCCGTGCATGTACACTTTTCCATGTCCGGATAATGGCCGCAGGGACATGGATTCATTGCCGCTGCCAGCATAAAGTTTGCCGGAAACACATAATTGCCGTGACTCCTTGTCAAACGAATCTGATGCTCCTCGAGAGGCTGTCTTAGTACTTCGATTACTGATTTCTGAAACTCGGCCAGCTCATCCATAAAAAGTACTCCGCCGTGGGCAAGACTGATTTCCCCGGGAGACGGTATAGCGCCTCCTCCGATGAGAGCCGCCTTCGTTGTCGTATGATGAATGCTGCGGAAAGGTCTTCCGGTAATCAGCGGCCGATCCTTTTCTATCATTCCCATCACGCTGTATATCTTCGTAATCTCCATACTCTCTTCTTTTGTAGGCGGCGGAAGGATTGAAGGTATCCTTGATGCAAGCATTGATTTTCCGCTTCCCGGAGGTCCTACAAGAAGGAGATTATGCCCTCCTGCCACCGCCACTTCAGATGCCCGTTTTACTGCCTTTTGACCCCTGATGTCACTATAATCGGCCAAAGTACTGCCAAGGGGATTCCCATACCGCATTTCCTCCCTGTATACAGCAGGTTTAATTTCTTTTTCTTTATTCAGATACCTGCACAGCTCCAAAAGACTATCTCCTCCAATAATGCGTATCCCTTCTACCAATGCACCCTCTGCTGCGTTTTCCCCGGGCAATATGCAGGTATGAAACCCCTCCTGCTTTGCCTTCATGACAATAGGAAGAACTCCTTTTACCCTGCGCACACATCCATTCAGGCTAAGCTCCCCCAGCACAACCGTCCCTTCAAGTGAATCCCACGGGATACTGCCCATTGACAAAAGCACTGACAATGCGATTGGGAGATCAAAGGATGCCCCTCTCTTTTTTACTGCTGCCGGCGACAGATTGATGACTGTTTTCTTCGGAGGAAACGAAAGACCTGCATTATGTATCGCCGTACGCACACGCTCGGATGCTTCCCTGACCTCTGAAGAAAGATAGCCTACCATATGAAACATGGGAAGGCCATTACTCACATCTGCCTCAACACGAATTATCTCAACGCCGAGACCATGAAGCGCAGCAGACGCCACTGAACTAAATGCCATTCCTGTACCTCTTTTCTTTTATAAATTTTTTTAAACCATATCCTGATATCCTGTCTGAAACGACTTGACTAAAAACGATTTGAATGAAAAACAGAATCGTTATCTGATAGATTGGGTTTAGTATATCATTACACTTGTTCATACGCAACAGGTATTTTTGCACAAATTTTTCTTTGGAAAAGCACAAACAAAACAATTTTATCATAGATTATATCAAATATGCTAAGAGGTGCCTTTTCTTGAAATCATTTCCCCAACCCCTCACAGCCGCAGAAGAACGATATTACATGCAAAAATATACGGAGGGTGATCTTGAAGCAAAACACATTCTTATCGAACGCAATCTGCGCCTCGTTGCACATATCGTTAAAAAATATCAGTCTGCCGGTGACGATACGGAGGACCTCCTTTCTATCGGCACAATCGGACTGATTAAGGCCGTCGTCACCTTTGACCCCGACAAAAGTACACGGCTTGGAACCTACGCTGCAAGATGTATTGAAAATGAAGTCCTCATGCATCTTCGGGCAAAGAGAAAAATTTCACGGGAGGTCTCGCTCTACGAGCCTATCGGTACAGACCGTGAAGGAAATGAAATCCAGCTTTTTGACATAATCGAAACAGAGGAGGATGATGCACACCGTAAAATAGAGTTACACGACGATATCCAGACGCTCTACAACAAAGTGGAGGCTGAACTTTCCGCAAGAGAACGCTTGGTACTGAAGATGCGGTACGGGCTCTACAACGAGGAAGAATATACCCAGCGAGAGATTGCAGCTCTTCTTGGCATCTCTCGTTCTTACGTTTCAAGAATTGAAAAAAGTGCCATAGAAAAACTGCGCGAGTATTTTTAATACCCGTGCAGTTCTTTTACTTCACTGTCTTTCTTCACGTCTTAATATGTCATATTTCCCGGCTTCTCCGCCTTTCAGGCAGACATAGAGCGTCTGCTTCGGATGCGGCGCGCTCTCCTGTTCATTACCCTCCTCATTTACAATCCGTTCTACCGTCGCCTCCACATTTCTTCCATCCGGCTTCATAATCTCTATCTTCTCTCCCACTGAAAATTTATTTCTCTGTTCAATACGATACATTCCGTTCTTTTCTTCTCCGACAATTCCAAGATAAGTGTACTCCTTTATATACGTATTGCTGTCATATATCTGGCTTTCCTCTCCAGGTTTCCCAAAATAAAAGCCGGTCGTAAACTGTCTGTAAGTACAATTAGAAATCTGTTCCAGATACCAGGGCATATTTTCCCTATAAATCTTTACATCCTTAAGATAATCGTCAATCGCCCTGCGGTAGGTCCGTGCCGCCGCAGCCACATAAAGGGCCGTCTTCATACGCCCTTCTATCTTAAAACTGTCAATACCGGCATCTATCATCTCAGGAATATGCTCAATCATGCACAGATCCTTCGAGTTGAAAATGTAAGTTCCCCTTTCATTTTCATAAACGGGCATATATTCTCCCGGCCTTGTCTCCTCCATTACAGAATATTTCCACCGGCAGGGATGTGTACAGGCCCCCTGGTTCGCATCCCTGCCGGTAAAATAATTACTTAAAAGACATCTACCGGAATAAGAGATACACATTGCTCCATGTATAAAACTCTCAATTTCCATTTCCTCCGGAATGTTCTCCCTGATTTCCTTAATTTCCTTTAAAGACAGCTCTCTGGCTGAAACAACACGCTTTGCTCCCAGCTCCCACCAGAACCTGTATGTCCCGTAATTTGTGTTATTTGCCTGGGTACTGATGTGCCGTTCTATTTCCGGGCATATCTCCTTTGCCATCTGAAAAATGGCCGGATCTGCAATAATCAAAGCGTCCGGTCCTATCTCCTTAAGCTCCTTCAGATATCGTTCCACCCCTGGTAGATCCCTATTATGTGCAAGAATATTTACTGTCACATAAACTCTTACTCCATGAGAATGTGCAAAGGCAATGCCAGCCTTCATATCCTCCGGTGAAAAATTCTTTGCTTTGGCACGGAGTCCGAATGCTTCCCCGCCAATATATACTGCATCAGCGCCAAATATAACCGCCGTCTTCAAAACCTCCGGACTGCTTGCCGGTATTAATAGCTCCGGACGTTTTCTTTTCATATTCATACTCTTCTTATCCAACTATGCATCTGTCCTTTCATAACATACGATCATTTATCCGACACCCTGACGCTGAGCGCTATACCGTCTCCCAAAGGAAGAATGGATGTCTGAAGCTTATCATGATGCGTCAACTCATAAAGATATTCTCTCATGCGGCTGTGAATCGTGCGGTTGCGCCGTTCTACTGCAAATCGGGACTCAATAATATCTCCTCCCTGAAGCACATTATCCGATACAAGAACCCCCTCCTCTGAAAGCAGGCGGACTGCCTCCGGAAGATAGTGAATATACTGTCCTTTTGCCGCATCCATAAAAATAAAATCATAAAACCCTTCAAGAGATTTCATCACTTTGAGGGCGTCTCCTTCTATTAAAGTAATCTGCTCCTCTTTTCCTGCACGCCGGAAATTCTCACGGGCTGCCGGAATTCTCTTCTCATAATTTTCTATTGTTGTAATCTTTGCATCTTCTGGTATGTATTCACTCATCAATATTGCTGAAAAGCCCACTGCAGTCCCGATTTCCAAAATGCTTAACGGTTTCTTCATCATAAGAAGCACCTTTAAAAAACTCTGTGTTTCCTTGCGGATAATCGGTACATATGCATCAAGAGCTTCCTTTTCGATCTTCTCGATTATCTCCTTCTCCGGTGTTTCCAGCGACCGTATATAAGAAGCGATTCTTTCACCTGTTTCCATTTTGGGACACCCTTTCTACAATCTGGGACGGGGTATTTCCAGAAATACCCCGTCCCAGATTGAAATTTTATACATCCATAATTATCGGCAGTATCATCGGTCTCCTCTTTGTCCTTTTCCAGATAAATTCATTCATTGTATCACGGATGACAAGCTTTATCTTGCTCCAGTCTGCATTGCGCTGATGGGTAAGGCAATCCTCTACCGCATCGGTGAGCACGCTCCTTGCTTCCTCCATTAAGCCCTCGGATTCCCTTACATAGACAAATCCCCGGGATACAATATCCGGTCCCGCAAGAAGCTGATTGCTTCCCCGCTGGAGAGTCAGTACAACAATCATAATTCCATCCTCCGCCAGATGCTGCCTGTCCCGGAGAACAATGTTCCCTACATCGCCTACGCCAAGACCATCCACAAGAATTTCACCTGTATGAACCTTGTCCACAACCTTTGCTTCCTTAGCGCTTACTTCAAGCACATCTCCTGACTGAAGCATGAATACATTCTCTTTCGGTATTCCAAGAGCCTTGGCAATACCCGCGTTCGCCTTTCTGTGACGATATTCACCGTGGATTGGAATCGCATACTTTGGTTTTACTAGAGAGTAAATAAGCTTTAGCTCCTCCTGACAGGCATGTCCTGATACATGAGCGTCTGAGAAGATAACATTGGCTCCTTTCGCCGACAGCTCATTGATAACCTTGGATACTGACTTTTCGTTGCCAGGGATCGGATTTGAACTGAAAATAACAGTATCGCCCGGCATGATGGTAACCTTTTTGTGCACATCTGCCGCCATACGTGAAAGAGCCGCCATGGATTCCCCCTGGCTTCCAGTGGTAATGAGTACCGTCTTCTCCGGCGGATAATTTTTCAGCTGGTCAATCTCCACCAGCGTATGATCCGGAACATCCAGATATCCCAGCTCCTGGGCAACCTGGATAATATTCACCATACTGCGTCCTTCTACTACAACCTTGCGGTCATACTTACATGCTGAATTAATAATCTGCTGCACGCGGTCTACATTAGACGCAAATGTCGCAATAATGATTCTTGTATTATGATGCTCCGCAAATATATGATCAAAGGTTGCACCTACCGTACGCTCTGACTGTGTAAAACCTGGCCGCTCCGCATTGGTGCTGTCTGACATAAGCGCCAGAACACCTTTCTTTCCAATTTCTGCAAATCTCTGCAAATCAATGGCATCGCCGAAGACCGGCGTATAATCTACTTTAAAATCTCCTGTATGAATAACGATTCCTGCCGGCGAATATATTGCAAGAGCCGCCGCATCCTGTATACTGTGATTCGTCTTAATAAATTCAATTCTGAACTGTCCGAGATTGATAGACTGCCCATGCTTTACAACCTTTCTTCTCGTACTTCTGAGGAGATTATGTTCTCCTAATTTTCTTTCAATAATTCCCATTGTAAGTTTTGTTGCATAAATAGGCAGGTTCATTTCCCTGAGCGTATAACACAGCGCTCCGATATGATCCTCATGGCCATGTGTGATGACAAACCCCTTTACCTTCTGAATATTATCCCGCAAATACGTAATATCCGGTATCACAAGGTCAATTCCCAGCATATCGTCCTCCGGGAATGCTAAACCGCAGTCCACCACAATAATACTGTCTTCGTATTCGAAGGCAGTTATGTTCATTCCAATCTTCTCGAGTCCTCCGAGAGGAATGATCTTCATACTTCCGCTATTCTCTTTTTTCAAATTTACACCTCCACGTGTTTTCCGTTCTGATTTTGTTTTTTCCGGCACTGTTCACACTGTCCGAAGAACTTTAATTCGTGGTTCAGCACATGAAATCCCGTTTCATCCTCAATATGATTCTCCAATTCCTCCAGAAGATCATCTTTAAAAGAAAAAACCTTTCCACAGTCCTTACATATTAAATGATGATGACGATGTTTTCCCTTTGCATCTCCGTACGTATTTTCACCAATCTCATATCTTACGCATCCGTCATCCAGATTAATACGGTCCACCAATTGCATTTCTAATAACAGCTGTACGGTCCGATAAATAGTTGCCAGCCCAATCTCCGGGTAATCCTCCTTTACAAGCTCATAGATATCCTCTGCGGTCATATGCTTGTCGCGGTTTTCCCCCAGCACCTCCAGCACCCGCAGCCGCTGATTTGTTATCTTAAGCCCCTTTTTCTTTAACATTTCTTTAAATTCATTCTGACTGACTGACATATTACTTACCTTTCAATCTCCACATCCTCCAGAAGCTCGTCAAATACCTTCACAATTGCAGCAAGCTCATCATCGTCCTCTACAATTTCATAAATACCCTCTTCCTCCTGCTCCTTAGAGGTGTCCTTTAAAATCAAACATTCTGCATCGTTTTCCTTAGAATCCGTCACGAGAATATAAGATACCCCATTAATTCTTGTCTGCTCCAGTACATAAAACTCTTCTTTTTCCTGCATTTCCTCAGACGTAAACGTAATCTTTTCCATCTGCCTCTCCTATCCGGACTAAAAATATCTGCCCCGCTTAATCTATGGGTTCACGGCTTATATGAAGCGAATCCAGATAAGATTGCAATATAAAAACTGCCGCAATCTTATCGATAAACTTTTTGCGGTCTTCTCTTCTTACCTTATTCTCAATTAAAACTCTCTCTGCCGAAACACTCGACAGGCGCTCGTCCCACATCTCTACCGGAAGCCCTGTCCTTCTTTCTAACATCTCTTTAAATTTTATTGTCTGTTCCGCCCGTTCACCAATATCGCCGTTCATATGCTTCGGAAATCCGAGCACAAGCTTTTCCGCCCCATATTCCCGTACAAGCTCCTCAATGCGTGCACAAGTCTTCCTCAGCTTGTTCTCCTCCTTACGGCATATAGTCTCAATCCCCTGAGCCGTTATGCCCAGCGGATCGCTCACTGACACCCCCACAGTTTTTGAACCGTAATCCAACCCCAAGATTCTCATATATTATACCCAGCCGTTATGCCTGATATACGTTTTAAGCATCTCTTCTACTAACTCGTCCCGCTCCATCTTCATAATCAGGCTCCTGGCGCCATTATAGCTGGTAATATAAGTCGGATCTCCCGACATAATATATCCCACCACCTGGTTCACCGGGTTATATCCCTTTTCGCTCAGTGCCTTGTACACAATCTCAAGTATATCTTTTGCTTGAATTTGTGGAGCGCTTTCTACTTGAAAAAACTGGGTATTACTTAACTCTTTCATATACTCACGTCCTCCGAAAATACTTCCCTATCATTCTACCTTATTGCTTCTCAAAATTCAATGAATTATTTGTAAATGATTTTTAATTTCTACATTTACGAGCTGATTCACTAAATTTTCTTTTGTTTTCTGTCCAATTTTTACATATTCCTTTGTATGCCCCACCTGATAAATGCCGTCCTCTCTCTCAACAGCCTCTTCCATAAGCACCTCTTTGACAGATCCTATCAGCCTTTCCTCATATGCTTTCTGTTTTGCAAGGCCAAGCTTTAAAAGTTCACCGCTTCGTCTGCTCTTCACCTCTTCCGAAACCTGTCCGCTTAAGGCAGCCGCTTTTGTCCCTTTGCGTCTTGAATATTTAAACACATGAATTTCATAAAAATTCACTTTATCAATAAATTCTCTTGACTGTACAAACTCTTCCTCCGTTTCCCCCGGAAACCCTACAATCACATCTGTAGTAAGAGCCGGATTATCAAAATATCGCCGCAGGATATTACATTTTTCCATGTACTCCCGGGCTGTGTACCGCCGGTTCATCCGCTTTAACGTCTCATCACATCCGCTTTGAAGAGATAGGTGGAAATGAGGGCATATCTTCGGAAGACATCGGAGCCCTTCTGCAAATTCCTCCGTAATAATCCGAGGCTCCAGAGAGCCCAGACGAATCCTCTGAATTCCCTCCACATCATGCACGCTTTGGATAAGGGAAAGCAGGCTTTCTCCATGATCCACTCCATAAGAGCTCAGATGTATTCCTGTAAGCACCACCTCTTTACAGCCTTGTCCGGCCAGTGCGGCCGCTTCTTTTATGACATCCCTGCTCTCACGGCTTCTTACCCGCCCTCTTGTATAAGGAATAATACAATAGGAGCAGAACTGATTACAGCCGTCCTGAACCTTGATAAATGCTCTTGTATGCTCCGCTGTATGCGTCAGCCAAAGCTTTTCATATTCTTTTTCATGGCTTATATCAGAAAGCGCCGCCCTCCTGCGCCCTCTCTCATACTCATGAAGAACTGCAGGCAAATCCTTCTTATGGTTATTTCCTATTACAATGTCGGCATCTGTCTCTGCTCCTCCCGCCTGCACATAACACCCTGCCGCCACGATAACAGCCTCCGGATTCCTCTTTCTTGCCCTATGGAGCATTTGTCTCGACTTACGGTCCGCCGTGTTGGTTACCGTACAGGTATTAATAATATAAATGTCTGCCTTTTCTTCAAAAGGTACAATTTCATAACCCTGCTCTTCCAATAGTTCCTGCATAGCTTCCGTCTCATATGCATTTACCTTGCATCCCAGGTTGTGCAGCGCCGCCTTTCTCATATTCATTTCTCCCAACATCCTGTATAGTTTTTCTGTATATCTTTGGCAAAATGTTCCTTGACTTTTCCATAGGATACTCTTAAGATAATATATAAGTATGAAATGAAACAAGGAGGATATTTCCAATGAAAACAGTACAGATTTCTTTAAATTCAATTGATAAGGTAAAATCCTTTGTAAATGCTATTACAAAGTTTGACTATGATTTCGATCTGGTATCCGGCAGATATGTTATAGATGCAAAGTCCATCATGGGTATCTTCAGCCTGGATCTGTCAAAATCAATTGAGCTTAACATTCATGCCGGAGAAGCCGACATGGGCAGCATTCTCGACACGTTAAAGGATTATATTGTGGACGAAGAATAATTATAAGCGAACCCCTTCACGGGGTTCGTTTTTATTTGGAGCAATCAATCCTAATTACCTCTGCCGTGTCAATCGCTGTCTGATAAAGCTCCTCTATCTTCCCCTCCAGCCTCTCTTCTGAACGGCGTATAACCTCTACATTCGGTTTTGTTACCGGGTGCTTTGCCACGAAAATAGTGCAGCAGTCCTCGAAGGGCTGTATAGAGGTCTCGAAGGTGCCTATTTTCTCTGCAAGCTCTACAATATCCCGCTTATCAAAGCCAATAAGCGGCCGGTAAACCGGCATTCGGCACACATCATTGGTAGCCGCCAGACTCTGCATCGTCTGACTTGCTACCTGCCCTATACTTTCTCCGGTAATAAGTCCCAGGCATCCGCTTTCATTTGCAAAATGCTCCGCAATGCGCATCATATAGCGCCTCATAATAATTGTCAGCTCCTCATGGGGGCACTGATCGTAAATATAAAGCTGTATATCTGTAAAATTAACCACATGGAGCTTCATCGTTCCCGCATATCTGGAAATAATTTTTGCCAGATCCACAACCTTCTGCTTTGCCCTCTCACTGGTGTAAGGCGGTGCGTGGAAATAAACCGCCTCCAACTCCACGCCCCTTTTTGCAATCATATATCCTGCCACAGGGCTGTCAATTCCACCGGAAAGAAGCAGCGCCGCCCTGCCATTTGTTCCCACCGGCATTCCGCCGGCTCCCGGAATAATCTGTGAATAGATATAGGTACCGTCTGTCCGCACTTCCACATTCAGCATAACATCCGGATGATGCACATCCACCCGGATCTCCGGAAAAGCGTAAAGAACCGCCTCTCCCAGATCACGGCTTATTTCCATGGAATTCTTTGGATAAGATTTTTTTGCTCTTCTGGTCTCTACCTTAAACGTCAGCCTTTTATCCGGATACGTCTCTTCCATATAAGATACAACATCCTTTTTAAGCTCGTCAAAGCCCTGTTCTTTCAGTCTTACTACCGGGCAGATGCCTACCAGTCCAAATACTCTCTGAAGATGCTCCACTGTGTCCTCGTAGTCATATTCTCCTTCGCAATCCACATAAATTCTTGCCTGGGATTTATACACCTTAAATTCCCCGTCTACGTCTGAAAGGGCCCTTTTTACCTGACGCACCAGGGCATCCTCAAACAGATATCTGTTCTTCCCTTTAATTCCAATTTCTCCGTATTTCAATAAAAACGTAGTAAAACGCATTTTACTTTCTCCTCTTCTTTCTATTTTATCAGCGTCTTGTATATTTTCGAAGCATTGGTACTATATTATACAGAGTATCCAGGGTATAGTCAATCTCTTCTTTCGTTGTAAATTCCGACATGCTGAATCTAAGAGTCGCATCCAGAAATTCTGAACTTGCGCCTATCCCTTTCAATACGCCGCTTACCTGAGGATGATTCGAGGAGCAGGCCGAGCCTGAGGATACATATATCCCCTTATCTTCCAGCGCGTGAAGCAATACCTCGCTCCGGATCCCGGCAAACCCAACGCTGATAATATGAGGCGCCGACGTTTCGTCAAAAAGACCGTGAACAGCTGTATTTTCTATCTGCGTCACTCCGCTGATAAAATGCTGCTTAAGAGCACGCATCCTTTCAACCTTTTCATCCAGGTTTTCATAAATCATGCGGGCCGCCAGAGAAAGTCCTGCGATCCCAGGTACATTTTCCGTACCGGAACGAATATTTTTCTGCTGTTCCCCGCCGAATACAATTGGTCTGATCTTAACCTTTTCATCAATATACAACGCTCCGATTCCCTTTGGCCCGTGAATTTTATGTCCGCTTATAGAACATAAATCCACCTTAAGCCTTTTAGGATAAATGCGGTATTTTCCAAAGCCCTGTACTGCATCCACATGGAAGACGATATTTTTATTATATGCCTTTACGATTCCCGCCGCCTCCTGAATCGGCTGCACAGATCCTACCTCGTTATTCACATACATCACGGATACAAGAATTGTATCCTCGCAGAGGGCATTCCTCAAGGCATCCAGCCGTATCCTTCCATACCTGTCTACCGGAAGATAGGTAACACGGAAGCCCTCCTCCTCCAGATAACGCATCGTATTAATAATCGCCGGATGCTCGATAGCTGAAGTGATCAAATGCTTTCCGGCGCGCTGATTGGCTCTCGCCGTACCAATAAGGGCCAAATTGTCGCTTTCCGTACCGCCTGAAGTAAAAAAAATCTCTTTCTCTTTCACTTTCCAGAGCCTTGCCAGCGCCTCCTTTGCCTCCTTTATATACTTTTCAGCCTCCACCCCCTTGGCATGCATGGAAGAAGGATTGCCGTAGTCCTCACACATGACCTTTTTTACAAGCTCTCCGACATTTTCATAAGCCATTGTGGTGGCAGAATTATCCAGATATATTTGTCTCATATATTCACTTCCTGTTTATTTTTCTTATTATCAGAATATGTTACTTCCCCTCTAAATGGAACATAAGCACAGAAACAATCGTAAGACCTGCCGTCTCTGTCCTTAAAATGCGCTTTCCAAGAGTTATCTCCTCCGCGCCGGCTTTTACGGCAGACTCTGCCTCCTCCTTCTCAAAACCGCCCTCCGGACCAATGAATATTCCAATGGACTGTCCCGGCTTTATGGATTCAATAATGTGCCTTGTCTGCGCCATTCCCTCCGAAAGCTCATAGGGAATCAGAACCACATCAAGCTCTCTGGCCCTTTCAAGCGCTTCCCCGAAAGAAACCGGCTCTTTAATCTGGGGAATGATTCCTCTTCCTGCCTGTTTCGCCGCACTTTCTGCAATTTGCTGCCAGCGCTCTACTTTTTTCCTTGCCCTTTTATCATCCAATTTTACCACACATCGTTTGACAATTACCGGAACAACCTCATACACGCCAAGCTCCACGCATTTCTGTACGATAAGTTCCATCTTGTCCTGCTTTGGTATGCCCTGGAACAGATAAATCCGTGAAGGAAGCTCTGTACAAAGCGTCTGCTCCTCTATGATTCCAAGCTCTGCTTTAGAATTCTCCTCATAACTTTCAACTTGACAGAGATAGCTATGGTTATTGCCGTCGCTTACCATAACACGCTGGCCCTTTCGCATCCGCAATACGTTTTTCATATGGTTCACGTCGGATCCCTCGATATATATCCTGCTCTCCTTTACCTGAGAAGGCGTCACAAAAAAATGATGCATCTTTTAATTCTTCCTCGCTATTACAGAAACCCACTCGCCCTGATAATGAATCTCTAAAACCTCAAGACCCGCTGACTTCACTGCTTCCACTACGGTTTCTTCCTTATCGTCAATGATTCCGCTTGTAATGTACACTCCGCCGGATTTCATATGACGGATAACAACCGGAGTAAGAGGCACAAGTACATCCGCCAGAATATTGGCAACTACGATATCATAGCATCCGTAACCTACGGCTTCCTGTACCTGTGTATCATGAATAATATTCCCTATCATAATCTCATAACGATCCCTGGGGATGCCATTCTCCTCCATATTCTCACAGGCTGCCGTAACCGCACACGGATCCAGATCCGTTCCTGCTGCATAGGAAGCGCCGAATTTCAGCGCCAGCATTCCCAAAATACCGCTTCCGCAGCCCACATCCAGAATTCTGCAGCCTTCCTTTACATATTTCCGAAGCCCCCGGATACAAAGCTGGGTTGTCTCATGCATTCCGGTTCCAAACGCCGTACCCGGGTCAATATGAATGACGAGTCTCCCGGCATCCTCTTCCTTTACCTTCTCCCAGGATGGAATTACAAGAATATCGTCAATATAAAACTGATGAAAATACTTCTTCCAGTTATTTACCCAGTCCACATCCTCTGTCTCTGATTCCTCAATCGTCCCCTCGCCTATATTCAAATATGCCCGCATTTCCTCAAGCTCTTCTTTCACTCTGTCTAAAAGCTCGGCCGAATTCTTACTTTCCTCCAGATAAAAGGTCAGATACGCACATCCGTCATCCTCCGGTATATCCGGAAGAATGTCCACAAACATCTGCTCCTTATCCTCATTGGTAAGAGGCAGCCTGTCCTCAATCTGTACACCCTCTACACCCAGATCGGCTAGCATACTGCTTACAATATCCTCTGCTTCTGTTGTCGTCTTCAGACGAAACCTATTCCACTTCATCGTATTCCTCCTTTGGGTAAAAGGTCCGAAAAACTATAACCATAATTTTTCGGACCCTCTGTTCAATCTTCCTTTTTAAACGTAAAGTATCTTTGTCCAATATAATTAAAACACACAAACAGCACCATGCCGACAGCCATAGCCGCATTTTCCTGAATATTCAGAGACGCTCCCGACAGCATCTTCCTCACAAATGGTTTTGCAATTCCATATGCAAACAAATAGCAGACAGAAATATTAATAATAAATTTCAATACAACTTTCCATGAGCCGTCCTTATTTTGGAATGTAAAATTTTTATTTAAAATAAAACTTACAATACTGCCTGTTACATAATTTGCAGCGGAAGAGATCCAGTAGTTCAGATGAAGTATGTTATAGGAAACAAACATCACGGTAGTTCCTACTATCGTGTTTACGATCCCCACCAGCAAAAATTTGATTGTGACCCAGTCAAAAACCTTCTTCATCATTTCTCCTTAATCAAGATCTACAAAATCAACCTTAAAAGCATCATCCTTTTCCTGATGCCCCGGTTTCTTTCCTGTCAAATCCTCAAAAAGCTCATCCAGGTCGTTGTCCTCTACAATTTTATTTACAGGTGCATTCTGGCGGATTGTTCTTGTATCATACTTTTTCAGCTTTTTATCTGAAAAGATATCATCCTCCTCTTCAAAATCCTCCTCAAAGTCATCTTCTTCAAAATCACCGTCGTCAAAATCTTCCTCATCAAAATCGTCTTCGAAGTCATCTTCATCGAAATCATCTTCAAAATCATCGTCAAGATTAATTTTATTCAGCCCTATTCCAGTAAAACTATCCTCATCGTCAAAGTCATCCTCATCCTTTTTATTCCGCTTTCCTTTTGACTTCTTTTCTTTTACCGTAGGCTCTTCCTCCTCCAAATCAATCCCATACTCGTCATACAGATCGTCAAGCTCCAGATTACGATTGCGGAGCTTTACCGCCAATACAATGATCAGTATAAGAACAAGAAGTCCTAAAACTCCGGCAATAATAATCAGCAGCTGCAGATGTTCATTAAGCAGTTCCCGCATCTTGCCCATACGTGAATTATCGCTCTTTTCCTTCTTTTCACCTTCTGAGACTTCTACCCTCTGATAAGTCCCCTCCGCCATATCATATTGATAATATCCTGTATTTCCGCTGTTATTCATTGCATAAAGAATACAATATTCCTCATTCTCACTGTCCCGCCACACAGGAAATTCCTTTTCATTCAGCGTCAGCTTGGCTTCCTTATATGTATCCGGCAGCTTTACCTTCGAGGTATCGCTCAATACAATAATAGACACCGTATCAGAAATTTGCACCTCCTCATAGGGCGCAAAGGTTGCATCCTCCTGATTATAAATAAAAAACTCTCCCACGCTCTGGCTGCTAATCAAGTATCCCAGGCAGACGGCGCCGGATGCATTTGTCACCATCTGGCGCTCCTGACCATCCAGTGTAACGGAGGTTCTTGTATATCCAGACGGAATATCTGTATCCGTAAATTTGTCTGACAGAGAATAAGTCTCTCCATCCACCACCACCTGCATATCTCCGGCTGCAGGCGCTGCATTATCCGTCCCTTCTGTCTCTTCCTCTTTAATTTTAGAAGGATCTCCCGGGCCGATGGATACGGTAGAATCGCCTTCATCCATAGACATGCTGCCGCCATAGCTTGATGTTACAGAAGCCTCCGTTATAGAGACCTTGGCGCTTCCTTCCGTCAATGCCTGAAAGGTCATTGTAAACGAAATCTCTGAAGCGGACTCTCCGTTACCTGTATAAGTAAGCGTTCCGTCTCCGCCGGTAACGCCGTCTCCGGATTCAAACCGAAGCGATCCACTGTCATAGCTTAAATTTATATTTATTTCACCAAGCTCTCCTGCGCCTGAACGGACGGCGCATTTAATTTCTACCATGTCTCCTACTGCCGTTTCCGGATCGGTAAATGAAATACTGCCGTCTGCCGCATAAGCAACCATTGTAACACCTGACAGGCTTAACATCAAAGCAAGCAGGACAACACTGATTTTTTTCATTATTTTCATGTTTTTTATCCTCTTTCTTCTCTGGAATATATACAGATTTATTCTACCACATCATAATTATAACTGTCATTATAATTATTATAATCATAACCGGTATCTCCATTATAGCCGCTGCTGCCGTAGCCATAACCGGTATCTCCATTATAGACATCGTCTCCATTATAGCCGTAATTGTTATAGTCATCACCAGTATAATAAATATCATCACCGGTATTTCCGTAATTATCCCCTGAATTATATCCGGCGGCGCCTGTGCTACCCGTATCCTCCCCGCCGGCGGCGCTGCCTGTACCTGTCTGGCCTCCGGAGCCATCCATTCTTACAACCCCCGTAATATAAGAGATTTCTTGAGAAATCTTCTGTACTGTATCCGACATCATATAATCATCTTCCTTGGGATACAAAAATCTGTGTAATTCCTGAACATTGTACACCAGATCAATCGGAATTACAATGCTTCCTACATCTGCACGTGTCTCATCTGTCTTTTCAATAGGAAAACCTGTATTTTCACCCAGATTATATTTTGTGGCACCGGATGCAAGGCTTATTAATTCCGTTAGTGTAAAGCTGGTTGAAACCTGGGGGAATACAGTATCAATAATACTGTTAACCGTTGCAAGATCCGTCTTTATACCCTTTTCAAACATTTTCTGAATAACCAGCCTCTGTCGTTCTGTACGTGTATAGTCCCCTCCCTCCGTGGAGCGGATACGCGCATAGGTAACTGCCTGGGCTCCGTCCAGACGCTGCTCGCCCGCCTGAGAGATAAAATTCGCCGGAGTCCCGGCCACATCGGCAGTTTCCTGTAAATACTCGTTTACATACTGAACCTCTTCTTCCTTTATCTCAATCTCCAGGCCGCCTAACAGATCAATCGTGTCAACTAACGCCTTAAAATCTACGGTCACATAATCCTCAATATCCAGATCCAGATTTTTATTCAGCATATTGATCGCTTCCTTCGGGCCGCCGCAGAAATAAGCGTTGTTAGCCTTCAGGTAGGTACCGTCCGCCTGCTGTAAAAATGTATCTCTGTACACTGACGCCATTCTTATTTCTTTTGATTCATTATCAATGGAGACAATAATCATCGTGTCCGCATGGGTGCCCTCTTCCAGCTGCCCGTCTCTGGAGTCACCGCCGAACAACGCAATCGTCGTATAGCCCTCCTGCTTTATTCCGTCGTTAATATCAATGTCATCCTCGTCAATTGCTACTGTTTGAAAGCGGTCGTATTTTGCCATTACGTAAGCTACACATGAAAGCAATGTCAACATAAGCACTTCTAAAATTACTATGACTGCTCTTTTTTTTCTACGATTTCTTTTTTTAGTTCTAATCCCAGCATACTGCGCTGCTTTCAGCTGCTTTCCTTTTTTCTTAGCCATAAACCAGCCCCATTTCTTTTGTAATATATACAAAAATCACTTCTGCTAATTTAGTATTTCTTCCACGCACTTTAGTGCCTCTGAGACAACATGATGCATGTCATAATAACGATATTTTCCCAATCTTCCTCCGAATACAATGCCTTCCTCTTCCCGGGCCTTATCTGCATATCTTTGGTACAGCAGATTATTTTTTTCATTATTTACCGGATAGTATGGCTCGTCTCCGCGTTTCCAAGCAACAGAATATTCCTTCGAAATAACTGTTTTCGGCTGTGTGCCAAACTCGAAATGCTTATGCTCAATAATACGCGTATATGGAACTTCATATTCTGTATAGTTCACAACCGCATTCCCCTGATAATTTTCCATATCCAGTATTTCTGTATCAAAGCGGACAGAACGGTATTCTAATTCTCCGTACTGATAATCAAAATACGCGTCTATAGGCCCTGTATATATAACCTTTTTTGCCATTTTACGGAACTCTTCCCGGTTCTTCAGGTAATCCGTATTTAACCGCACTTCAATTCCTTCCAGCATTCCTTCAATAATTTTTGTATAGCCGCCGACAGGAATACCCTGGTAAAGATCATTAAAGTAATTATTATCATAAGTAAACCGGACTGGCAGACGCTTTATAATTTCCGGCGGAAGTTCCGTTGCACGCCGTCCCCACTGCTTTTCCGTATATCCTTTTACAAGCCTTTCATAAATATCCTTTCCCACAAGGCTTATGGCCTGCTCCTCTAAATTTGCAGGCAGAGATATGCCTGATTCCGCTTTCTGTTTTTCTATCTTTTCTTTTGCCTGGGCGGGCGTAATTACCCCCCACATCCGATTAAATGTATTCATATTAAAGGGCATATTATATATTTCACCTTTGTAATATGCAACCGGGCTGTTGGTATACCTGTTAAACTCAGCAAAACGCTGAATATAGTCCCATACCTTCCTATCGCTTGTATGAAAAATATGCGCCCCGTATCTGTGTACCTGAATTCCTTCGATTTCTTCCGTATAAATATTGCCGCCTATATGCGCCCTCTTTTCCAAAACAAGGCAGCTCTTTCCTCTCTTTTTCGCTTCATACGCAAAAACAGCGCCAAACAGCCCGGAACCCACTATTAAATAATCGTACATCATCCACCTCCTGTTATAAAACCTTCTTATTCGACTGTAACGGATTTTGCAAGATTTCTCGGCTTATCCACATCGCATCCACGTCCTATTGCAATATAATATCCAAACAGCTGCAGCGGAATAATAGCCAGTGAATTTGCAAAGTATTTGTTTGTTTCCGGAATATAAATCACATAATCTGCCGCACGCTCAACCTCTGTGTTGCCTTCATTCGTAACAGCAAGAACAAACGCCCCTCTGGTACGTACCTCTACCATGTTACTTATCATTTTTTTGTAAAGCTCCTTTTGTGTCAGTACTGAAGCAACCAGAGTTCCCTCTTCTATCAGCGAAATCGTACCATGCTTTAATTCTCCTGCCGCATATGCTTCAGAATGAATATAGGAAATCTCTTTCAGCTTCAGCGAGCCTTCCAGTGAAATAGCGTAGTCAATTCCTCTTCCCATAAAAAAAACGTCCTTTGCAGCTAAATACCGGTTGGCAAAGCGCTGAATCCTGTTTTTATTATTAAGGAGCATTTCTACCTGTGACGGGAGCGCCCTTAAATCCTCCGTCATCCCAGCCAGCTCGCTGTCCTTCAATTCTCCGCGTACATAAGCAAATTTCATAGCCAGCAGATAAAGCGCTATTAATTGTGCAGAATACGCTTTTGTAGTTGCAACTGCAATCTCGGGACCGGCCCATGTATACATTACACTATCCGCCTCTCTCGCAATGGAACTTCCAACCACATTTACAATCCCGAGAACCTTTGCCCCCAGTTCTCTTGCCTTCCGGAGAGCCGCCAGTGAATCCGCTGTTTCTCCTGACTGGCTTATAATTATTACAAGGGTTCCGTCTTGTAAAATTGGATTTCTGTAACGAAATTCTGAAGCAAGATCTACCTCCACCGGAATTCTTGCAAGCCCTTCAAACACATATTTACTTGTCACTCCCGCATGGTAGGCTGAGCCACAGGCCACTATCATAATTTTTTCAATCGATGTAATATCCTGATCGGACATATTTAATTCTTCTATAACAATATCCCGCTCCCTGAGCCTTGGAGAGAATGTATCGGTAATTGCTTTCGGCTGCTCATACATCTCCTTCAGCATAAAATGCTCATAACCGCCTTTTTCCGCCGCATTAATATCCCATTTAATTTCAACAGGCTCCTTTTCAACAGGCTCCTCATCTGCAGTAAAGAACTCCATCTTGTCCCTTGTCATACGTACAATCTCTTCGTTCTCTACGAAATAAACATTACGTGTGTATTTTAACACAGCGGGAACATCCGATGCAACAATATTTCCTCCTTCTGCATTACCTGCAATAAGGGGGCTGTCCTTGCGAACTGCATATAGCTCATCCGGATGATCGGAGAAAATGATTCCCAGCGCATAGGAGCCTTCCATCCGATGCATAATTTTCGTCACTGCCTGCAGCGGATTCCCCTTATAATAATAATCCAGCAAATGGGCAATGACCTCCGTATCCGTTTCAGATATAAACTCATATCCCTTTTTTTCCAGTTTTATCTTTAACTTTAGATAATTCTCTATAATCCCATTATGCACAACAACAATACTATTATTCTTATTAAAATGGGGATGGGCATTCTGATCTGTAGGGGAGCCGTGTGTCGCCCATCTTGTATGTCCAATTCCGGACGTACCCCATAGAGTACTGCCATTATGTGTTAATTCCTCAAGAACCTTAAGTCTGCCCTTCGACTTCACCATATTAATCTTATCTCCGCTATGCACGGCAATACCTGCCGAATCATAACCTCTGTATTCCAGTTTTCCCAGACCGTCCAAAAGAATCGGAGCCGCCTGTCTGCTGCCAATATATCCAACTATTCCACACATACTCTGCCTCCACATGCGTATAACAATCTCATAAACACGATATCCCTTTTGTTTCAGAAAATATTGTAACAAATTCTTAACATTTTGTAAACCACTGTTAAAAATATAAGGCCTTTACAACCTTCAATTGTTGTAAAAGCCTTGTATTCCTTACTGCACGATTTCTTCCCCGCCTGGATCCGGCTGCACATCTCCTCCCGGATCCGTTGTGTCCGGCGGTATGTCCGTCCCCGGATCCGTCGTATCCGGCGGTGTTTCCGGCGTCTGATTTCCTGGAACATCATTAGACGGATTATCCGGCTGCACATCTCCTCCTGTCGGATAATTGTTATAGTACTGGTCTGAATAATATCCCGGAGCATCCTGGGGATCCTCTTCGTAAGTCTGAGTCCCCAATATTGCATCATCTACTGCATCTCGCTGTCCCACTCTTGCAACGATTGCGCTACTTATGCTCTGCACTGCCGATGATACGGAGTAATCTGTCTTTCCAAATAAAAACTCATGTAACTGCTTTACATTATCTGCCAAATCAACGGGAATGACGATACTTCCCAGCCCTGAAATCGTATCTGTTGTTTTATCAAATGGAAAACCTGCGTTTTCACCCAGCTTATACTGTGAAAAATATTGTGCGTATGATAATATTTCCGTCCCGGTAAAATTCGTTGATATTGTCGGCAAAACTTTATCAATAATACTATTGATTGTAGCCAAATCACTCTTCTGAGCCTTTTCCACCATTTTCTCAATCACAAGTCTCTGCCGCTCCGTTCTGGTGAAATCTCCGCCTTCTGTGGAACGAATCCTTGCATATGTAGTTGCCTGGACCCCATCCATTGTCTGAACTCCTGCTTCACTTACAAAATGGGCTTCTTTTCCTGAAACCTCAGCCGTTTCTTCTATATATTCATTTAAATATTCAATTTCTTCCTGCTTAAGATCAATTTCAACTCCGCCAAGCAGATCAATTACTTCTGCCAAAACCCCAAAATTTACTGTCACATATTTCTGAATATCCAAATCCAGATTCATATTCAGCATATTGATAGCCATTGTCGGCCCGCCGAAGCTGTACGCTGCATTACATTTCTGCAATGTACCTTCCGACAAATCCAAAACCGTGTCTCTGTATACAGATATCATCCTGATCTCTTTTGTTTCTTTATTTAAACTGGCAACAATAAGGCAGTCCGTTCTGGTCCCCTGCTCCAAATCCCCCTCACGGGAATCAACGCCAAACAATGCAACATTCAAATACCCATCGCCCAAATCCTCCAGCTGCTCTACTTCTTCATTAATAATAATATCTTCCTCCGCAATTTCCTGTGTATCAATTTTGCCAAGTTTTGCAGCAACATACAAAGCTCCCGAAGCAATAAACACCAAAAGTACGCCGCATATGCAAACAGCGGCTCTTTTTGCCACACTCATTCTCATAAACCAGTTTCTGCGACTTCTTCTACCTCTGTGAGGTTTTCTTCTAGCCATATAACACCTCTTATCCTACGTTGATTTTATACACAAAACATATTACACTATATTTTTAAAATGGGCAAGCATGTTATGTTAATTTTTATTTTCTCCCAAATATTTTCCTGAGAGCTTTCGATTTATATACACACCAGACACACAATGTACAAAATAAAACTTTGCCTGTCCATACTATCATATGAAAGACCGGTAATGAGAGCTGAAAGTACGACAACGTTTCATATATCTTATACCACGGGAAATATCCCATTTCCATCAAATGAAAACAAAGTATAATCAAAGAATTTTCTCCATGAAAACATAAAATTCTTTTTAAAATTTCTATATTTTCCAACAATTTTGCTATACATAAAACTGTATAACAAATCAAAACAGCTCCAACAAAACTAACCAAACCATATGCATAATAATTCCGTGTTATGGATAAGCTGATTCCGTATTCATATTCTATGACCAATGCTGCTCCAACATGAAATAATGGTAGATTTATCTTACCCCTTAAAATTCCTTTTTTATTCCCAAACTACCCTATATATACGAAAATTGCTGCTACACCTCCGGCCTGAATACTGAGAGGAAGCCATATATACTTTGAAAAAATATAGGATACTATCACATTAAAAAATATAAATATAAAACCATATTTCACCGAGATTGCATATTTTACAATAATTAATGCCCACAGCAGCGCTGGAAGAAACCATATTGCACCGATTGCGCTTATACCTGGCGGTAATTTCACACTGTCGCTTCCAGCTCCATAAAGTGCCCGAATTGTCATATTCCATAGATCTCCTGGAATATTCTCCGGTATTTTATATATTATATCCCATGGTATCTATCTTTTCAGTTCCATTTTCTTTGAAACAACATAGACGCTGATCAGAAAAATAGTGGCATATGAAAAGTAAACACCAATGCGCTGACCGATTGAACGGGCATATGACCTGCAATTACACAAAGAATTCCTATCCCTTTTGCCATGTCAAAATATTGTATTCTTTTATGAATGAAACCAGATAAAGATAAAACTCAAAAATTGTGTTTAAGACAGCAGACACAAATATGTTGAGTGAATATCTTGTTTGGAGGAATTACAAAATGACAAAATCGCTATTTGAACAGTTAGACGGCATATATCACGGAGAAAATGGATATTTTATTCCAGATTTACGATTACCCGTCGAAGAAGAGCAACCAATAGGCATATGGGGATAGCTGCATCTGAACTATCTGAAGCAATACCGAAAGGTTACATACACCAATCTTCTCACAAGCGGCAAACTTAACGCTTATCTTGCCGATATTGACAGGCAGACGCAGGAACGCTTTGAACGGCTCATAGAGGGCATGAAGCAGGCACAGGGCATAACGGAACACCTAAAGGAAGAAAACGCCCTAGAATGGACAGGACAAATCTAAACTTTTGGATTTCTTTAAAGTTGGGATTTCAGGACGGCTCAACAACATATGGGCTTGTGCGAGGAAGATTGTGAACGAGGAAATTATTCAAATGTAAAAGACAAGGGTGGGGAAAACCTCACCCTTATTTTCATCAAACAATGCAATTTTAATATGAAGATGACAGTAATGAAAATATCTTTAAAGCCCTTTCATCATGCGTGTGGACATCAAGCAAGTT
>CAOJQZ010000031.1 GCA_948441955.1 uncultured Lachnospiraceae bacterium | reverse complement strand
CATGGCTACCTGTCCCCTTGTAGGTCTTTGATTAATAGTACACTATAGAACATAAATTAAAGAGGTTCATGACGGAGGTATTAGGTGATTAATGGCGCAATACATTATAGGAATCTTTTATATTTAAAGCATATGTGAAAAGCCAGACAGGCTGAACTTATGAAAGAGTAACTACCCTGAGCTAGCTGGAAATTAAGGAAGTGATTTAAACATGAAGTCCGGACAGGTAGATTTTGGAAGCGAAAATATACGGCAGAATATTCTGGCCGTGGCGGCGCCTATGATGGCCGCGCAGCTTCTTCATCTGCTTTATAACATCATCGATCGCATTTACATAGGGAAAATTCCAGGAGAGGGCACGATTGCGCTGGCCGGACTTGGCCTCTGCTTTCCGGTAGTTACAATGGTAACCGCATTTTCTAATCTTTTTGGGGCAGGAGGAGCCCCTTTGTGTTCTATTGCCAGAGGAAAAAAAGATATAAAAAAAGCACAGGATATTATGAATAATGCATTTTTTATGTTAATTGTAACAGGACTTCTGCTGACTGCCGCCGGTATAGCTTTTCACAGACCCCTTTTGTACTTTTTTGGAGCAAGCGATGCGACATATCCCTATGCTTCCAGCTATATGGTTATTTACCTCCTCGGAACAGTATTTGTTATGATTTCTCTTGGAATGAATCCTTATATAAACAGCCAGGGGTTTGCCCGGACAGGTATGAAGACAGTCATATTGGGGTCTGTTATCAATATTATACTGGATCCGGTTTTTATTTTTGTTCTGAATATGGGTGTAAAAGGGGCGGCATATGCAACAATAATTTCACAATTTTTTTCGGCGCTTTGGGTACTGCTTTTTCTGACAGGAAAACAGGCGGAACTTACTCTTTACTTTCGTGGATTTCATCCAGATTTCGCCTGTATCTGCGAGACTGCAAGACTAGGATTTTCTAATTTCTGTATGTCTTTTACAAACAGCCTTGTTCAGATTGTATGCAACTCTATGCTTCAGCTCTTTGGCGGTGATCTTTATATCAGTGTTATGACGGTCATTAATTCTGTCCGTGAGATTGCTCAGACGCCGATGGCGGCAATTTCGGAAGGGGCATGTCCAATTATAAGCTATAATTATGGAGCCGAAAAGACAGGCCGGATGAAAAAGGCGATCCGTTTTATGACACAGCTTGGATTTACATACACATTGTTAATATGGGGTCTTATTTCTGTATTCCTGGAATTTTTTATCCGGATTTTTAATCATAATACAGAGCTGGTGCAGACAGCCGTGCCGTCCATGCATATTTATTTTTTTGGATTTTTTATGATGGCCTTTCAGTTTGCGGGTCAGAGTGTATTCAAGTCACTGAATAAGGCGAAGCAGGCGATTTTCTTTTTTCTGCTTCGTAAAGCGGTTATTGTAGTGCCTTTGACACTTATTTTGCCTAGAGTGGGAAATTTGGGCGTTGCGGGAGTATTTCTTGCAGAGCCGGTTTCTAATTTTATTGGAGGTCTTGCTTGCTATCTTACCATGCGAAGAACAATACTGGCAAAGCTTCCGTCGGATAAATGAAGCTGAAAATGTATTGATGCTGATCTTTTGATATGATAAACTGTAAAAATATAATAATATTGTAAATGTTAAGGAGAAGCAAGGAGGAGAGTACATGAGAAGGAAAGAAAGACAGATTACGGACGAAAAGAAGCTTGCGCAGATTATTGAAGCATGCCATTGCATAAGGGTTGGATTTTCCTGTGAAGGGCAGATATATATTGTGCCGGTAAACTTTGGGTATATATTCGAGAACGGAGGCTATACTTTTTATTTCCACAGTGCAAAGGAAGGGAGGAAGATAGAGCTCATTATGCGTAGTCCGGCGGTTGGCTTCGAAATGGATACAGGCTATAGGCTTAAGACGTCGGCCTCTGCATGCGGGCACTCGGCATATTTTCAAAGCATTATAGGACAGGGAAGGGTCAGCATTGTAGAAGATTGGGAGGAAAAGAAGAAAGGCCTGCAGGCTGTTATGGAGCATGAGACCGGCAGGAGAGAATGGGAATTTCAGGAAAAGATGCTGGACGCAGTCTGTGTATGGAAATTAGAAGTAAGGGAACTTACAGGTAAGGAAAATACGCAGTCATTAATCTCAAAGAATTAAACCTTGGAGTTCCGGTTCTCCAGGTTCAGCAAATAATCAATTGCATGAAGCAGGACGTCCTTCTGTTCAGGAAGCATGCCTCTGATTGTATATTTATCAAGGACAGTTGTATCCTCGAACAGACAGTCAGTGACAGAAAGATTCTGAATAAGAAGGCGTTCTTCTTTTATGATCTGTTCCGGCGTCATCATATCAAAAGTTCCATTCTGCGCTTCTTTATAAAGGGGAGTGCCTTCCCAAAGCTTAAGCTTCAGGCACCATATATTGCGGGGATGAACTTTATTTAGCATCCGCGCGGTTTCAACTGCGTTCATATAGGAAAAAGACTGGCCGCCAAGCCCCGGAATCACAGTGAGATAATAGGCAATACCGGCCCTGTCAAGACGCAGAAGAGCCTCTACCGTCTGAGCAGAGGTGATGCCCTTTTTTCGTTCTGCTAATATAGAATCACTGCCGCTTTCCACACCAATATGGAGGGCTTCGATGCCTTTCCCGCGAAGAAGTAAAAGCTCTTGGTCCGTCTTCCTTAAAATATCGTCAATGCGGGAATACATAGCATATTCTTTGAGATTAGGCATATAGTTATCTGCAAGAGCTATAATAGAAAGAAGCTGATCTGTGCCCATGCAGAATGCATTTTCTCCGAGAAAAAACATTCTGGTATCCTCCGGCCGTAAGACAGCAAGGACGCGCAGACTCTGTTCTATCTTTTCAAGAGGATGGAGCTGAAAAGTATCTCTGGCAAAATCGCAGAAGGTACATTTATGCCAGCTGCAGCCAAGAGAAACCTCCAGAGGAACGTCTTTTTCCTCATGAGGAGGCAGATAGATGGTATCGTGGGTATAGATGGTCTGATATAGTTCTTCGCGGGTCATGATAAAGCGTCCTTTCAAATTATGGATTACTATTTTTACTATACCACAATTTGTGTGGATAGTATATAATATGACGAAAGAGTTTTATATACAAAAAGAGGGAAAAGCAGATGTCACTACAATTTATTTTCGGGCCGTCAGGGTCTGGTAAATCATATTATTCATACCAGAGGATTATTGAAGAATCGAAGAAATATCCGGAAGAGAATTTTATTGTTCTTGTGCCGGAGCAGTTTACCATGCAGACCCAGAAGGATCTGGTTGAGATGCATCCCAGCCATTGCATTATGAATATTGATGTGTTGAGCTTCGGGAGGCTTGCATACCGTGTGTTTGAAGAGACGGGCGGGGGAGATTTGCCTGTTCTTGATGACGAGGGGAAGAACCTGATCCTTCGCAAAATTGCGGGGGATTATGAGAAAGACCTTTTGGTCCTTAAGGGAAATATGAAAAAGCCCGGGTTTATCAGTGAAGTGAAATCCGTGATTTCGGAATTTACCCAGTACGATATAGGAGGAACGGAGCTGGAGCGCATGATGGAGGCAGTCGGAGAGGGCTGCGGGCTTTATTATAAGCTAAAGGATATTGCTGTTTTATATCAGGGGTTTACGGAATATTTGAGGAAGAAATATATTACAAAGGAAGAGCTTCTGGATGTTTTACGCCGTGAGATTCCAGGGTCAGAATTTTTAAAAAACAGTACCGTTGTGCTGGATGGATTTACCGGCTTTACCCCCGTTCAGAACCGCCTTCTAAGAGAGCTTATGCTGCATGCAAGGAGGGTAATTGTGACGGTTCTCATGGATGAGAGAGAAAACCCCTATGCTTACCGGCATCCATATCAGCTTTTTGCTTTAAGTAAGCATATGGTAACCTCTCTGGCAGAGATAGCTAAGAAGGAAAGGGTGCGGATAGAGGAACCGGTCTGTCTGTATGGGGGAACCCCGTACCGTTTCCGTAAAAATGAAGTGTTTGCATTTTTAGAGCATCATCTTTTCCGAAGCGGGAAGGAAACCTATAAGAAAGAGCAGGATATTATCGGGCTACATGCTGCCAGGAACCCGAGGGAGGAGGCTTTCTGCGCGGCGGGAGAAATCCGCAGGCTTATTAGGGAAGAAAATTACCGTTACCGTGACATCGGCATAATTGTAAGTAACATGGAGGTATACGGGGATTATCTTAAGGAGGCCTCACAGGAGTATGATATACCGGTGTTTATGGATCATAAGAGGAGTATTCTTTTAAATTCCTTTGTAGAATATATCCGAAGCCTTTTGAATATGGCGGAGCAGAATTTTACCTGTGAAAGTGTATTCCGTTTTCTTCGGACAGGTCTTTCAGAGATTTCTTATGAGGATGTCTGTAAAATGGAAAATTATGTAATAGGCACAGGGATTAAGGGATATAAAAGGTGGCAGGAGGCCTGGATCCGCCGCTTAAAGGGCATGAAGGAGGAAGAGCTTTCCCGCCTTAATCACTGCAGAGTACGGTTGGTGGAAAAAATAGATGAGCTGGTTTTTGTGCTGAAGCAGAGGAAAAAGACAGTAAAGGATATTACAATAGCTATCTACCAGTTTATGGTTCGGGAGGAGCTTCAGAAAAAGCTCAAAATACAGGAGGAAAAATTTCAGGCGGCAGGAGAATTTGCCCTGGCAAAGGAGTATGCCCAGATATATCGTATTCTGATTGAATTGTTCGAAAAATTTGTGGAGCTTTTAGGAGATGAGCCGGTTTCCTTAAGTGAATATTGCAAACTTCTTGACGCGGGGCTTGCGGAGGCCCGGGTAGGCGTGATTCCCCCCGGGGTGGACCAAGTGGTTGCAGGAGATGTGAAACGTACAAGATTAAAGGATATTAAAGTTTTGTTTTTTCTGGGGGCTAATGATGCACATCTGCCCGGAGCGCTGCTCCGTACCGGGCTTCTCACCGAGCGGGACAGGGAGCAGTTCCAAAAGGAAAGACTTGCGCTGTCGCCAGGAGGGAAGGAGGAGGCATATATTCAGAAATTCTATCTGTACATGAATCTTACCAGGCCTTCCAAGAAGCTGGAAATCTACTACAGCAAGGTTTCGGCAGACGGGAAAAGCATGAGACCCTCCTATCTGGTGCAGGAGCTTAAGAAGCTGTACCCGCTTTTAACTGTCCGGGACGAGGAGGAAAAGGCGCTTTCTGCAAGAGAGCTTACAGAGCATATGGGAATCGATGTATTGCTTCAAGGATTCCACAGTCCTGACCGCATGGATAAGCAGTGGCAGGAGCTTTATTCTTGGTATTTAAAAAGCCTCAAATGGAGGGAGAAAATAGAGAAGCTTCTTCTTGCCGGTTATTACAGCCGGCCATCCGACGGGCTCAGTCAGGCAGTGGCAAGAAAGCTTTACGGGGAAACCTTTGAAGATAGTATTACCAGGATTGAGAGGTTTTCCGCCTGTGCATTTGCCCATTTTCTGACCTACGGTCTGGGACTTAGGGAGCGTCAGGAATATGAGTTTCAGGCAGTAGATATGGGAAATGTATGTCACAGCGCTCTGGAGAAATTTTCCTGCAAGGCAGAGGAGGCAGGGCTTCTTTGGACAGCTCTTTCGGAAGAGCAGAGAGATATGTTCATAGAGGAAAGTGTGGAGGAGGCCATTACGGACTACGGTAATTCGGTTCTTTACAGTTCATCCCGCAATGAATATATGATTGTGCGTATAAAGAGGCTACTTGCCCGTACTGTCTGGGCTCTTACGGAGCAGCTTAAGGCCGGAGATTTTATACCGGCGGCCTATGAGCTACGGTTTGGAAACGGCAAGATTGACAGAATAGATACCTGTGTGGATAAAGAACGTCTTTATGTGAAGGTGCTGGATTATAAAACAGGGGGCACGGCCTTTGACGTTACGGCCCTTTATCACGGCCTGCAGCTGCAGCTTATGGTGTATATGGACGCGGCGCTCCGTGATCAGAAAACCCGGCACCCAGAAAAGGAGGTGGTTCCGGCGGGTGTATTTTATTACCGGATCCAGGATCCCCTTGTGGAAAAGAAGGAGGGAACAGCAGATACAAGGAAGGATATTTTAAGAGAGCTTAAGCCGGACGGCATAATAAATCTAAAGGAGGAGGTGGTTTTTCATCTGGATCGTCAGATGACAGGGGAATCCCTGGCGGTTCCCTTAAAATTCAATAAAAACGGGAGTCTTTCAAAGAGCTCTAAGGCTGTGACAGAGGAAGAATTTCAGCTCATGATGCGCCATGCGGTAAAAAAAGTTCAAAAGACCCACCGGGAAATTTTAAAAGGTAATACAGATGCCCTCCCCTACAGGAAGGGTCAGGAGAGCGGGTGTGATTTCTGCGGGTATCGCCATGTGTGCGGATTTGACAGCAGGATTCCCGGTTTCCATTACCGTGACATCGGGAAAATGAGCAGGGAAGAAGCTATAGCAGCTATGAGGCGGGAAGCAGGAGAGGAGGTATAAGGATATGGGCACAGCATGGACAAAGGAGCAGCAGCAGGTAATCGACCTTCGGGGACGGAATATCCTTGTCTCCGCGGCGGCAGGCTCCGGCAAGACGGCGGTGCTGGTGGAGCGGATTATCACAATGCTTACGAAGGATACAGATCCCGTAAGCGTAGACCAGCTTCTGATTGTGACATTTACAGAGGCAGCGGCAGCGGAGATGAAGGAGCGTATTCGTACAGCTATTGAGAAAAAGCTTGAGGAATATCCGGAAAACGAACATTTAAGACAGCAGGCGACCCTGATTCATAACGCCCGGATCACAACCATCCATAGCTTTTGCCTATCTGTTATCCGGGATCATTTTCATGCAATAGACCTTGACCCGGGGTTTCGGATCGGGGAGGAGGGAGAGCTTAAGCTTCTGCGCCAGGATGTGCTGGAGGCCCTTTTAGAGGAACAGTACCAGCTTGCGAGGCCGGAATATCTGGATTTTGTGGCGGCATATGGCGGCGGGAGAAATGATAAAAAGCTTATAGAACTGATTTTGAAAATCTACGAGTTTTCCAGAAGCTATCCCGATTCCCAAGGATGGCTTAGGGACTGTACATCTGCGTATAAAGCGGAAACAAAAGAGGAGCTTGAAGAAAGTAGATTTGTCCGGCTGATTATGGATCATGCCGCGCGCTGCATGAAGGAGGCGGACGGACTTCTTTCACGGGGGATTTCCCTCTGCCGGGAGGCAGACGGTCCGGCAGTATATGAGGAGGCCCTTCTTGCAGATAAACAGATGTTAGAAGGCTTGTCGCATGCAGATACCTTTAAGAAGCTGAATGAAAAGATGAGAGGGCTTTCCTGGGTCCGTCTTCCGGCCAACAGAGATAAAACTGTGTCGGAGGAAAAGGCGGCCCGGGTAAAGGCAGTCCGGGAGGAGGAAAAGGAGCTTATCACAGATTTGCGCTCCCAGTATTTTTATCAGGAAACAGAAGGATTTCTTACGGATCTTAAGCTTTGCAGAAAAAATATGGAAATACTGGTGGAGCTTGTGGAGAAATTTTCCGAAAGCTTTGAGGCAGAAAAACGTAAAAAGGATATGATAGACTTTTCGGATATGGAGCAGTACGCTTTAAGAATTCTGACAGAGAAAAGGGACGGCCGGTTCGTGCCGTCGATTGTAGCAAAGGAATATCAGCAGCAGTTTCAGGAGATTATGATCGATGAGTACCAGGACAGCAACCTTATCCAGGAAACTATACTGACTAGTATTTCCACGGTCTGGGAAGGCCGCTTTAATATCTTTATGGTGGGGGATGTGAAGCAGAGCATCTACCGATTCCGTCTGTCGAGGCCTGAGCTGTTTATGGAGAAATTTGACGCATACGAGACGAAGGACAGCAAAAAGCAGAGAATCGATCTTCATAGAAATTTCCGGAGCAGAAAGGAAGTGCTAGAAAGTGTGAATTATATTTTCCGGCAGATTATGACCAGGGCTCTTGGAGGAATCACCTACGATGACCAGGCATCCCTTTATGCGGGGGCATCCTTTCCGGCGCCAGAGGAGGCGGGGATAAATGTCCGGACAGAGGTTCTGGTGATGGACAGTGATATGGAGAAGGTAAAGGAAGAGCTGAGGGAAGCAGGTGAGGAGAAAGGAATTACGGAGGTTTCGCCGGTTTCCGATCGTGAGCTGGAAGCCCGCATGATTGCCGGACGTATCCGGGAGCTTCTTTCAAATCATCTGGTGACTGACAAAGAGTCAGGAGCCTTACGTCCGGTCCGTTATTCAGATATTGTGATTCTGACAAGGAGTGTTAAAGGTTTTGCAGATGTATTTACAGAGGTGCTGAATAAAGAGGGTATTCCTGCCTGCGCGGGAACAAGGGAGGGGTATTTTGAGACGCAGGAAATCGGGGTGCTTTTAGATTATCTTAAGGTGCTGGATAATGAACAGCAGGATATCCCTCTGGCGGCGGTGCTGGCGTCGTCCTTTGGGGGACTTACAGGAGAAGAGCTGGCAGTCATAAAGAGCACATATAAAGAGGAACCTTTTTTCTTTGCCGTATCCCGGTACAGGAGAGAGGGGCAGGAGGAAGGCATACGTAAGAAGCTTGATAAGTGCCTGAAACAGATGGAGGTGTTTCGGGAAATCGTCCCTTATACACCTGTGCATGAGCTGATCCGCAAGATTCTTGCAGATACAGGGTACGGCGATTTTGTATCCGCCATGCCGGGAGGGATTCAGAGAAAGGCAAATCTTTATATGTTATCAGAAAAGGCCAAGGCGTTTGAGACGTCAAGCTACAAAGGGCTGTTTCATTTTATCCGGTATATCGGGCAGCTTCGGAAATATGATGTGGATTACGGGGAGGCAGCCATTACAGATGAGCAGTCAGATACGGTGCGGATTATGACTATCCACAAAAGCAAGGGGCTGGAGTTTCCCGTTGTCTTTGTAGCAGGGATGGGAAAGCGTTTTAATATGCAGGATGTAAGAAGCAGCGTGGTACTTCATCAGGGGATGGGAGTGGGGCTGGATGCTGTAAATCTGGATATGCGTACAAAAAGCCCAAGCCTGGTAAAAAAGGTCATTCAGAAGGAGGAAGCCCTGGACAGTCTGGGAGAAGAGCTTCGGGTTCTCTACGTAGCCCTGACCCGTGCAAGGGAGAAGCTTATTATTACCGGAGCCCTTCCGAACCTTGAAAAGAAGCTTGACAGCTTTCAGATGATAAGGGAGCAGGCAGAAGAGCCCTTAAGCTTTGGACGGCTTAGCCGCGCAGTTACGTATTGGGATTTTATTCTGCCTGCCCTTATGCGGCTTACGCCGGAGATCCCTCTGGATTTTCAGGTGCTGACCTTAGAAGATGTTGTTCGGGGGGAGGCGGCAGAAGAAGCTGCAGGGAGAATGGAAAAGTCCGTGCTGGAAAGCTGGGATGTGGAGAAAACCTATGATGCGGCAGCAAAAGAAATGCTGGAAAAACAGTTCGGATTTTCCTATGCTTACAAGGGAAGTCTTTCGGGAAAGCTTAAATTTACCGTATCGGAGCTTAAGAAACGGGTGCACCTTAAGGAAATGCTTGAAGAGGACGGCAGATTTTCAGGGGATTTAGGAGAGCTTACCTATGAAGAACCGGAGGTCATTCCCTTGATTCCCAAATTCCTAAAGGAAGAGGAGGAGCTTTCCGGCGCGCCGAGAGGAACGGCTTATCACAGGCTCATGGAGCTTCTGGACTTCAGGAAGGAATATACGGAGGAAAGCCTCCGGGAAGCTATAGATGCATTTACAGAAAACAGGAAGATGACAAAGGAAATGGCAGACTGTATCCGGAGAAAGGATATTCTTGATTTCCTTGAAAGTCCTCTGGGACTGCGGATGCGGGAATGTGCGAAAGCAGGAAAGCTTAAAAGAGAGCAGCCCTTTGTCATGGGAATCGGCGCGGACGAGGTTTACGGGGAGGCGAAAGGCGGGGAGACGCTTCTGGTACAGGGAATTATCGACGTGTACTTCGAGGAACCGGACGGAATCACCGTGCTGGATTATAAGACAGACAGGATAAAAACGGCGGAGGAGCTTGCAGAAAAGTATCATGCGCAGCTTGACTATTATGCAAAGGCAATTCAGCGGACGACAGGTAAGAGGGTGAAGGAGAAGGTGATCTATTCCTTTACGCTTAAAGAGAAGATCAGGGTGTGATAAAACTCAAAGAAAAGGAGAAAGTATTATGGAGCAGAAACAATTTACATTTTCTAAAATGGAATATATTAGACCGGATTTTGAGAAAATCGGTACACAGGCAGAGGGGCTTACTGACCGGGTGACGCAGGCAAAGTCTTACGAGATGGTGAAAGCCTGTCTTAAGGAGATGGAAGAACTGACAAAGCATATGGACACAGCGGTTACCATCGTGTCCATCAGACATACCTTAGATACAAGGGATGAATTCTATGAAAAGGAAGACTTGTTTTTAAAGGAGAAGCTGCCAGAGGTGACCCCAAAACTCCTTGCGCTTAAGGAGTCGTTCATGAATTGTGCGTTTCGGGAAGAGCTTGAGAAGGAATACGGCAGTCAGATGTTCGTGTCTATGGAGCTTGAAAGGAAGGTCTTCTGTGAGAAGAATATCCCGCTGATGCAAAAGGAAGCGCTTCTTACCAGTGAGTACGAGAAAATGATGGCATCGGCACAGATTCCGTTTATGGGAGAGACAAGGAACCTGTACGGGCTCCAGAAGTTTTTCGGACATGAAGACAGAAAGGTACGCCAAGCCGCCTACAGAGAATACTCCGCATTTTATCACGGCCACGAGGAACGGATGGAGGAGATTTGGGACGAACTGATCATGATCCGCACGCAGATGGCGGAAAACCTTGGGTATGACAGCTTTATCCCGGTGGGCTATATGCAGCAGGGACGTACGGATTACGGGCAGGAGGAAGTGGCGGATTTCCGCAGGCAGGTGCGTGAGTACGCAGTGCCGTTATGTACGAAGCTCTATGAGATGCAGCGCGAGCGCCTGGGTGTCGATACCTTGATGGCATATGATGAGAAGCGGGTATTCCCGGAGGGCAATGCGGTTCCGGCGGGGGATGAAGATTTTATGATCGCACAGGCCCGGAAGATGTATCATGATATCAGTCCCGAGACAGGGGAGTTTGCGGATTTTATGATCGAGCATGAGCTTTTGGATCTTAAGAACCGGCCGGGAAAAGCGTCTACAGGATATATGACAATTTTGCCTGATTATCTGGCTCCATTTGTGTTTGCGTGCCTGAATCATACCACCTTCGACGCGCAGGTTCTGACACATGAGATGGGTCATGCATTTGCAGGATATATGGCCATGAGGGAGCAGCCCCTGTCGGCCTACTACTTTTCTGCCACCGACATTGCAGAAATCCATTCTATGAGCATGGAGCAGTTTACCTATAAGTATGCCGAAATGTTTTTCGGGGAGCAGGCGGACAAGTACCTCTTCTCCCATCTGCAGGATGCGCTGATGCTGGTGCCTTTCGGGACGGCCGTAGATGAATTCCAGCACATCTGCTATGGCAATCCGTCTCTTACGCCGAAGGAGAGGACGCTGGAATGGAAGAAGCTGGAGAAAATCTATATGCCCTGGCGCAGATATGATGAGGATGACTTTTTTGACCGGGGCGGATTCTGGTATCATAAGCTGCATATTTTTCTGTATCCCTTCTATTATATTAATTATATCCTTACAACGATGGGAGCTTTGGAATTCGCGGCAAAGAATGAAAGAGATCATGAGGCGGCATGGGAGGATTATCTTAAGCTCTGTAAATGCGGCGGCAGTATGAGCTATCTGGAAACATTAAATTACGCGGGGCTTTCCGTTCCCTTTGAGGAAGGAAGCGTGAAAAGGGCAATGGAGTACGCGGAAAGTAAATTGAAAAATATTTAAAATTGCCGGGGACGGGGAAATTTAATTTTTCCCGTCCCCATTGCCGTTTACCTTGTTCACAGTAATTCGCTTCCGGCCGAAATTTTTTCAATTTATGATTGACAAACAATATTATATATCATATAATATTGTTGAAATAAATAATATTAAGAAAGAAATAATATTATAACAACCTTATCGAAAGGAAGTGAAGATATGGTATTTAACACCGGAGCAGCTCTTCTGGATGCAATTGTACTGGCAGTTGTGTCGCAGGAAGAAGAGGGAACATACGGTTATAAGATTACGCAGGATGTAAGAAAGGCGATAGAGGTCTCGGAATCAACCTTATATCCGGTCCTGAGACGGCTTCAGAAGGATGAATGCCTGGAAGTATATGACAGGCAGTTCGACGGACGGAACAGACGTTATTACAAAGTGACCGATAAGGGAATGATACAGATGAATCTATATCGTACAGAGTGGAAAGATTATTCTAAAAAGATCAATGAATTATTTGAGGGAGGTGTAACTGTATGAACCGTATAGAGTTTATGACAGAATTAGCAGCGCTTTTGCAGGATATACCAGTTGTTGAAAGACAGGAGGCAATGAAATACTATAATGATTATTTTGATGATGCCGGAGAGGAGAATGAACATCAGGTAATTGACGAGCTGGAAAGCCCTTCAAAGGTTGCGGCAACGATTAAGGCGGATTTGGGTGTTCAGGGAACAGAAAGTCAAAGTGGAACATACAGTGAATACAGAGAAACCGGATACCAGGATACAAGATTTGAAAAAAAGGAGGTTCCCGTAGGAAAATCATTCCGGAGTGAAGGAAAACGATATGAAGAGACCGGAGGTTACCGTTATAACGGAGGCGGAAGTCAGAATACGCAATATGACCAAAGCAATTCGAAAGGAGAGGCGCCAAAGTCTAATTCTGTACTTAAGATCGTTTTGATCATTGCAATTGTACTTGTAGGGGCTCCGGTTATTATACCAGTTTCCCTTGCACTCCTTGCAGTCGTATTTGCAGGTGTGCTGGCATTTTTTTTGGTATTTCTGTCAATTATTGTTGCGTCGGCAGCCATAGCCATTACAGGTATTGTTCTTTTCTGTGTTGGGATTGTGACGCTTGTGCCGGAAATTGCCGTAGGGCTGGCTCTTATTGGAACAGGTTTGATATTAGGCGTTCTTGGGGTTATAGGAACCGTTGCAGGTATTAAGCTTTGCATTGTTGTACTGCCAGGTATTATCCGGGGGCTTGTCTGGATATGCAGAAGACCCTTTCATGGAAAGGCGGTGGCTTAAAAATGAAAAAGGGGTGGAAAATATTCTGGATTATATGCGGCGGCTGTATGGGAGTTGGACTTATTTGCTGTATGGCGGCGCTTATAATGGGAGTGACAATTGAAACCATCGAAAACAGATTTCCTTATGGCTTTTCATTTCCGTTTCATACATCCTATATAGGAAGATATGTGGATGATGATTATGAAGAAAGAGAGGATGTTTCTGTTACGGAAGGAGATGATATGCAGAAATTTAAAAATGTAAGGTCGATTGATATGTACGTAGCAGCAGGCGAGGTAGAAGTCCGCCGTACAGCAGATACAGCGGATGAGATTATAATCGAGACCGAGAAAATCGATAAACGATTAAAGCTTCAATATTACATGGATGGCGATGAGCTTGTAATACAGACAAAGAAAAAAATTACCCATATTAATAACGCGGGGGGCGTGGGGAAAATTTATATTAATATACCGGAACGCTGCGTGCTTGAGGATGCAGAGTTTAATCTTCTTGCAGGCTCTCTGTATGTGGAAGAGATAAGTGCAAAAGAGCTGTCTATTGACGTTGGGGCAGGTGAGGCTTCCATTAATAAATTTACTGCAGATAAGGCGGATTTTAACTGCGGAACAGGTTCTATAATGGCGGCCGGCAATGTGAGGGAGGAAGCAGACATCGACTGCGGTATAGGTCAGATTACCTTCCATGTACAAGGAAAGCAGACAGATTATAATTATGAGGTTTCCTGCGGCATAGGCGAGGTTGCCTGCGGTGACAGCACATATTCCGGCATAGGCTCCAAGAGAGAGGTTGATAATCATGCAACAAAGGAAATGGAAATTGACTGCGGAATAGGAAATGTAATTGTAAATTTTTCAGATGAATTATAAGGAGGAATTATTATGGAACCAAAAAGACTGTATCGTTCAAGGAGAAACCGCATGATTTGCGGTGTATGCGGAGGAGTTGCAGAGTATTTTAATATTGATCCTACTCTGGTAAGGCTGGGGCTGATACTCTTTGCCTGTGTGGGAGGATCAGGAGTATTGGGATATCTGATAGCGGCGATTGTAATTCCTGATGAAGCATAGAAAATGTAAGGAGAGTATAGGAGCGCCTTCAAAAGCAGATGCTGTGCGCTTCTATACCTGGGCAGACCAGCCCTCTTTTTTTGAATACATGTGCCGGAACCTGTCAATACTTATGATGAAAAGTGATAAGGAAAGGGGTTATGACACATGTCTTCAAAGAAAAACAAACCAATCAGACTTGAGGAGCTTACCCAGGAAGAAATGATAAAATATGAGATTGCAGAGGAATTGGGACTTCTGGACAGAGTCCTTGCGGATGGCTGGCGTTCGCTTTCTTCCAAGGAAACAGGAAGAATCGGCGGACTTCTTGCACGTCGAAAAAGAGAAGAAGTAAAAAAGTAACAAAATTATTACAATGTTTAAGTAAGTGTGAATATTTGGTAAGAAAGGTTGAAAATAAAATATCCTTTTGCTATAATCGTAAAACCGAAACGTAAGTGGCAGGTGGAGTTATGAGCGAAAAGATAAATGTTTTAGATATAGAGCTCGATGAACTGACAGCAAAGGAAGCGATGAAGGCTTCTATGAATTATATGGAATCTGAGCCGATTAGTATTATAGAGATGGTTACGGTAGATGACCTTATGCAGATAAAAGAGGTTCAGGATCTGAAAGAAGATGTGCGGCAGTTTGATCTTGTTCTTGCAGGCGACAAGACAATACTGGAGGCAGCGGACATTACGGAGCGCAGGTTCCTTCAGGAAACAGAGAATAAAACATTTTTGAAAATGTTTATCCGTTATCTGCATAAAAACCATAAGAGAGTATACCTTCTTGTAGAATCCGGCGAGGAGGGAGAAGAGTTTTATCGTTATCTGGAGCATTTCTATAGTGGGATTCAGATTATTGGTCTGGCAAAGGTCTCGGCAGCAGACAGAGCGGATGAAATGCTTGTGAATGATATTAACGGAGGCGAGGTGGATTGTGTTCTTGCAGCGCTTTCAGCCCCGCTGCAGGAAGAGTTTATTGCGAAAAATAAGGGAGTTTTGAATGCAAGAATCTGGCTTGGGCTGGGCAGGAATATACTTCCGCTGAGATATAAAGCGGCTGGTTTTGAGAGGATCAGTCAATTTGTAGTAAGGCATATATTTAAAAAAGAGATTGAGAAGAGAAAATGTAGAAAATAGAGGAAATCAACAAAAATATGCGATTTCCTCTTTCTTTTTTTGTTAAAGTGTATTAAGATAGAATCTGAGAATATGCTTTTTTGCTGAAAAACGAAAGGTTTTGTTGTGGAAAGTGCATATTGATAGGAGTGGAGGGAGTCGAATATGATATCTAATCAGATACTTCAAAGTACACTAGAAGGGTTAAAGGGGATTACCAGAATTGATTTCTGCATTATGGATACAGACGGAAAACTGTTGGTGAGCACGGCTCCGGAACAGGATAATTACGAAGGAGATATAATATCGTTTGTGGATTCGCCGGCAGACAGTCAGGTTGTCCATGGGTATCAGTTTTTTAAAATTTTTGATGAGCATCAGCTGGAATATGTGCTTCTTGCCAATGGTGGAAGCGACGAAGTATATATGGTGGGAAAAATCGCGGCATTCCAGATTCAAAACCTTCTGATTGCTTACAAGGAGCGGTTTGATAAGGATAATTTTATAAAAAATTTGTTATTAGACAATCTGCTTTTAGTGGATATTTATAATCGTGCAAAAAAATTACATATTGACACAGAGATTAGACGTGTTATCTTTATTATTGAAACAAAATATGAAAAAGACAGTAATGCTCTGGATAACGTAAGAGGTCTTTTAGGGAATAAAGCAAAAGATTTTGTCACTGCAGTAGATGAAAAGAATATTATTGTAGTAAAGGAGCTTGAAGCCACCGACGGACATAAGGAGCTTGAAAAAATTGCACAGAACTTTTACGAACTGTTGAAAAACAATGGCGAGGAGGACGTGCTGATTGCCTATGGCACTGTTGTCGGGGACATCAAAGAAGTTTCTAAATCGTATAAAGAGGCAAAGCTTGCGCTTGACGTGGGAAAGATATTTTTCAGTGAAAAGAGCATTATTGCTTATAGTACACTGGGGATAGGACGGCTTATTTACCAGCTTCCACTTCCTCTCTGTAAAATGTTCATTCGTGAGGTTTTTGAGGGGAAATCACCGGATGATTTGGACGAGGAGACACTGACTACGATTAATAAGTTTTTTGAAAATAATCTGAATGTGTCGGAAACGTCCAGACAGCTGTATATTCACAGAAATACGCTGGTATATCGGCTGGATAAGCTGCAGAAGAGTACCGGACTCGATCTGCGGGTGTTTGAAGATGCCATTACTTTTAAAATTGCCCTTATGGTAGTAAAGTATATGAAGTACATGGAGACAATGGAGTATTAAGTAATTAGGAGGAAGCTATGATTGAATTAAAGGATGTAAGGAAGGAATACTCAAAGGGAGTTGCGGCTCTTAATGGCATTAATCTTAAGATTAATCAGGGTGAATTTGTATTCATTGTAGGAGATAGTGGTTCTGGTAAGTCAACGTTAATTCGTCTGATTATGAAGGAGCTTGATCCTACATCAGGAACGATTGTAGTAAACGGGCAGAATCTGAACAGGATGAAGCACAGGAAGATTCCGATGTATCGCAGAGGGATAGGCGTTGTATTTCAGGATTTCCGTCTGCTTAAAGACCGCAATATATATGAAAATATTGCCTTTGCTCAGCGTGTAACAGAGACCTCTTCAAGAGTAATCAAGAAAAAGGTTCCGGCGGCATTGTCTCTTGTGGGGTTGGCACAGAAATATAAATCATTTCCAAAGGAGTTATCAGGAGGAGAACAACAGAGGGTTGCCATTGCCAGGGCAATTGTTAATGAGCCGGCGATTCTTTTGGCAGACGAGCCGACGGGTAATCTGGACCCGACAAATTCATGGGAGATTATGAAGCTTTTGGAGGAGGCGAATGACAGAGGGACAACAGTACTGGTTGTTACGCATAATCAGGAGATTGTAAACGAAATGAAAAAGCGGGTTATTACGATGAAAAAGGGAGTCATCGTAAGCGACGAGAAAAAAGGTGGGTATAAGCATGAAGATTAGTACATTTGGATATTCAATGAAACAGGGGGTAAAGAACATAGGAAGAAATAAGATGTTTTCTATTGCATCGATTGCCACGATGGCGGCATGTATCTTCCTGTTCGGTTTGTTTTATTCTATTGTAATCAATTTTAACTATATTGTGGAAAAGGCAGAGGAAGGAGTTGCCATAACCGTATTTTTTGATGATGATGCCACCCAGGCGCAAAAAGACAAGATTGGAAAGGACCTTGAGAATGCAGACGGTGTTCTGGAGGTTAATTATGTAAGCGCCGAGGATGCATGGAACAGCTTTCAGGAGGATTATTTTGGAGAATCCTCTGAGCTGGCGGAAGGCTTCAAGAGTGATAACCCTCTTGCCAATTCCGACAATTATGAAGTATACATGGCAGATGTGGAAAAGCAGGCAGATGTGGTAAAATTTGCAGAAGGGTTAGATGGTGTCCGTAAGATAAAGAAATCCGATATTGTGGCAAAGACTTTGACCAGTGTCAATCGGCTGGTAGGATATGTTTCTATAGCTATAATTGTAATTTTATTGGCAGTATCTGTTTTCCTGATCAGCAATACGGTCACAATGGGTGTTACAGTAAGACGTGAGGAAATAGCGATTATGAAATACATAGGTGCAAAAGATGGATTTGTCAGGGCGCCGTTCGTATTTGAGGGATTATTAATCGGATTTATCGGCGCATTAATCCCGTTGGTTATGCTTTACTTTATGTATGAGAAAGCGATACAGTATGTAATGACAAGATTTAGTCTGCTTAATAATATTATAGATTTCCTTCCGGTTGTTTCTGTATACAGGACATTACTTCCTGTTGGTATTGCTTTGGGAGTAGGAATTGGATTTGTAGGAAGTTTCTTTACGATACGCAAGCATTTAAGAGTATAAATAAACGATTGAAACAAGGACGTATAAGTCTGGGTATAATTTTTAAGGGGGTTACATATGCTACAATGGAAAAGAATTATCAGCGCTTTTTTAGTATTTGCGCTTTGTCTGGGGCTTGCCGAACAGGTGCAGGCATCTGATATAGAGGAAGCGCAGGACAAAGCAGAGCAGCTGGAAGAAGAGAAAAATGCAGCACAGGCAGAGAAGGATTCTTTGACGGAACAATTGAATGCGATTATTGGGGAGATGGAAGAAACGCAGAAAAAGCTGTCCGCAAAGGAACAGGAAATTAAACAGAAGGAAGAAGAACTGATAAATGCGAAGGTTGCTGAAAATGATCAGTACGAGAGTATGAAAAAGCGTATTAAATACATGTACGAAAATGGCAATGATGAATTTATCGAAATACTTTGTGCATCGAAAAGTATTGGTGAGTTTTTGAATAACGCAGAATATATTACATCTATATCCGAGTATGACAGAGAACAGCTTACCGCATTTCAGGAGGTAGTAGCGGAGGTTAAGAGGCAGGAAGAAGAATTAAAGGAAGAATATACGGAACTTACCGACCTCCGTGAGAAGCTGAGTAACGATCAGGCGTCTGTTGAACAGCTTCTGGAAAATGCTAATATAAAGCTTGGAGATTTGGAAAAACAGATTGGGGATAATGCGGCTCTTCTAGAGAAACTGAAAAAGGAAGCGGAAGAGGCAGCAGCAAGAAAGAAGGCGGCAGAGGAGGCGGCAGCGGCACGGGCTGCTCAGTCAAACAGCGGCAGCGCAGGAGGAAACAGCGGTTCACCGGGACCTTCTGTAGTAAGCGGAGACGGGCAGTTTACGAATCCATGTCCGGGCGCTTCTTATATCAGCAGTGAATTCGGAGAATACAGAAGCCCCAGCGATCCATCACATATGGGAATGGATTTTGCAGCCAATACAGGCGTGCCTACTTATGCGGCGGCAGACGGCACGGTGCTCTATGCATTCTATAGTGACAGTGCAGGAAACTGGGTAGTAATTAATCATGGAAACGGTCTTGTTACAAAATACATGCATCATTCAGAAATCTATGTGAGTGAAGGGCAGTACGTGACGAAGGGACAGCAGATTGGCGCTGTTGGCTCAACCGGATGGTCTACAGGTCCTCATCTCCATTTCCAGGTGGAGGTAAATGGTATGGCGGTTAATCCGAGAAATTATCTGTAAGGAGAGCAAAAATGAAATTTTTAAAAGGGGCGCTTTGCGGCGCCCTTGCTACGTTGCTGGCAGTAGGATTAGTTTCCTGCGGCCTTAGCTTTACAAATAGCAGGGGGAGCTCGCAGGCAATCAGCAGTGAAACAGAAGAGAAACTTAAAAAGCTTGAGAGACTGGTGGATGAAATATATCTTGGAGAGATCAGTGAGAAGGATCTGCAGTCAGGGATCTATGAAGGGTATATAAGTGGGCTGGGCGATCCGTATTCTGTATATTATGATGAGGAAGCCACGAAAAGTTTAATGGAGGCTACGTCAGGGGAGTATGACGGGATTGGCGCCGTAATGACACAGAGCAGAGATACAGGCGTTATTACCATATCACAGGTTTATAAAGATTCTCCGTCAGAAAAGGCTGGACTTAGGGCGGAGGATATTCTCTACAAGGTAGAAGGGAAAGAAGTTACCGGAAGAGACTTAAGTGAAGTTGTAGGAGATATCAGAGGAGAACACGGAACGGAGGTAGAGCTGACGGTCCTTCGTGGGAGCAGCAGCAGAGAACTAACAGTGACAGCCGTTCGGGAAACCATCGAGTATCCAACGATAGAGACCAAAATGCTGGAAGACAATCTGGGGTATCTGCGGATTCTTGAATTTGACGATGTGACCTATGATCAGTATATGACAGGCTTTAAAGAACTGGAGGCCGGCGGAATGGAAGGCCTGATCGTAGATCTGCGTAATAATCCCGGAGGAGGGCTGGGAACAGTCTGCGATATTCTGGATGAGATACTTCCGGAGGGCCTGATTGTATATATGGAGGACAAAGACGGAAAAAGGCAGGAAAAATCTTCCGATGAGGCTCATAAGCTTGAAATTCCCATAACAGTGCTTGTAAATGGAAACAGCGCAAGTGCTTCCGAAATATTTGCAGGGGCGATACAGGATTACGGCCTCGGGGAAATTGTAGGTACGCAGACTTATGGAAAAGGGGTTGTACAACAGATTTTTGATTTAAAGGACGATACCTGTGTGAAGCTTACCATTTCGGAATATTTCACGCCAAAGGGAAGAAGCATTAATGGAATGGGAATTACTCCGGATGTAGAGATTGCCTATGAGACAGACGCGGAAGATAAAGGGGCGGATAACCAGCTTGACAAGGCTGTAGAGGTACTGAAGGGAGAACTTAAAAATTAGAATTATAAGGTGCGTTCAGGCAGAAAGGAAGGTATAATGACAATACTGATAAAAAACGGTCATGTTATAGATCCTTTAACAGGAAAAGACGGGAAATATGATGTATTGATCGAAGAGGACAGGATTATAAGTGTAGAGGAGAATATCAGGAAACAGGCGGACAGGGTTCTTGACGCGGCCGGATGCTATGTCATGCCAGGCTTTATCGATCTGCATGTACATTTCCGTGATCCAGGCTTTACGTATAAGGAGAATCTTGAAACCGGAGGAAGAGCGGCTGTGAGGGGCGGCGTGACAACCGTGTGCGCCATGCCGAACACAAAGCCGGTTATCGATACGGCAGAGAAAGTCAGAAAGATACATGAAAGACAGAAAGCGGAATCCCTTACAAATGTGATTCAGCTGGGAGCAGTGACGGTGGGACAAGAGGGGGAAGAGCTTGCAGATATTAAGGGCATGGCAGAAGAAGGCTGTCATGCCGTCAGTGAGGACGGGAAGTCGGTTATGAATGCAGCCCTCTACAGAAAAGGGATGCGGCTTGCCAGGGAGTGTGGTATCTCAGTTTTTGCCCATTGCGAGGATAGAAACATGGTGGAGGGCGGAGTTATGAATGCAGATGAAAATGCTAAGCGGTTCGGCCTTCCGGGAATTACAAATTCTGTGGAGGATGTGATTGCAGCCCGGGATATTCTTCTGGCGAAGGAAACCGGTGTAAAACTGCACCTTTGTCATTGCTCTACGGCAGACAGTGTAAAGATGGTAAGGCTGGCCAAAGAGGAGGGACTTCCTGTAACCGCAGAGGTCTGTCCCCATCATTTTATCCTTACCTCACAGGATATCCCGGAGGATGACGGAAATTATAAGATGAATCCGCCTCTTCGCAGGAAAGAAGATGTAGAGGCCTTGAGGCAGGGCCTGAAAGATGGTATTATGGATGTAATCGCAACCGATCATGCGCCCCATTCAGAAGAAGAAAAGAACAAATCAATGGCAGAGGCAGCTTTTGGAATTGTAGGTATTGAGACATCGGCAGCCCTTACCTACACTGCTCTTGTAAAAACAGGTATTTTAAGCGTCATGGATATGGCGGAAAAGATGAGCGCTAACCCGGCAAAGATACTGGGACTTTCGGAGAAAGGCTCTGTGTCAGCGGGAAAGATTGCGGACATTGTTATCTTCGACCCTGGTAAAACATACCGGATTAATAAGAATTTATTTGAATCAAAAGGCAGAAACACTCCTTTTGACGGTTATGAGGTGACGGGCAGGGCCGTATATACGCTGGTGGGCGGAAGAGTAGTGTATGAAGCAGATATGGAGGATAAAAAAAATGATTGATCGTCTGGTAGAAAACATAAAAAAAACAGGCGCGCCGATTGTCGTAGGCTTAGATCCTATGCTGGATTATATTCCAAAGCAGGTGCAGAGAAAGGCATTTGAGGAATTTGGGGAGACTCTGGAGGGGGCGGCTGAGGCCGTCTGGCAGTTTAATAAGGAAATTGTGGACAAGACATACGATCTGATTCCGGCAGTGAAACCGCAGATCGCTATGTATGAGCAGTTTGGACTCCCGGGCCTTGGGGCATTTAAGAAAACCGTGGATTACTGTAAGAAAAAGGGATTGGTTGTCATCGGAGACATTAAGCGCGGGGACATTGGCTCAACCTCAGCCGCTTATGCGGCAGGACATATCGGAAAAGTACAGATAGGAAGCAAAACCTACGCGCCCTTTGACGAGGATTTTATAACTGTAAACCCATATCTTGGCTCAGACGGCATAAACCCATTTCTTAAGGTGTGTAAGGAGGAGAAAAAGGGAATGTTCATTCTTGTAAAGACCTCCAATCCGTCAAGCGGAGAATTTCAGGACAGACTTGTAGAGGGAAGACCGCTCTATGAGCTGGTGGGAGAAAAGGTTGCCGCATGGGGCGAAGAAGCAATGGGGGATACATACAGCTACATAGGAGCAGTTGTGGGGGCAACCTACCCGGAGATGGGAAGGATTCTAAGAAGAATTATGCCGAAGGCATATATTCTTGTACCTGGGTACGGCGCTCAGGGAGGAAAAGGAAAGGATTTAGTACATTTCTTCCATGAGGACGGCTTAGGTGCAATTGTAAATTCCTCACGAGGAATCATTGCGGCATATAGGCAGGAAAAATATGCAGATTTCGGTGCAGAGCATTTCGGGGACGCTGCCAGGGCCGCAGTGGAGGAAATGGTTTCGGATATAAAGGGCGCGCTGGAGAATAGATAGGAAACAAATATAGGAGAAAGATATGGCAGATAACAGCAGAAAAAAAGAAACGGCAGCAATTGTCTCACAGGAACAGCTGGCAGACGGTATTTTCAGTATGTGGATTGAAACAGAGGCCGCAAAGGAAGCCGGGCCGGGGCAGTTTATATCTATGTATACAAATGACAAAAGCAAGCTTCTTCCGCGGCCTATCAGCATCTGCGAGATTGATAAAAAGAATGGCAGGCTTCGCGTTGTATACCGGGTAACCGGGGAAGGAACCGGGACAGAGCTGTTCTCACAGATGGGGCCGGGAGACAGTATTTCTATTATTGGTCCTTTAGGGAATGGCTTTCCATATGAAAAAGCAGAGGGAAGGCGTGCATTTCTCATGGGCGGAGGAATCGGCGTGCCTCCGGTTTTAGAGCTTGCAAAGCAGATGAGATGCAGGAAGAAACAGATTATTGTCGGATATCGTGATGCACATACATTTCTGAGAGAAGAATTCCAGCAGAACGGAGAGGTTTATATTTCCACGGAAGACGGAAGTGTGGGAACAAAAGGAAATGTTATGGACGCAGTGGCTGAAAATTTTCTTCAGGCGGATATTATTTTTGCCTGCGGTCCGTCGCCTATGCTGCGGGCAATAAAAAAATATGCGCAGGAGACCAATACAGAATGCTATATTTCCCTGGAAGAGAGGATGGCCTGCGGAATCGGAGCCTGTCTCGGGTGTATATGCCGGTCTAAGGACAGGGATGCCCACAGCAACGTACACAACAAGCGAATCTGTAAGGACGGTCCGGTATTTTTATCTACGGAGGTGGAGATCTGATGAATGTGGATATGCATATAAATATAGCCGGAGTAGAGTGGAAAAATCCGGTGACAGTAGCATCAGGGACCTTTGGATCCGGCGCAGAATTTTCAGAATTTACAGATTTAAATAAGCTGGGCGCAGTGACAACAAAGGGAGTCGCAAATATTCCGTGGGCGGGAAATCCCACGCCCCGGGTGGCAGAAACCTACGGCGGGATGATGAACGCAGTAGGTTTGCAGAATCCGGGAATTGATTTGTTCTGTAAGCGTGACATTCCGTTTTTAAAACAATATGATACAAAGATTATTGTAAATGTCTGTGGGAAGTCAGAGGAAGATTACTGCCAGGTTGTAGAACGTCTTTCCGGGGAACCAGTGGATATGCTGGAAATCAATATATCCTGTCCTAATGTGAAGGAGGGGGGTATAGCCTTCGGCCAGGATCCGAAAGCCGCCGAGTCAATTACAAAGGCAGTAAAAAGATATGCAAAGCAGCCGGTTATCATGAAGCTGAGTCCCAATGTCACATGTATTCCAGATATGGCAAAGGCAGTGGAGGCAGGCGGTGCAGATGCAGTATCTCTTATCAATACATTAACAGGCATGAAGATAGACATCCACAAAAGAGCATTTGTGCTCGCAAACAAAACCGGCGGCGTGTCCGGCCCTGCTATTCATCCTATTGCAGTGCGTATGGTGTATGAAGCCGCCCGCGCAGTCAAGGTGCCTGTTATCGGCATGGGGGGGATCTCCTGTGCGCCAGATGCCATTGAAATGCTTCTTGCAGGAGCAAAGGCCGTGTCTGTTGGAACTGCGAACTTCCATAATCCGGCAGTTACAATGGAAATTATAGACGGAATTCAGGAATATATGGAGAAATACGGGTTTAAGACAGTGGAGGATATTAAATTGGGGACGGGGTATTTTTAATTTGTACCCGTCCCCATCGTCTAATTATATCTTTCGTCAATTACCCGTTTTGATTTCTTTTCACTTCTCGGCAGAAGTCCAAGTTCCACAACCTTTACAAGGGGCGTAAATCCGATACGGCTCTTTACGGTTTCGGCAATACGTTTTCCAAGAGCAAGGAAATCCACGCTTCCGTTTGTTTCTACATAGAGCCGCATAGTGTCTCTGCCGTCCAGATGAGAAATGCGAATCTGGTATTCGCTGGATACCTCCGGGAAATCCCGGAGTACTTCTTCGATCTGGCTTGGGAATACGTTAACGCCCTTAATTTTTATCATGTCGTCTGTTCTTCCCATAATCATATCCAGACGCGGAAATCTGCTGCCGCAAGGACACTCTCCCGGGATAATACGTGACAGATCGTGGGTACGGTAACGGATGAGGGGGGCCCCCTCTTTTACAAGAGTGGTAATGACGATCTCGCCCATTTCCCCGTCAGGAACCGGCTTTAAGGTCACCGGATCCATGATCTCGATATAAAGGTAATCATCCCAGTAATGCATTCCAGTATCATATTTACAGTTGATACCAATACCTGGTCCATAGATTTCCGTCAGTCCGTAAATATCGTAAAGCTCAATACCCAGCTCATTTTTAATGCGCTGGCGCATTTTCTCACCCCACCGTTCGGAACCGATGACTCCCTTTTTCAGATGAATCTTATTCTTGATTCCCCGCTTTTCAATTTCTTCTGCAAGAAGCAGCGCATAGGAGGAGGTGGCGCAGATTACCGTACTTTTCATATCCATCATCATCTGAAGCTGCTTATCTGTATTTCCCGGTCCCATAGGAATTACCATGGCTCCCAGCTTTTCAGCGCCGTTCTGAAAACCGATGCCTGCGGTCCAAAGGCCGTATCCCGGCGTGATTTGAATACGGTCCGTATTCGTAATACCGGCTGTTTCATAGCAGCGGGCAAACATAACCGCCCAGTCGTCCACATCCTTTGCAGTATAGGGGATGATAACCGGGAGTCCGGTGGTTCCCGATGAGGAGTGAATCCGTACAATGCTTTCCTCCGGCGCAGTCATAAGTCCCAGGGGATAAGCCTCCCGTAAATCGTTTTTTTCAGAAAACGGAAGAGCTTCAAAATCCTCCGGCGTATGAATACCGGAGATACCGGCATCACTAAGCTTTTTGCCGTAAAAGCTTCCGGCAGCCCGAAGAGCCTCTATCTGTTTGTTAACCTGACTGAGCTGTAAATCTGATATCTGCATAATATTGTTTTTCCTTTCTTAATATACGATATGATGCCTGTGGATATATGGCATGAATTACGGGGTGTCCGGATGGGTATACGCAAGCGCCCGTAAATTCATGTCATGGAATTTTTCGGGAACATGTTCTTTTATAACCTCTTTGATATCTTCGTCTGACAGCCCCAGCGCTCCGCTGTGGGCAGCAGCACCCAAAAGAAGAATATTAAGCACTTTAGGAGAGCCGATATCCCGGCAGGCTTTTTCCGTGTCAACCACAAGAAGGTGCTCCACTTGCTTCTCCAGATAAGCAAGCATTTTCTCACTTTTATAGGCGGCCCCGGAAAGCGCAGCCGTCACAGGCATGATGCCCCGGGCGCTGACCACTGCCTGCCCGCTTTTTTTCAAATAAGGAAGCATCCGCACAGCTTCCCCCGGTTCAAATCCAAGTATCACATCTGCAGTACCTTGGGCAATCATAGGTGAGAGGCAGCCCTTTCCGATTCGTATATGACTGAACACACTTCCGCCTCTTTGGGCCATCCCGATGGTCTCTGCGCCCATAACGGACAGACCCTTTTTCATGGCGGCAGCGGCAATTAATTTCGAAGCAAGAACCGTACCTTGTCCTCCTACGCCGCAGAGGATGATATTCTTATTCATGACAGACACCTCCCTTATCCTTCTCTGCCGGAGGGCAGATTGCATTTGCCGGACAGATCTGTCCACAGAGGGAGCAGCCGGTGCACAGAGAAGCATCAATCGATACCTGCCCTTCTGAAATCACCAGTGCCGGACAGCCAAGCTCCCGGATACATTTTCGGCAATTCATACATTTGTCTGAACGGATTGTCATACTGCCAGAGGGCTTTGCAAGCGCAATACAGGGAGATTTAAAAATAATTGCTTTTACGCCGGGTTCCTCTGCCACTCGTCTTACACATTCCACAGAAGATCCATAATCCAGAGGGTTTACCGTCTCAACAACCCGAAGCCCGATGCCCCGAAGCACAGCTTCTATGTCAATTTTTTGAACCATTTCCCCCATCATGGTACGTCCTGTACCGGGGTGGGGCTGATGTCCGGTCATGGCAGTGGTAGAATTATCCAGTATGATTAAAGTCATGTCCGCCTGATTATATACAGCATTTATGACCCCTGTAATGGCAGAAGCAAAAAATGTGGAATCCCCTACAAAAGCAAAACAAGTTGTATCAGGCTCCATGTGTCCGACTCCCTGGGCGATTCCAAGCCCTGCGCCCATACACAGGCAGGTGTCTACCATATCAAGCGGCATGGCGTTTCCAAGCGTATAGCATCCGATATCCCCGCAGAAAATGGTTTTCTTTCCTTTCATGGCGGCTTTTACCGCATAGAAGGAAGCCCGGTGGGGGCATCCTGCGCACAAAACCGGAGGCCTTACCGGAAGAGAGGGCAAGGCGTCTGTGGGCAGAGCAGAATCTGCAGAAGCCTTATCTGAAAAATCAGAAGTCATCAGAAGAAACTGCCTGATATTTTCCTGTACGCTGTCCCGGCTGTTCTCTCCGGCATTTTTTACATGTCCCGTAAGCTTTCCGTATATTTTTACCGGAAGGTGATATTTTCCGCAGATATAAGTAAGCTCCCGCTCAATAACCGGATCTAGTTCCTCAATACAAAGCACCTCAGTAAGACCTTCAAGAAAGGAAAGAGCCAGTCTTTCGGGAAACGGATGAGGGGTAGAAACCTTAAAAAGCTTCGTCATGCCAAGATCTTCCAGTGTTTCAACGGCATAAGCAAAACTGATGCCTCCGGAGGCAATTCCTTTCTTTAATAAGACGTTCTTTCTGCACGCCTGATAGATGCGGTTCCGGCTGTATTCAGAGAAATCATCGGCAAGCGTCTGATTTCTCGCCTCAATTTTCATGTGATTTTGATAAGATAGACGGGGAAAGACAACCCACCGTCCGGAATCCTTTGCGAATCCCTCAAAATTATGTACCTTATATTCTGCTTCGTCCTTTACAGTAATAGAGGCATAGCCGTGACATACTCTGGTAGTGGGCCGCAGAAAAACGGGAGTTTCATATTTCTCCGAATATTCGAAGGCTTCCTGTACCATCTCATAGGCCTCCTGGGGATCGGAAGGGTCAAAACAGGGAAGTTTTGAAAACGCGGAAAAATGTCTCGTATCCTGCTCGGTCTGCGAGGAAATAGGCCCCGGATCGTCTGCCGCAAGAACAACCATGCCGCCTTTTACACCGATATATTCTAAACTCATCAGGGGGTCGGAGGCCACATTAAGCCCTACCTGCTTCATAGTCACCATGCTTCTGGCGCCTGTATATGCGGCTCCTGCCGCCACCTCCATAGCTGCTTTTTCATTGACAGACCATTCCACATAAATATCAGATGTCCTGCGCTTTGCCACAGTTTCCAGTACCTCCGAGGAGGGGGTGCCGGGGTAGCCGGATACCAGATTAACGCCGGCGGCAATGGCGCCTAAGGCAATAGCTTCATTTCCCATTAAATATTCTTTATGCATAGATTCACCTCTGTT